>DATNCH010000175.1:0-77478 GCA_035571655.1 Pyrinomonadaceae bacterium
CCGGCCGACGTTGAAGACGGTGGTCACGGGCGTGGAAATGTTCAAGAAGCTGCTCGACGAAGGCATGGCCGGCGACAATGTGGGCTTGCTGCTGCGCGGAGTGGAGCGCAAGGACATTGAACGCGGGCAGGTGATCGCGAAGCCGGGCAGCATCACGCCGCACACGAAGTTCAAAGCGGAAGCGTATGTGCTGACAAAGGAAGAAGGGGGCCGTCACACGCCGTTCTTCAGTGGCTACCGGCCGCAGTTTTATTTCCGGACCACGGACGTGACGGGAGTGGCGACGCTGCCGGAAGGGGTGGAGATGGTGATGCCGGGCGACAACGTGGCGATGGAGATCGAGTTGATCGCGCCGATCGCGATGGAGAAGGGACTGCGGTTCGCGATTCGCGAAGGTGGTCGCACGGTGGGCGCCGGAACGGTGTCGGACGTTATTGAATAGAGCTTGACCTATATTTTCCTATGAACGAAAAAATCAGAATTCGCCTGAAAGCTTACGACCACCGCGTGCTGGACCAGTCGACGACGGAAATCGTCGAGACTGCAAAACGCACCGGTGCTCGCGTCGCTGGTCCGATTCCTTTACCCACGGTGAAGAACAAGTGGACCGTGTTGCGCTCGCCACACGTCGACAAGAAGTCGCGTGAGCAGTTCGAGATTCGCACGCACAAGCGACTGATGGACATTCTCGATCCGACACCGCAGACGGTCGATGCGCTGATGAAGCTGGATCTTCCTGCCGGCGTTGACGTCGAGATCAAGGCTTTCGGCCGGCAATAGAGAGCGATAGGTTCTATATGACCTATGTGTCCTATAGGTCCTATTTCACAGGATTAGCAAAATGATTAACGGGATCATCGGAAGAAAAATCGGCATGACGCAGATCTTTGCGCCGGACGGCTCAGTCACGCCAGTGACTGTGATCAAAGCCGGCCCATGTGTCGTCGTGCAAAAGAAAAGTGCTGCTGGTCCAGACGGTTACGACGCCGTGCAGCTCGGGCTCGTTGACGAGAGACCGCTGAAGTTGAAGAACGTCACGAAGCCGATGCGCGGGCACTTCGAGAAGACCGGCGGCGGCATTCCGCCCACCCGGATCTTGAAGGAGTTTCGTCTGCTCGACTCGAGCGACGGCACAAACGTCGGCGACAAAATTCTTGTCGATCAGTTTACGGACGGCGAGATGGTCGACGTGATTGGGCGTTCGAAAGGTCGTGGTTTCGCGGGTACGGTCAAGCGTCACCACTTCAATCGCGGCCCGGAATCGCATGGATCTATGAATGTCCGCGCGCCGGGCTCGATCGGTGCTTCGGCCTATCCGTCGCGAGTCGTCAAAGGAAACAGATCGTCGGGTCACATGGGCGACGCGCGCATCACTGTGAAGGGACTGACGGTCGCCCGAGTCGACGCCGAAAACAACCTGCTGATGATTCGTGGCGCGGTGCCCGGAGCGAACGGCAGCGTAGTGGTGGTTCGCAAAACGACGAAGATTGTGAAGCCAAGGAAGAAGTAGTACGGAGAGATATATGCCGACAGTCAAGGTGCGCAATATCGAGAATGAAGAGGTTGGCGAGGTAGAGCTGTCAGACGCGGTTTTTGGCGCGCCTCTCAATGAAGGTTTGATCCATGCGGCCGTGCGAAATTTTATGGCGAATGCGCGGCAGGGCTCGTCCGCGACCAAGACTCGTGGAGACGTCTCGGGCGCCGGCCGAAAGCTCTGGAAACAAAAAGGGACGGGCCGCGCTCGCATCGCGTCGCTGCGTTCACCGCTCTGGAAAGGCGGCGGCAACGCGCATGGACCACAGCCGCGTGACTGGTCCTACAACATGCCGCGCAAGATGCGCCAGGGGGCATTGCGTTCGGCGCTTTCGGAGCGTGTTCGCGAGGGAAGTGTTTTTGTCGTCGAGGGCTGGAACCTGGAGAAGCCGAAGACGAAAGATTTTTCGCAGTCGTTGAACAAGCTCGGATTGGGCGGCAAGACGCTGATCGTCGATTCTCTCGATAACGAGAACCTGATGTTGTCGGCGAGGAATTTGCGCCAGACGAAAGTCGTGAACAGTTTTGGTTTGAACATCTACGATTTGCTCTATCACGACCAGTTGGTTCTTTCACGCGCGGCTGCGACGGAGCTCGAAGAGTTGCTCGGCGCGCGGCAGGGTGAGAATCAGAGTGAGACTCAGGGTGAGACTCGGGGTGAGATTAGCCAGGAGGCGGTCTAGCGATGAGAACAGTTTGGGACATCATCAAGTCGCCGGTAATCACAGAGAAGGCGCTGGCCGCCAAGGAAGAGTCACAGGACACGCGGCAGTTGCTGAGCTTTCGGGTCGATCGACGCGCCACCAAGCCTGAGATCAAATCGGCGGTCGAGAGTATTTTTCAGGTGAAGGTCGACCACGTGCGCACGATCAACTTCATGGGCAAGATGGCACGGCGTGGCCGGTTCGAAGGCCGCAAGCCTTCCTGGAAGAAAGCGTACGTAACTCTCAAGCAAGGTGAAAAGCCGGTCGATTACGGCGAAGCGATATAGCGGACTAATAAAATTACCGGACTAGCACGATGGGAATAAAGAAACTTACACCCACATCAGCAGCGCGACGTTACCAGACGTATCTCACGCGCGATGAGTTGACCGTTGGGGCGACTCCCGAGAGGTCTCTGCTCGAGCCAAAGAAGCGTATTTCGGGTCGCAACAACGACGGTCGCATTACGGTTCGTCGCCGCGGCGGCGGTCACAAGCGGTTTTACCGGATTGTCGACTTCAAGCGCGACAAGGACGGCGTGCCCGGCCGCGTCACGCAGATTGAGTACGATCCGAATCGATCTGCTCATATCGCGCTGATCACTTATATCGACGGCGAGAAGCGTTACATCATCGCTCCGACCGGTCTGGAAGTCGGCAAGACGATCATGAGCGGCGCTGATGCCGACATTCTTCCGGGGAACACGCTGCCTCTGATCAACATCCCGCTCGGAACGCAGATTCACAACATCGAATTGCGACCCGGCAAGGGTGGCCAGATGGCGCGCTCCGCGGGAACGTTCGCACAGTTGGTCGCGAAGGAAGGCGAGTACGCACAGTTGCGTATGCCTTCGGGCGAAGTGCGGCGAGTGCCTTTGGTTTGTAAAGCAACTGTGGGCCAGGTCGGGAACATTGAGCACGAGAACGTTTCGTTTGGTAAAGCCGGCAGGTCGCGTTGGAAAGGGTTGCGTCCAAAGGTTCGTGGCGTCGCGATGAATCCCGTGGACCACCCGCACGGTGGTGGCGAGGGCAAGACTTCAGGCGGCCGGAATCCCGTGACGCCATGGGGCCAGCCCACTCGCGGCTATAAGACGCGCAGCAACAAGCGAACACAGAAGATGATCTTGAAGGATCGGAGAACGAAGTAATGGCGCGTTCAGTTAAAAAAGGACCGTTCATCGACAAGGGTATTGTGAAGGCCGTCGAGAAGGCTCGCTCTGGTGGGCAGCGTCCGCCCGTGATCAAGACCTGGTCGCGGCGCTCGACGATCACTCCCGACATGGTCGGGCTGACTTTCGGCGTCCACAACGGCAAACGTCACCTGCCGATCTATGTCACGGAGAACATGGTGGGCCACAAGCTCGGCGAGTTTGCGCCGACCCGAACGTTCAAGGGCCACTCGGGGACGAAGGTCGAGAAGGCCAGTAAGGTCGCGGCAGCGGCGCCGGCGAAGTAAGCCGCGGATGAACGCTGATTAAAACACGGATAGGATTCTGAGATGGAAGCAACAGCGAGTGCTAGATATTTGCGAGGGTCGGCGCAGAAGGCCCGGCTGGTCGTGGATATGATTCGCGGCAAAGACGTTAACCAGGCGCTGGCGATCTTGCGTTTCTCCAAGAAGCGAGCGGCGAGCAGCATCGCGAAGTGCATGCGTTCGGCGATTGCCAACGCGAACGAAGCTGCGGAAAAAGCGAACATTTCGATCGACCCGGACGATCTCTGGGTAAGGACCGCATTCGTCGATCGTGGTCCAACGAAGAATCGCCGTCGCGTGAGACCTGCGCCGCAGGGACGCGCGTATCGCGAGCAGCGACATTTCTGTCACGTAACGATCCTGCTCAGCAACGACGAGAGGCCCGCGGCGAAGGGAACCAGGCCCGCAGAAGCGGACGAAGCGAAGCCGGCGAAGCTGGCAGCGAGTAAACGACGGAAACGTGGTGGTGCCGCGGCAGCGCCTCGTACGAAACGCACGACTTCGAAGACTGAAGCAGCCGCCGCTGAGAAGCCTGCGACAAAGAAGGCTTCGAAGAAGAAGGCTAAGACGGAAGAATAATCACTGGAGAAGATTGTGGGTCAAAAAGTTCATCCATACGGTTTTCGACTCGGCTACAACAAGGATTGGCACTCGCATTGGTTTGCCAAAAAGCAGTTTGGCGAGTTTCTGCTCGAGGATCTGAAGTTGAAGCGCGATCTGAAGCAGCGTTTTGCAGGCGCCGGCGTGTCGCACGTCGATATCGAGCGGGCCGCGAATCGCCTGAAGATCATCATCTACACGTCTCGACCGGGAATCATCATCGGTCGCAAGGGCGCTGAGATCGACAAGCTCAAGAGCGATCTGTCGATGAAGACCGGGCGTGAAGTGCTTGTCTCGATCCAGGAGATCCACAAGCCGGAGCTGAACGCCCAACTCCAGGCGGAGAAGATCGCCGCACAGCTCGAGAAGCGCATCGCGTTTCGCCGTGCGATGAGAAAGGCCGTGGAGGAGTCGCTGCGATTCGGAGCGCAGGGAATCAAGGTGAAGGTCAGCGGCCGTTTGAACGGTGCTGAGATCGCACGCAGCGAGTGGCACTTGCAGGGACAGCTTCCGCTTCACACTTTGCGCGCGGATATCGACTACGGTCTGGCGGAAGCGCAGACGACGTTTGGCCAGATCGGTGTCAAGGTTTGGATTTACCGTGGCGAGATCATGGACCCCAAAGCCGCGATGGCGCGTGGCACCGGATCGGATCCGATCAACGAAACGCGTACCGGTGAACGCGAGCGTCGACCACGCACGCGCAGAGAACGCGAAGGCGGATCGGACGGCAGAAGGCCACGACCTGAGAACCAGTAGGCCACAAAAAGGCACATAAGGCACACAAAAAATGCCTTAACTGGTTATGTGCTTTTTGTGGATGAGAGTTTGTGCTTTTGTGGGCGGAGAGTCTGTGCTTGTGGACGGAAATGAGTGAAACGTTATGTTGATGCCGAAGAAAGTTAAGCACCGAAAGCAGATGCGCGGACGCATGACTGGCGTCGCCACTCGTGGCAGCGAGGTCAGCTTCGGTGAGTACGGGTTGAAGAGTCTCGAGCCCGCGTGGATCACTGACCGGCAAATTGAAGCCGCGCGTATCGCGATGACGCGTCACATCAAGCGCGGCGGCAAGATCTGGATTCGCATGTTTCCCGATAAGCCGGTGACGAAGAAGCCCGCTGAAACGCGTATGGGAAAAGGCAAGGGCGCGCCTGAGTACTGGGTCGCCGTGGTCAAGCCGGGACGCATTCTTTACGAGATCGAAGGAGTCGACGAGGCGACAGCGCGCGATGCGATGCGGCTCGCGGCTCAGAAGCTTCCGATCAAGACCAGGTTTGTCACACGCGCCGATCAGGAAGGGGGCGCGATCTAGTAATGAAGCGAAGAGAAGAGCTCGACAAGTATCGCGAGATGGGTGAAGACGAGCTGCGTGCCGAAGCAGCACGACTGCGTGAATCGCTTTTCCGGTTGAATTTCAAACTGGCGCTCGGTGAAGTCGATGCGGTCAAGCGCATTCGCCAGGAGAAGAAAGCGCTGGCGCGGATTCAGACGATTTCGAAACAGCAGGCGCAGAGTTAGGAAGAAGCGCGCAGGTTAGGAAGAAAGAATGTCAGAAAATCAAGAAAACATCACCGAGAGCGCAAACGCCATGGATGCGGAAACCCCGCCGGCCGGCGCGAGTCGTGCCAACCGGTCGCAGAAAGTCGGGACGGTCTCGTCTGACAAGATGCAGAACACCGTCGTGGTTCGTGTAGACCGTCTGGTCCGTCACCGCAAATATCGTCGTTACGTGCGTCGCACGTCGAAGTTCATGGCCCACGATGAGCTCGGCGCGACCATCGGCGACAAAGTGCGGATCGTCGAGACGCGTCCACTTTCGGCGCGCAAGCGTTGGCGTGTGATTGAGATAGTTCAAAAGGCTGCGAAGTAGGCTTCGCGCATAGTCGGAGGTAACGACAGTGATCCAGATGCAAACCTAGCTCGAGGTTGCTGACAATTCGGGGGCGCGACGTGTGGAGATGATCATGCCCATCGGCGGTTCCACCGGAAAGATCGCCAGCCTGGGAGACCGGATCAAGGTAACGGTCAAGGAAGCATCGCCCGACGGAACCATTAAAAAAGGCACCGTTCAGGATGCAGTTATCGTGCGCACTCGTAAGGAAGTGCGCCGTGCTGATGGAACGTATGTAAGGTTCGATCAGAATGCAGCGGTCCTGATCAAGGAAGATGGAACTCCGATCGGCACACGCGTTTTTGGACCAGTAGCGCGCGAGCTGCGCGACAAGAACTTCATGAAGATTGTTTCGCTCGCGCCGGAGGTGATTTAAGTGATGACAGGAACGAAGCGCTCCAAGATCAAGAAGGACGATCAGGTCGTGATTATTGCCGGGCGCGACAAGGGCAGGCGAGGCCGTGTGCTGGAAGTTTCACCTGCCAAGGGAAAGGTGAAAGTGGAAGGCGCCGGAATGATCAAGCGTCACCAGAAAGCGAATCCGCAGGCCAACCGCGGGGGCGGCATCGTGGACAAGGAATCTTTTATCGACATCTCCAACGTGCAGTTGATCGATCCGCAGTCAGGCAAGCCCACGCGCGTGAAGTATTTGAAGGAGAGCGACGGTTCGAAGACGCGCATTGCCGCATCCAGCGGTCACTCGGTGGAGAAGTAGAGCGTACTAGTTGAATTCGAGGATCTGAAATGGCTGCAAGGTTAAAAGAGCGATATCAAAAAGACATCGCGCCGCAGATTGCGAAAGAGTTTGGGATCACCAATCCCATGGGCGTGCCGCGCGTCGCGAAGATCGTGGTCAACATGGGAATGGGTGAGGCCATTGCGAACGCGAAAATACTCGACACGGCCGCTGACGAGCTGCGCGCGATCACCGGCCAGAAGCCGGTAGTCACGAAGGCGAAGAAGTCGATCGCGTCGTTCAAGTTGCGACAGGGAATGCCGATCGGCGTCGTCGTCACTTTGCGCGGCGACCGGATGTACGAGTTTCTCGATCGGCTGGTGTCGGTGGCACTGCCGCGCGTCAGAGACTTCCGCGGGGTTTCGCCGAAGGCGTTTGACGGGCGCGGAAACTACACGATCGGAATACGCGAGCAACTGATCTTTCCGGAGATCGATTTCAACAAGGTCGACAAGCTGCGCGGGATGAATATCTCGATCGTGACGACTGCCCGAAATGACGAACAGGCGCGAGCGTTGCTAAAAGGCCTGGGGATGCCGTTTAGAACTTAGCCACGGACAACACGGATTAATAACGGATATGGCAAAAAAATCATTAATCGCGAAAGCTGGACGCAAACCGAAGTTTTCGGTGCGCGCTTACACTCGATGCAAACGCTGCGGGCGGCCGCGGGGTTACCTGCGGAAATTCAACCTGTGCCGCATCTGTTTTCGCGAGTTGGCGCTGCAGGGACAGATCCCTGGTGTCGTTAAGTCGAGTTGGTAATGGCAATTGAACCTGGAGTTAATACATGACTGATCCTATTGCCGATATGTTGACGCGAATCCGCAACGCCATCGCGGCGAAGCATTCGCGGGTTGATATTCCGGCTTCAAAGCTCAAACTTGAGATTGCCCGAATCCTGAAAGAAGAGGGTTACATCAACAACTTCGTCATCAAGGGCGAAGGGCTCAAGCGCACCGTGCGGATCTTCCTGCGTTACGACGCGCGCGGCACGTCTTCAATCACGCACTTGCAGCGCATCTCGACTCCGGGACGGCGCGTGTACGTCGGGTCGAGTGAGATTCCGAAGGTGCTCGGCGGCTACGGCATCAATATCGTGTCGACCTCCAGGGGTTTGATGAGCGGCAAAACTGCACGTCGCGAGAACGTCGGTGGAGAGCTGTTGGCGCAGATTTATTAATTGGGTAAACGAACATGTCACGAATTGGAAAAAAGGTAATCACGGTGCCGAAGGGCGTGACTGTCACCGTTCACGCGCAGGAACTCGAAGTCAAAGGACCGAAAGGTACTTTGAAGACTCCGATTCCCGAAGGGATCAGCTTCAAGGTCGAGGGCGAGGAGTTGCGCGCCGAGCGTGCGTCTGACGAACAGGCGGCGCTGCACGGTCTCGCACGCGCGCTGGCAAACAACGCCATCGTCGGCGTGACTGAAGGCTTCAGCAGGCAGATGGACGTGGTCGGCGTCGGTTACAAGGCCGACGTGCAGGGAAAGAAGATTGTTCTGTCGCTGGGTTACTCGCATCCGATCGAGTTTCCGCTGCCACCTGAAGTCGACGCCAAAGCCGAGCGTCTCACGACCAAGGGAAGCATTCAGCAGTACCAGACAACTCTGACGTTGACGAGTAACGACAAGCAGAAGCTGGGCCAGGTCGCAGCCGAACTGCACAAACTGCGTAAGCCCGATGCTTACAAAGGTAAAGGCATTCGCTACGCAAATGTTCCGATCAAGCTGAAGCCCGGCAAAACTGGTAAGTAACGCCTGGTAAATAATAGGTTATGGCAAACACAAGTAGAGCAGAAGTTCGCACTGCAATTCACCACCGGATTCGCCGGAAGGTAAAAGGCGACACCGAGAAACCGCGGCTCGCGATCTATCGCAGCTTGAACCACATCTACGCGCAGGTGATCGACGATCGGCTCGGACAGACGCTGGTCTCAGCTTCGACCACTGAAAAGGATCTGCGCGGCAACTCGGGCGGCAATCTCGACGCGGCCAAGCGCATCGGTCAGGTAATCGCGGAACGCGCGATCGCGAAAGGCATCGAGCAGGTGGTTTTCGATCGCGGTGGTTATCTTTATCACGGCCGCGTGAAGGCCTTGACCGACGCAGCGCGCGCCGCTGGTTTGAACAAGAACGAAGCGGTCGCGGAACCTGAACCTGACCCGGAGCCCGAAGCGAAACCGGAGCCGGCCGAGAAGAAGTCAAAGAAGAAGAAGAACGAATAGATTATGAGACAACCGAAGCAACGCATTCCCGCGCAGGGACTGGATCTCAAAGACCAGGTGATCTCCATCAACCGCGTGACCAAGGTCGTTAAAGGCGGCAAGAACCTTTCGTTTGCGGCGCTCGTAGTCGTAGGCGATGAGGGCGGACACGTCGGGTTTGGAACCGGCAAGGCGCGTGAAGTGCCCCTTGCGATCAAGAAAGGTGTCGAGGCCGCGAAGAAGAATCTGATTCGCGTTCCGCTCATCAACAACACTCTGCCGCACCAGTTAATCGGTGAGTACGGCGCGGGTCGTGTGCTGGTGAAGCCCGCTTCGGAGGGTACGGGCGTTATCGCGGGCGGCGCGGTGCGTGCGGTAATGCAGGCTGTGGGCGTCAGAGATGTGCGCACGAAGGTGCTTGGCTCGACCAACCCGCACAACGTCGTGCGTGCCACATTCGATGCTCTGTTGCGGATGAAAGATCCGATGGAGTTGGCGCGTTTGCGCGGTAAACAAGTTGACGAGATGTAAGTTATGCCACGTAGAGCGAATACAAACCAGGAAGCGCAGGCGAAGATTCGTATCCAGTACTATCGAAGCTATATCGCCTCCCCAAAAACGCATAAAACGATCGTGCACAGTCTCGGTCTGCGAAAGCTGAACCAGATAGTCGAGCGTCCGGACAACGAGTCGATGCGCGGCGCAGTCGCGAAGGTGCCACACTTGCTGCGCATCGTCGAGTAGGGCCACAAAAAGGCACAAGAGAAGAGATGCCACAAAAAAGCACAAAAGGCACAAAAGATGAATTGGACATTACAAATGATCGATTCAAATTATTTTGTGTGCATTTTGTGCCTTATTGTGGCTAAGGAGTCATGATGGCGATTAGTCTTAATACTTTGAGGCCCGCAAAGGGTTCGACTCACAAGAAGAAACGAGTCGGACGCGGACCAGGCTCGGGTTTGGGCAAGACCGCGGGCCGCGGCGAGAAGGGACAGAAGTCTCGTTCGGGTTACTCCCGCAAGATCGGATTTGAAGGCGGTCAGATGCCCTTGCACAGACGTCTTCCCAAGCGTGGCTTTACCAACATCTTCAAAAAGCAATGGCTGGAGATCAGTCTCGAGGCGCTGGATCGCCATTTCGATGCAAACGCGGAGATCACTCCGGAAGTCCTGCACGAGCGAGGTCTGATCAAAAAGGCGAAGCACGACGTAGTGGTACTTGGCAACGGTGAGGTTTCGAAGCCGCTGCGTGTTTCAGCACATCGGTTTACAAAGAGCGCTCGACAGAAGATCGAGCAGGCTGGCGGTGCAGTGGTGGAGATTGCAGGTTAACCTGGAATCGCCGCCAGGAGGGTGGTAATGGAAAAGTTTTTCGCCGCAGTTAGGAATATGTTCAATGTGCCGGATCTACGCCGGCGCATTTTCTTTACGCTGGGTCTGCTTGCCGTTTACCGGTTCGGAGCGCACGTGACTGCGCCGGGCATAAATACGGCGCGTTTGACTGAAGTGTGGCGCGAAGTTGCCGGGACGCTGCTCGGCGTTCTGGATCTATTCTCGGGCGGCAATTTTCGCACGATCTCCGTCTTCGCTTTAGGTGTTACTCCATACATTACCGCCTCGATCATTTTGCAGCTCATGACTGTCGTCTCTCCGCAACTGAAGAAGTTGCAGGAAGAGGGCGAGATGGGACGGCAGAAGATCAATCAATGGACTCGCTATCTCACCGTTATCCTCGCCGCCGTGCAGACCTCATTTGTTGCTCACTGGCTGCAGGTCAACGGCGTCGGAGCTCCCGGTTGGGGATTCCGGCTCAGCACTGTGCTGACGCTGACGACGGGAACGATGTTTGTCATGTGGCTCGGCGAGCAGATCACTGAGCGCGGAGTCGGCAATGGTATTTCGTTACTGATCTTCGCGGGTATCGTGATTGGTCTGCCGAGAGGCGTGCAGCAGGTGTTCAACCGCGTCCGTGGTGGCGACACGATGGAGATCCTGGGCGTGTTCGGCCTGTTGGTCGCACTGGTAGCCATCATCGCTTTCATTGTTTTTGTGGAAGCGGCGCGCCGGAAGATTCCTGTCAGCTACGCGAAGCGTCACGTTGGCCGGCAGGTCGTCGGTGGTCAACAAACGACGATGCCGCTGAAGATCAACATGGGCGGCGTGATCCCTGTGATCTTTGCGTCGTCAGTGCTGTCGATGCCCCAGAGTGTTTTCGCTGCGTTTCCTCCGGATCCGGCTAATCAGAACACCTTGTGGGCGAAGATTTACAGCTTCTTCCAGATCTTTCACCCGGGTGATCCGTATTACGAGTTGATCTTTCTGTCGCTGATTATCTTCTTCACGTTCTTCTACGTTTCAATCGTATTCAACGTCGAGGAAGTGGCTGACAATCTTCGCAAGCATGGTGGTTTCATGCCGGGTATTCGTCCCGGCAGAGCGACGGCCGAATATCTCAATTCGATCCTGACACGCTTGACCACTGTCGGCGCGATCTATCTCGCGCTGGTCGCGTTCGTGCCACAGTTCATGTTGAGCGGATACAAGATTGCCCGGTTGCCGCTGATCGGTCCGTGGCTCGACTCGTGGGTGAGCACGACTCCCGGTCTCTCATGGATCCCGACAGGTATGGGTTATCAGTTCTACTTTGGCGGAACCTCGTTATTAATCCTCGTTGGCGTCGCGATGGACACAGTCTCGCAGATTGAGGCGCAACTGGTCATGCGCAACTACGAAGGCTTCCTCGGTGGTGGAGGCCGTCTGCGCGGTCGTCGAGCCTAGTTCAGAGTGGGTTCCCTCGCAAAGGCGCAAAGGCGCAAAGAAGTGGAGCATATTTCTTTGCGCCTTTGCGCCTTCGCGAGGAAAACATTATTCCTATGTCGAAGATCATCGTACTGATGGGCGCGCCTGGTGCCGGTAAGGGCACTCAGGCGCGCTTGCTTCAAGAGCGTCTCGGTTTGCCGCAGATCTCTACGGGCGACATCTTTCGTGCTCTCAAGCATGCGCAGACGCCGCTGGCTCAGGAACTCAGAGACATTATGGAGCGTGGACAACTCGTGCCGGACGAGTTGACGATCCGGCTCGTTAAAGAGCGAACCGCGCAGGACGATTGTCGCAACGGTTACATTCTCGACGGTTTTCCACGCACGCCCGCACAAGCAGCGAGCCTCGAGACGCTGGCGTTGGAGCAGGGCAATACGATCGTTGCGATTCTCATCGATGTTCCGCACGAGATGCTGGAGCGACGGATGACGGGCCGGCGAAACTGCCCCGTGTGTGGCGAGATTTACAATATGTATTTCAAACCGCCGCGCAATGACAACGTTTGCGATCTGCATCCCGAGGCGCAGTTGGTCCACCGTTCGGATGACAATTCGGAAACAGTCAGGGCCAGGCTGGCCACGTACGAGGAACAAACGCGACCGTTGATCGAGTATTACAAGTCCGCCGGCTTGATGCGGACGGTCGATGGAACGCGAGAACCGGAAGCGATCTATAAAGATGTCGCTCGGATAGTGTTGCCACAGATGAACGCGGACTTATAATCATCGCGGATAGAAAATGATTATTGGGAAGTCAAAACGAGAACTCGAAAAGATGCGCGCTGCCGGCAGGCTCGTCGGGCTCGTCTTGCAGCATCTACGCGAGCTTTCGAAGCCTGGTATCACGACGCTTGAAGTCGATCGCGAAGCGGAAAAGATGATCCGCGACGCCGGTGCTTTGCCAACGTTCAAAGGTTACAACGGTTTTCCGTATTCCATCTGCGCTTCCGTCAACGAACAGATAGTTCACGGATTTCCTTCGAAGTATGCCTTGCAGGAAGGCGACATTTTTTCGATCGACTGCGGCGTAACGCTCGAAGGCTTTGTTGGAGACACGGCGACTACGGTTCCCGTCGGCGAGGTCGATGAAGAAAAGCGCAGACTGATTCGCGTTACAGAGGAATGTCTCGAGCGTGCGATCCAGAAATGTCGCCCCGGGAACCATCTCGGCGATATCGGGTGGGCAGTTCAGGAGCATGCGGAAGCGAACGGCTATTCGGTGGTTCGCGACTACGTGGGCCACGGCATCGGGCGCCGCATGCACGAAGATCCGCAGATCCCGAACTATGGCCGCCCGGGGCTGGGGCCGAAGATCAAGAGCGGCTACGTCTTCGCAGTCGAGCCGATGGTCAACCAGGGCACGCATTTTACGAAGGTCTTGTCAGATGGATGGACGGTGGTGACGATGGACGGCAAGCCCAGCGCGCATGCTGAACACACGATAGCCATCACGGAAGAGGGCCCCGAGGTGCTGACTTTGGTCGCCTCCGGGCAGCCGCTGGAACCCCACGCCGCGGCTTGGCAAAGCTAAGAGCCGCATGGTATTATTCGCAGTTTGTCGGCAGCGTCAAAACTCCAATCTGAGAGGATATGGCGAAGGAAGAAGCGATAGAAGTCATGGCAAAGGTGCTGGAGACTTTGCCTAACGCTATGTTTCGAGTCGAGTTGGAAGACAGCCAGCATCAGGTGCTTGCGCACATATCGGGGAAGATGCGCAAGCATTTTATTCGAATTCTTCCAGGTGATCGGGTTTTGGTAGAGCTTTCGCCGTACGATCTTAATCGGGGTCGAATCACATACCGGTATAAATAGTATCGGCTAAGACAGAGGTTACGTAATGAAAGTCCGTGCGTCAGTAAAGAAGATGTGCGACAAGTGCAAGGTCATCCATCGCAAGGGCGTGGTGAGAGTGATCTGCCCTAATCCCAAACACAAACAGAGACAAGGATAGCGAGAAATACGATGGCACGTGTAGCAGGAGTAGATCTTCCGCCCAACAAGAGAGCCGAGATCGGTTTGACTTATATCTACGGTATTGGCCGCTCGCGCTCGAACTCAGTGCTCAAGGAAGCAGGCGTCAATCTCGACACTCGTGTAAGAGATCTGAATGAAGACGAGTTGAGCCGGATTCGTGCGATCCTGGAAGCGCAGGGCGAGATCGAGGGCGACCTTCGCAAGCGCGTTCAGATGGACATCAAGCGGTTGATGGATATCGGCTGCTACCGTGGTTTGCGACATCGTCGTGCACTTCCGGTGCGCGGCCAGCGAACTCACACCAACGCTCGCACTCGTAAAGGTCCGCGACGCGCAACCATCGCGAAGAAGAAAGCGCCGGGCAAGAAGTAGTTTATCGGTCAACTGAAAAGTTATGGCAAAAGCAGGCGGAAAGAAAAAGGTCTTTCGGAAGAAAGAGAAGAAGAACGTTCCCAACGGCATCGTGCATATCGCGGCGTCGTTCAATAACACGATGATCTCGATCACGGATCTCGAGGGGAACCTGATCGCGCAATCGTCGGCAGGCGCGCGTGGTTTTCGCGGTTCACGCAAGGGCACCCCGTTCGCAGCGCAGCAGGCGGCTTATGAAGCGGCGAAGAAGGCGCATGAAGCGGGAATGCACCAGTGCGAAGTTCGTGTGAAGGGACCGGGCGGTGGTCGCGAGTCAGCGATCAGGGCGATTGCGAATGCGGGTATCAGAGTGATGACGATTCGCGATACGACGCCGATTCCGCACAATGGTTGCCGGCCCCCGAAACGAAGAAGAGTTTAGCCACAGATTACACGGATTGAAATCCGCGGCTAAAAAGCAAATGAATTAACCCAAAGGATGAAGGGTTCGTGCTTCGGCACAACCTGTAAACTTTTCCGTCTAATACAGACTGGAGGCAATAATTGGCTAGGTATAGAAGTGCTGTGTGTCGTCTTTGCCGTCGCGAAGGCGCAAAGCTGTTTTTGAAGGGCGATCGTTGTTACAAACCATCCTGCCCGATTGAGAAACGTGGTACGCAACCGCCCGGGCAGCATGGCAACTCGCTGCGACGCGGTAAAGCGCTGGTCGGTTATGGCCAGCAGTTGCGAGAAAAGCAGAAGGTCAAGCGCATTTACTTCATCCTCGAAGGGCAGTTCCGAAACTACTTCGAACGCGCCGCCCGGATGAAGGGAATCACCGGCGAGAATCTTCTGTTCCTGCTGGAGCGTAGACTCGATAACGCGGTCTATCGCGCCGGATTTTCGACCTCACGCCGGCAGGCGCGACAACTCGTGAATCACGGTCATATTCAGGTAAACGATCGCAAAGTAGATATTCCCTCTTATCAAGTGAAGCCTGGCGACACGATCAATGTGAAAGAGGCGAGCAGGAAAAACTCTCACATTGAAGGTGCATGGCAAACTGCGTCTGGTCGTGGACGTCCGTCGTGGATTTCTGCTAACGGCGATATGACTGCGCGCGTAGTCAGCTTG
The DNA here is from genome assembly GCA_035571655.1 of Pyrinomonadaceae bacterium. Taxonomy (GTDB): domain Bacteria; phylum Acidobacteriota; class Blastocatellia; order Pyrinomonadales; family Pyrinomonadaceae; genus PSRF01. The sequence goes on from DATNCH010000175.1 coordinate 15,425, forward strand.
CCGATTCGCGACGACATCGATCGCACGATCAACGAGCAGTTGATTGTCGAACTTTATAGTAAGTAGTTTAACCACCCGAACCGGTGCCGGCGCTGCGTACGCCGCGCACCTGGTTGATGCATTTTTTTAGGGAACTGAACGCTATGGCTATGGATCAAAATAATCTTTGGACGGGATTTCAAATGCCGCGCCGGTTGGCGGCAGACGCGGAGACTCTGACGGAACGGTATGGCCGCTTTTCAGCACAGCCATTCGAGCGAGGTTTCGGAACCACCGTCGGGAATTCGCTGCGACGTGCTCTGCTATCTTCAATTGAAGGCGCCGCTATCACTGCGGTCAAGATTGAAGGCGTCGAGCATGAGTTCTCATCGATCAAGGGGGTGGTGGAAGACGCCACTGACGTCATCCTCAATCTGAAGCAGGTGCCTTTCAAGCTGCACAGCAGCGAGCCCAAAACGCTGCGCATCTCCAAGGAAGAAGCGGGCGAGGTTACGGCGGCGGATATCGAGGCTGATGCCGACGTCGAGATTCTCGATCCGTCGGTTCACATCGCGACTGTCAGCGAAGGCGGATCTCTGAAAGTCGAGATGCGCTTGAAGCGTGGTCGTGGATACATCTCGGCCGACCGCAATTTCGATGAAGACTTGTCGCTCGGATACATTCCGATCGATTCGGTGCACACGCCTGTCAAGAAAGTCAATTACAACGTCGAAGCAGCGCGTCTCGGTCAGAACACTGAATTCGACAAGCTGACGATCGAGGTATGGACCGATGGTTCCGTGAAGCCTGAAGATTCGATCGGTCTGGCGGCGAAGTTGATCAAGGACCACATGTCGATCTTCATCAACTTCGAAGAGGACACTGACGATTACGCTTACGCGAAGATGGAGCGCCCGCCGCTGCCGCGCAACGATCAGTTGGATCGATCGGTCGACGAGTTGGAACTGTCAGTTCGTTCTTACAACTGTCTGAAGAATGCTGACATCCGGACCATTCGCGATCTGGTCCAGCGCACCGAGCGTGAGATGCTGGCGACCAAGAATTTCGGCAAAAAGTCGCTGAACGAGATCAAGGAAATTCTGAACGGCATGGGGCTCGACTTCGGTATGGAGTTTGACGAGCAGGGTAATCCGATCCCCGGAACCGGCGGCCGTGACGGCGCGGATCTTTCCGATTTTGAGGGCGACGAGGAACAGTAGTTTAGAGTCATGCGACACTTAAAGGCACACCGAAAACTCGGTCGCACGAGCGAGCATCGTCACTCGATGCTGCGCAATCTCGCGACCTCTCTGATCAACTCGCGTGAGGAGCGCATTGTCACCACTTTGCCGAAGGCAAAGGAATTGCGCCCCTTCGTCGAACGAGCGATTACGTTGTCGCGCCGCGCTCGCAATTTTGCTGACGACGGTGCAGACCCGCGTGCGTTGCACCTGCGGCGACAAGCGGCCGGCTTCTTTCACGCCGGCAACACGACCGTCAGCGAGATGACGGGTAAGCGCGGACAGCTCAGGCCGGAGAGGACGGCCGGAGTCGCGGCGCTGCGACGGCTCTTCAACGAGCTCGGCGACCGCTACAAGGATCGGCCCGGTGGTTACACGCGGATCCTGAAGCTGGGCCATCGAGACGGCGACCGTGCGGAACTCGCGATCATCGAGCTCGTCGGCAATCCCAGGGAAGTTGAAGCCCTTGAAGCCGAGAAGAAGCGCAAGAGTGCAGCTTCGAAGAAGAAGAGAGGCCGCGGCAAAGCGAAAGAAACTGAGGCTGCGACTGAGGCTGCGACGGAAGCAGAAGCCACCGAAGAGTAAAAAAGGAGCCACAAGGAAGCACAAAAGCTGGCATGGCTTTTGTGTTTTTTTGTGGCTTAGTAAATGGCAGCACCCGAAGAACAATCTAAGCCACCAAACCGTCGCGGTCGTTCGCGGCGCGAGCCATCTGATCCTGTTGCGTCTGTGAACATGGATGAGGTTCGCGAACTCATAGCCCTGATGAGTGACAATGGGCTTACTGAGCTCGAGATCGAAGGGGAAGCGTTTCGCGTTCGCCTGCGTCGCGATTTGCCAACTGGATCCGCTCAACATGCGGAGATGCCTGCACCTGCCCCCGCTCCTGTTCCCCAACCGGCGCCCGCAGCGGCTCCGGCGCATTCGGCAGCACCGGCAACGGAGACTTCTCCGGATCAGGATTTACAGACTATTCCGTCACCAATCGTCGGAACGTTTTACCGGTCACCGTCTCCCAATGCAGATCCGTTTGTGAAGATCGGAAGCAACATCGAGCACGACACGGTTGTTTGTATTATCGAAGCCATGAAACTCATGAACGAGATTCAGGCAGAGGCGACTGGTGAAGTAGTAAAGATTTACGTCGAGAACGGGCAGCCGGTGGAATACGGCCAGCCGCTTTTCGGAATTAAGCCACTATAAGGCACAAAAAGCACAAGAGGAGAAATTCTTCATTTGTGCTTTTTGTGCCTTTTTGTTGGCGAGGTTTTTTGATGGCTTTTAATCCACGCAAGTTCAAGAAGATCCTGATCGCCAATCGTGGCGAGATCGCTTGTCGCATCATCTGGACTTGCAAGGAGATGGGCATCAGGACGGTCGCGATTCACAGCGACGTAGATCGCGACTCGTTGCATGTCCGTTTCGCCGACGAAGCTGCATGCATTGGACCAGCGCCCTCCGCACAGAGTTATCTCAACATTCCCGCGATCATAAGCACGGCGGAGATTTTTAACGTCGATGCGATTCATCCCGGTTATGGGTTCCTCGCCGAGTCGCCTTATTTCGCAGAGATCTGTGACGCGTGCAACATCAAGTTTATTGGACCACGCGCGAATGTGATTCGTCTGATGGGCGACAAGATCGAAGCGCGGCGCGTCATGCACGAGGCCGGGTTGCCGATCGTACCGGGAAGTCCCGGCGGTGTTACTTCCGAGGAAGAAGGCCGGAAGGTGGCGCGAGATATCGGTTATCCGGTGATCGTCAAAGCGTCCGCTGGCGGCGGCGGTCGTGGCATGCGCATCGTTCGTTCCGAGCAGGAGTTAGGGAAAGCACTCGACACTGCCTCGACCGAAGCTGCGGCAGCCTTCAACGACGGCAGCGTCTACATCGAGCGCTACGTCGAGAAACCGCGGCACATCGAGATCCAGGTGCTCGCAGATGAGTTTGGCGAGTGCACGTATCTCGGAGAGCGCGAGTGTTCCATTCAGCGCCGGCACCAGAAGTTGATGGAAGAGGCGCCGTCGACCGTGCTGTCGCCGGAGTTACGCCGGAGCATGGGTGAAGCCGCCGTTGCTGCATGTAAGAAGCTGGGTTATTCGAGCGCCGGAACAGTCGAGTTTCTGCTGGATGTGCACGGAAACTACTACTTCATGGAGATGAACACGCGCATCCAGGTGGAGCATCCGGTGACGGAGATGGTCACACTTACGGACATCGTCCGCAACCAGATTCGGATTGCCGAAGGTGAGCCGCTCGGTTACGCGCAGGATGAACTGCTGATGGTTGGGCACGCGATCGAATGCCGCATCAATGCAGAGAATCCAGAGACTTTCGCTCCGTCGCCCGGTGTTATCTCGGCGTTCAATTTACCTGGCGGTCCGGGTGTCCGCGTCGACACGTTTGTGTATTCGGGTTACCGGGTAACGCCTTTCTACGATTCGCTTATTGCGAAGGTGATCGTTCACCATCGTACGCGTGAACTGGCGATCGCGCGGATGAAGCGGGCGTTGGAGATGATGGTGATCGAAGGGATCCAGACGACGATCCCGCTGCATTTGAAGATCATGGACGACCCGCGGTTCCGGGCCGGGGACATCGGGACCGATTTCATGGAGTATTTTCTGGCCCGAAACGGGCGCAAAGTGGCGGTCGTATAGCGGACAGGATTTACCGGATTTTTCAGGATTACATATTGATCCCGAAAATCCGGTAAATCCTGTCAACGGTTGCTGCGGGGTTAACGGTGCCCTATAATATCCGACTTTTCTGTGAGGTGATTAGGATGTCACACGCAATTATCAGAGCCGGTGGAAAACAGTTCCTGGTTGAAGAAGGCCAAACGATTCGTGTGCCTTCACTCGAGGCAGAGGCCGGGAGTTCGATCGAGGTCGAAGCGTTGTTGAGTTCAGGTTCCGGCGACGGAAAAATCTCGGCGACGGTGGTTGAGCATGGCCGCGATCAGAAGATCGTCGTCTTCAAGAAGAAGCGCCGCAAACAGTACAAACGCACGCGCGGTCACCGTCAGAGCTACACGACACTGAAGATTGATTCGATAGGGTAAAGACAATGGCACACAAAAAGGGCGTTGGCTCATCACGTAATGGTCGCGACTCGCAGTCCCAGCGACTGGGCCTGAAGAAGTTCGGCGGTGAAAGAGTGCTCGGCGGCAACATCATTGCGCGCCAGCGTGGCACCAAGTGGAAACCCGGAACGAACGTGGGCCGCGGCAAAGACGATACGCTGTTTGCCCTGATTGATGGGATCGTGAAATTCGAAGACAAAGGACGATCGGGCAAGTTCGTCAGCGTTTACCCAGCGGAGCAAACTGCTGCTTAGCTACGAATCCTTGCAAGTTCGCGACGCCTGAGCAGCAACAATGCGCGCCCGGGCGTCGCTTTCAATTTAGGATGTTTATTGATCGCGCCAAGATTCACGTGCACGGGGGTGATGGAGGTAACGGTGTTACTGCTTTCCGGCGCGAGAAGTTTGTTCCCCGTGGTGGCCCATCAGGCGGAGATGGTGGGCGCGGCGGAGACGTGATCCTCGTTGCGGACAGTTCGCTCAACACGCTGCTGCACCTGCGTTACAACCCGCAGCACACTGCCGAGCGTGGCTCGCATGGCGAAGGTGCTAATAGATCTGGACGCAATGGCGACGATCTAATTGTTCGCGTTCCCGTGGGAACACAGATCTTTGACGCAACGACCGAAGATCTCCTTCACGATCTCAGTCACGACGGCGATCGCTGGCTGGCGGCGCGTGGCGGTCGTGGCGGATTTGGAAACTCGCACTTCACGTCGTCAACGAATCGCGCGCCTCGTTACCATCAAAGCGGAGGCACTGGAGAAGAGCGCGACCTGCAACTCGAATTGAAGTTGCTCGCCGACGTCGGTTTAGTCGGGTTCCCAAATGCGGGAAAGTCGACGTTCATCTCAACTGTTTCTGCCGCACGACCGAAGATCGCCGATTATCCATTCACTACGTTGGAACCGCATTTGGGCGTTGTTGACCTGGGAGACTTTCGCACCTTCGTCATCGCCGATATACCCGGACTGATTGAAGGCGCACACACGGGCGCCGGTCTTGGCGATCGGTTTCTGCGGCACATTGAGCGCACGAAGTTGTTGCTGCATTTGGTGGATGTTTCTTCGGTGTCGGGCCGTGATGCTGTGAGTGACTACGAAACCGTCAATCACGAGCTGGCTTCTTACAATCAGGATTTGGCTACGCGGCCGCAATTTGTCGTCGCAACCAAGATTGACGCGCTCGACGAACCGCCGCGACTGGATTCACTCAGGCAGCGTGCACTCGAAGACGCGAAACCGTTTTTTGCGATCTCTTCCGCGACCGGCGAGGGCGTGCGCGAGCTGATTAACGCAGTAGCGGCGAAGCTGCAAGAGTTGAACGCGGAGAGCAACAAGACGGATACGGTCGAATTGGCTTGGTAGAAGATGCGTGCACAAAAGCGAATAGCTTTGTACGGCGGGACGTTCGATCCGGTTCATATAGGCCATCTCGAAATTGCACGCAGGGTGTCTGTAGCTTTTGAGATTGAGACAGTAATTTTTATTCCAGCGCAGGTGGCGCCGCACAAGGTTGGGCGTCCTGTAACCGAGCCGATACATCGTTACGCGATGCTGGCGCTGGCGACGCAAGCCGATCCGCAGTTGGTAATTTCGACTTTCGAGCTTGACGCTCCGGATCGACGTTATACGGTGGACACGGTCGAGCATTTTCAGCGCGAGCTGGGCGACTCGAACGAGCTCTTTTTCATAATGGGCGCCGACTCGTGGTCCGAGATCACGACCTGGCGCGATTGGGAACGGTTGTTGACGATGATCAATCACATCGTCGTTACACGGCCGGGCTACGAACCGTCGAACTCGCACGCGGGCGCCGAGCGCGTCGTTTTTACTGACGCAGTGATGATGGACGTTTCGGCGACGAACATCAGGAGAATGGCGAGCGAGGGACGCTATGAGGAGTTGGCCGGGCTGCTGCCTGGACCAGTGCTCGAGTACATAAGGAAGTACCAGATTTATCGAGAATTGAATGAAGCAAAACTCAACAGTTAAAGAACAGTCGTTGAATCCGCAGCCCAGCGTCCGAACGAAGGCTCAGCCTGTTGCTGAAGCCCTCGACGAACGTGTGCTGGCTACTCTTCATGCTGCGAGCGAGAAGAAAGCAATCGAGCCGGTGGTTTTGGATCTGCGTGAGATTTCGAGCTTCACCGATTATTTCGTGATCGTGAGTGGCGCAAACGAACGCCAGGTGCAGGCGATCTCCGACGAGATTTACGAGACTCTAAAGAAGGCGGGTCACGCGGCCGCGCGTGTCGAAGGCTACAAGACCGCCGAGTGGATTCTCCTGGACTACGGCGACTTCGTGGTGCACGTGTTCGAGCAGAAGGCACGTAAGTTTTATGACCTCGAACGCCTGTGGCGCGAGTCGAAACGCGTTGAGTTGCCCCCCGAATTCAGCACTGATACTGCGAGCTCTTTGAGAAGAGAATCGTGATCGAACTATTTGCGCGCTCTCCCGGAATGCGCGAGGCGGTTGGTCTCGCCGAGCGCGTGAGTTCAACGGATGCGAACGTCCTGATCACGGGCGAGACTGGAGCGGGAAAGGATCTGCTTGCGTCTTTCATTCACTCCAGGTCACGTCGCGCTTCGCAGCCGTTCGTAAAAATAGATTGCGCGACGCTTCCCGCGGAGCTGCTCGAAGCCGAGCTGTTTGGTTACGAGCGCGGGGCGTTCACGGGCGCGACTGAAGCGAAGGCCGGGCGCTTCGAGGCGGCGCAAAAAGGCACGATCGTGCTGGATGAAATCGCGCATCTTTCAAACGACGCGCAGGCGAAGTTGCTACGCGTGATCGAAACTCGCGAGTTCGAGAGGCTGGGCGGGCGCAAGACGATCAAGCTCGACGCTCGTCTGATTGCCCTGACGAATGTGGATTTGGAAGAGGCGGTGAAAGTCGGTCGCTTTAGAGAAGACCTTTTTTACCGTCTGAACGTAATTAATATTCGCGTGCCGCCATTGCGTCAGCGCAAAGATGATCTTTCAAAACTGATTCACCATTTCCTGAAGCATTATGCCGCCAAGCATGGAAGAAACACTCTGCGCGTATCGCCGGAAGCGCTCGCCGTTCTTCAGGCTTACGACTATCCGGGAAATGCGCGTGAGCTCGCGAACGTTATCGAGCGCGCGGTGATTGTGGCTGCGGGAAAGCGACTCGAAGCGACGGATTTGCCCGCGGGGTTGAAAGCCGCGGTGAACGCGCAGGAACGAAAGCAGAGGCCGCAGAGCCTGGCGCAGTTGGAAGCGGCTTACATCGCGGAGGTTCTGGCGACCACCGGAGGAAACAAGGCCGAGTGCGCGCGCATACTCGGAATCAGCCGGAAGAACCTGTACGAGAAGATCGCGCGCTACCAGCTCAGTTAGTGAGATGCGGTTTCGAATCATCTGGACAGGGAAGACTCGAGACGCCCGGTTGCGCGCCCTGATTGACGATTATTCGGAGCGGCTCTCGCATTTTGTGCGTTGTGAAGTCACTGAACTGCGAGACGCTGGCCGCACTGACAAGACGGGCATCGATAAGGAGACAAAACGCATCTCAGACCGGCTGCGTCCCGGCTCGATGACGGTGCTCTTGGATCCGGACGGCACGCAGTGGACTTCGCAGCAGTTGGCTGCGCAGGTGCAAAGCTGGGAGGGAAACGGGATCAAGGAAATCGCGTTTGTGCTGGGAGGACCGAATGGCCTGGCAGATGACTTCAAATCCCGCGTCGACAAGCGTTGGTCTCTTTCGCGATTGACGCTTACGCATGAGATGGCGCGAGTACTGCTGTTTGAGCAATTGTATCGAGCGTACACGATCGTTCATGGTTTGCCATATCAGAGGTGATTCATGATCAGATCATTAATATCAAGTAGGGTGGAGGGCTAAAGCAAATAATGGATAAGAGGCGCACTAAAGTTTTCAGAGACAAGTTATTGGATCGTCGCGAAGGCCTGGTTGGCCAGGTGCAGGCTGCCGAGCTTTACAGTCGCGAGCGGGATGCGGAAGCGACGCAGGATCCGGCAGACATGGCGGCGAATGCTTATACAAAAGAATTGCTGGTTTCGATGTCTGACAACGATCGTCAGCTACTCAATCTGATCGACGAAGCCCTCGAACGGATCGAGACCTCAGGTTATGGAAAGTGTGTTCATTGTGGTGAAGCATTGCCGGAGAAACGACTCGACGCAGTGCCGTGGGCGCGCCACTGTGTTCGCTGCCAGGATCTGCAAGAGCGGGGGTTGTTAGGCGACGAGGAAGATTAGCCACAAAAAAGCACAAAATGATCTATGACGCCTTCCTCACCCTGGCGTACCCACAAGCATGCACAATCTGCGGACAGAGTGTTGAGAAGCGTAAGTTCGGAGTGGTCTGTGAAGAGTGTTGGAACGCGACGACGATCTTTACAGGCACGGAAACTATCTGCTGGAAGTGTGGTGTGCCTGCAGTGGTTGAAGCGACTTCGTCGACGCCCGGTCAGGTGAGATGCAGGCGTTGCGATCAGCAATCGTTTACTGCTGCACGCGCGATCGGACTTTACGAGGGAGCGTTGCGCGAGTCAGTTCTGTTACTCAAGCGACAGCCGCATGTTGCCCAGCACGTCGAAGCCCTTCTAGCGATCGCCGCTCGGCGTCCTCCGGTAAATAGCGCGACAAGGATCATACCCGTGCCGCTGCACGCCAGGAAGATGAAGACCCGAGGGTTCAACCAGGCGTCGATCCTCGCGCAGGCGCTCTCGAAATCACTCGATTTGCCGCTCGACGAAGTGAGCCTTTTGCGCGTGTCCGGTTTCGAAAAATACCGGGCGGGGCTGGACGCAAAAGGACGGCAGGACACTGTTGCCGGAGCGTTCCTGGTGCGCCACCCTCGGCTGGTTGCGGACGAGAATATCCTCCTGGTCGACGACGTCTTCACCACTGGAGCCACGGTCTCGGCCTGTGCGGAAGCCCTCACCCGGGCCGGCGCTAAAACCGTGTGTGTCCTGACGATAGCCAGGGCAACTGGCCCCGTGGCATGAAGATATTTTGACACCCTCTTCCGCGCTCGCGTAATATCAGCCGAGATGAACGGCAGAGTTTTAGTCCTGAATAATTCCTTTGAGCCCATCAACGTCTGCACGGAAAGGCGCGCAGTGGTGATGATCTTTAAAGGAGTGGCGCGAGTGGAGGAGCACAACGGCCACATACTCCATTCGCAAAAACTCACCATTCACGCCCCTTCGGTCATTCGTCTTACGGAATACATTCACATACCTTTTGAACGTCGCTCGCTCTCGCGGAAGAACATTCTGCTGCGCGACCATTCGACTTGCCAGTATTGCGGCCATCAATATCCGCCCTCAGAGTTGACTCTCGATCATGTGCTTCCCCGCTCGCGTGGAGGGGAGTCCGCATGGGATAATCTGGTAGCTTGCTGTAAGCGTTGCAACCACCGAAAGGGCAACCGGACTCCCGAAGAATCCGGGATGCATCTTTTACGCAGACCTCGCGGGTTCTCACTGCACGTAAACAGACAAATCATGCGTTACTTAGGTAGAGCGGACGAGACTTGGAGGAAGTACCTGTTCTACGAATCGGACAATCGAGAATAGCTGGCCCATAGGCCGGGCTCTGCCCGACCCATAGGCCGGCTCTGCCCCTGAGAAAGAGGAAATTATGAGTCAAACAGTGTTGGCGATCGCCGGACTCGGAACCCCGGAGCTTATAGTAATCGTGCTCGTGATCTTTTTACTTTTTGGCGCCACCAGACTCCCACAACTGGCGAAAGCCCTTGGCCAAAGTAAGAAAGCCTTCAGGGAAGGTATCGAGGAGGGCGAAAGGGAACCGGCACACAAGGAAGTGAAGGAATAGATCATTTAGTACACAGATTACACAGATGACACAGAACATCTCTGTGTAATCTGTGTACTAATGGCTGGGAGCTTTCCGTCCTACCATCAGAGTCGCCTTCACCGACAGCGCGAACTCCGCCTCATGACTCTCTTCATTGATTAGCCGAGAGATCTCATCGAAGAGTCCATCTCTCTCATCAAGAGGTACGAGGGCAAGCCACTCGTGCATCAGAAACTCGCTCACTAACGGAGAATTTAAAAACTGCTCGCCTGACTCGAAGTCAAACTCCTCGATCCGCGTCCACGACTCGACGTCTTGCAGTCCTTCATCTTCGGCCAACTGCTCCACCTCGGTCACCGTGGGTAGCTCGGTTATCAACTGCTCCACGTCGGATTCGCGATCCAGCAGTCCCTGGTTGTGAAGCGCTTCCCAGTAGATCGAAAAGAACTCGCCGAAGCTCGATGAGGTGGGCAGTGTCAACGCGATCGTTGCGCCTGGCGCCGCGACACGGACCATCTCCGAAAATACCCTTTGAATCCTTTGTGGCGACACGAGCGACGCATTGCCGATCACGAGATCGTACTGGTTATCGCGCAGCGTGAGATTGTCGAGCCTGGCGACGTCGAATCCGATCTGCCCGTGGGTCGCGGTTGCCTTCGCGCGCGCGATTTCGAGGCACTCCGGATTTTCGTCGACGCAGAGGAGATCGATCTTGCTTCCGGCGCGCTCTTGCAATGCCAACGCGTGTCCGCCGGTTCCCGCCGCAATGTAAAGCGCTTTGCCTTCGTTTGGGAGCTTCACGTGCTCGTCAATCAGTTCTGCAAAACGCTCGCCCCAGTCGGTAGCGATGAAGAGGTCTTGTAAAAATGCCAGCTCCTTGTCGGTTTTTCGGTTAGTCGTCACTCTCAGTTTCCCCACCCTCGGTTTGTTCTTCTGAATAGTATTTTCTGCCGCGCAGTTGGTCGGGCAAACATTCCATCTCTTCTCGTGCGCTCGCGTCGTTGTGGACGTAACGATACTCTTTGCCGTAACCAATCTGCTTCATCAGCGGTGTGACGGCATTTCTCAGATGAAGTGGAACGGGCACGCGTGCTGTTTCCTCCGCGTCCCTCGCCGCCGCGCCATATGCATTCTTGACTGCGTTCGACTTCGGAGCCTTCGCGAGATAGATCGTTGCCTGCGTCAACGGAAACAGTGCTTCGGGCAAGCCGATCAGGTGTGTGATGTCGGCGGCGGCTGCTGCCTGGACCATGGCCTGAGGATCGGCCATTCCGATGTCTTCCGAAGCGAGAATGCACAGACGCCGTGCGATAAAGATCGGATCGGCGCCACCTTCGATCATTCGTGCGAGCCAGTACAACGCTGCATCGACGTCCGAATTTCGCAGAGACTTAATGAGCGCTGAGATCAGGTTGTAATGTTCTTCGCCGCCTTTGTCATAAGCATAGTGAGCACGGCCGAGCGCCTCGATGATTGTCTGTTCGGTGACATGGCGAACGCCTTGTGCGTCAGGAGCCGTCGATTCGACCGCCGCTTCCAGGGCAGTCAGAGCGACGCGCGCGTCGCCACCTGAAGAGTGTGCCATTCGTTGCAGCAGTTCATCAGAGATTGAGGCATTGAAACTCGCGAGCCCGCGTTCGCCGTCTTTCAGAGCATTTCGGAGGACGATGATTATCTCGTCTTCTGAAAGTTGGTTAAGAACCAGAACGCGGCAACGCGACAACAGCGCGCCGGTGACTTCGAATGACGGATTCTCGGTCGTGGCTCCGATGAGCGTGACGGTGCCGTTTTCGACCGCGTGCAGGAGTGCGTCTTGTTGCGACTTGTTGAAGCGATGGATTTCGTCGATGAACAGCACTGTTCGTTTTCCGTAACGCTTTTCAGTTTTCGCTTCCTGGATCGCTTCGCGCAGGTCTTTAACGCCTGAGAAGACCGCTGAGAGAGCGATGAATCGCTGGCCGCTGCTCTCCGCCAACAACCGTGCGAGCGTTGTCTTGCCGGTGCCCGGCGCGCCCCAGAGAATCAGCGAAGGCAGCATGCCACCGCCCGCCAGCAGACGTCGCAGGATGCGGCCTTCTCCGACGAGGTGTGTTTGTCCTACGAACTCCGACAGCGAGCGAGGTCGCATCCGCTCCGCCAGCGGTGCGCCTTCAGACGGTGCAGGCTCGGGGGGCTCGTCGCTAAAGAGACTTCTTGAATTCCAGCGGTCCATGGCTCGAAAAGTATGTATAATTATCGCCGAAAAGAATTAAACAAGCGACCGGCGGGATCAAGCGTGCGCGCCTTGAGGGATCAAGGGGGTTTAGTTCGAAAATAGCCATTTTTACGGGGAAACTATCCGGAATCTTCGTTGGAACGCGGGTGCCGGAATCTGCGTATAGGTGGCTGCGGGCGGTAGAACCTGAGGGATTCAAGGGCGCCACGCGATTGGAGGGCTAACGATGAAAGACGCAAAAAATGTTTTGAGACTCGTTGGAATGATACTTCTTGGACTCTTTGTGGTGGTCGTGGTGGTGCCGTTTATCTTTACACTGCTTGTGAGCGCGTTTGGCATCACACTGAGCATCGTTTCATTTCTGATCTCGTTGGCGGTGTTGCTGATCAAAGTGGCGGTTGTACTCGCAATCGGTTACCTGGTTCTCGTCGGAATTCGTGCCCTGCTTCGCTAGCTGCTCTCATTAGCCACGAAAAGGCACATAAGTCACAGAAAATGATTTTCCTTTGTGACTTATGTGCCTTTTTGTGGCCTTAAAATGCGTTTACCTGGTTCTCTTCCTTTGTGTGACTTATGTGCCTTTTTGTGGCTTAAACATTGAACCGGAAGTGAACTACATCGCCCTCCTGCATGATGTAGTCTTTACCTTCCAGTCGTAGCGATCCTTTTTCTCGCGCTGCTGCATACGAACCGGCTTTCATCAATTCGTCGTAGCTGATGATCTCTGCGCGGATGAAGCCCCGCTCGATATCCGAGTGAATCGTGCCCGCGGCGGTTTGCGCGCGAGTCCCTTGTGGGATCGTCCACGCCCGAACCTCTTTCTCACCTGCGGTCAGAAACGACATCAAACCGAGCAGGTGATAAGCGCTCTTGATCAGTTGGTCCACTCCACTCGTCGACACGTTGAGACTCTTGAGATAGTCGAGCCGTTCCTCAGGCGGCAGCGCCACGAGATCTGCTTCGAGTTGTGCACAGATGACGACGCACTCCGCGGCTTCCTGCGCTGCGATCTCTCGCACCGCCTTTACCATCGAATTGTGATCGAGGTCCGCGAGTGCGGCTTCGTCTACGTTCGCTGCGTAAATCGTCGGCTTCGTCGTCAACAGAAAGAAGTTCCGCGCGAGCGCACGCTCGTCATCCGTCAGCGCAACCGTCCGTGCAGATCGACCCGCCTCGAGCGCCGGTTGTATTTTGTCCAGCACCTCCAGCTCCTGACGCGCAACCTTGTCGCCACTCTTTAAGTTCTTCTGAGCTTTCTCTCGGCGACGTTCGACTGTCGCCAAATCAGAAAGTGCGAGCTCGATCTGAATCGTGTCGATATCTCGAACCGGATCCACGTCGCCTTCGACGTGAATCACGCTTTCATCTTCAAAACAACGAACAACCTGAACCACCGTATCCGTTTCGCGTATGTTCGCGAGGAATTGATTTCCCAGACCTTCACCTTTCGAAGCGCCGCGCACCAACCCCGCGATGTCGAGGAATTCGACAGTCGCCGGCACGATCTTCTCCGTCTTGACCAGCCGCGCCAGTGGCTCCAATCGTCCATCAGGCACGGAAACGACGCCCACGTTCGGTTCGATAGTGGCGAAAGGATAGTTTGCGGCCAGCGCTGACGACTGCGCTGTGAGTGCGTTGAATAAGGTTGACTTGCCCACGTTGGGCAGACCGACAATACCAGCTCTTAACATGATTCGTAGAAAACTAACTGATCGCACCGAGCGATGCAAAGTTGCCGCCAATCGCGTTCCCGGTATAATTCGTGCCTGATAAATGTTTGCGTCCCTGATACTCGCGTTATTAGTAACCCTCAGCGGCACGGTTGCGACTTACCTCTACGACGAAAACGCGCCGTTTGGCGCGAGACTCTGCTCCGGAGCCGCTCTCGGACTGGCGGCGCTGGGGTTAGTGACTTTTATCGTCGCGTCATTTCTTGGATTGACTGGCGCGGCGATCGTTTTCAGCACCGCCATTTGCTGTAGCCCGCTTGGACTTCTCTCCGATGCCGGCACCCTGGGCCGTGTACGAGAAGACGTCGAGTCAGTTCAAAAGAGTATCCGGCGATTCTTTCTGAATCCTGACGCCGCCTCTGCGGGCTACTTGCTCTTTTACGCGGTCGCGACTGTTGTTCTCTGGAAAGTGTTCAGTCGAGCGATGATCGAGGATGAGACTGGTCTGAGCACAGGTCTTTTGAATAACTTCGGCGATCTTCCGTTTCACCTGAGCGTTATCACAAGCTTCGCGTTCGGCAACAACTTTCCACCCGAAGATCCGACTTACGCGGGAGTCAGATTCACTTACCCGTTCATTTCCGACTTTGTCTCCGCAGTGTTTGTGAAGTGTGGCGCCGACTTGCGACAGTCGATGTTCATCGAGAACTTCATTCTCGGCATTGCTTTCATCGGCGTGCTACATCGCTGGGCCCTCGTGATGTTGCGCGACAAGCTGGCGGCGATCATCACGCCGTTGATAGTCCTGTTGAATGGCGGTCTGGGCTGGCTAAAACTATTCGAGAAGGCCGGCACAGACGAAGGTGGACTCTACGGCGTGCTTATGAATCTGCCTCCGTCGTTCACCGTCATTCCGGAAACGACCTGGCGCTGGGGCAATGCATTCTCTGCGCTGCTTGTTCCTCAGCGCGGCTTTCTGATGGGACTTCCACTAGCCACGATCGCGTTCACGCAATGGTGGCTCGCGGCCGACAAGACGCGACCGGCGGAAAGACCTCAGGCGGGTAAGAACCCACGTTCGATCAGCAAACCGAAAACCGCGTGGACCGAAGACACGCAGACACGCTTCCCACTTTCCACGCGTCGCATGATCGCGGCGGGTGTGGCTGCCGGCGTGTTGCCGCTGGTCCATGCGCACAGTTTTGTCGTCGTGATGGCGATGGCGGGCTGTCTCGCGTTGATTCAGAGGCGCTGGCGTGACTGGTTTGCATTCTTTATCGTGGCGTCGGCGATCGCGATTCCGCAGTTGCTTTGGTCCACGATGCACAGTGCTGTCAACGCGGGTAGTTTCTTCGCGTGGGAGCTGGGGTGGGACCATGGCAAACAGAACCCAATCGTTTTCTGGATCCAGAACACGGGAGTATTCATTCCGCTGATATTTGCAGCCCTTCTATTGAAGGATGATGACTACTTCGTGCCGCGGCGGTTGTTAATGTTCTATCTGCCGTTTACGCTCTGCTTCATCGTTCCGAACTTCGTTAAAATGGCGCCGTGGATCTGGGACAACATCAAGGTGCTGTTTTACTGGTGGCTCGCCTCGGCGCCGATCGTGGCATTGCTGCTCGCAAAACTCTGGCACAAGGGCGGCCTGGCTCGCCGATTTGTAGCAGTCTCACTGTTTGTTTGTGTCACGTTTGCAGGGGCGCTGGATGTCGCTGGAATTGCTCTGCGCTCCGTGAAATATCAGGTGTTTGATTCGGCGGGAATGCGCTTCGCTGAACTCGTTAAGGAGCAAACACCGCCTCGAGCTTTGATCATTCACGCGCCAGTGCATAACACGCCGGTGTTTCTTACCGGGCGCCGCTCTCTGATGGGTTATCCCGGCCACATTTGGACTCACGGCCTGGAATTTATGCGGCGTGAAGGTGAAGTCAAGCGCATCTATCTCGGAGCGCCTGACGCAAATCAGCTCATCAACGACTTCGGTGTCGATTATGCTGTGATTGGACCACACGAAAGAATGGCGACGCAGGTCAACGACGATTTCTTTAGTCGCTTTCAGAAGGTTGGAGAAGTTGGCGAGTACAAGCTCTACAAAATCAGGTAGCAAGAAAGCTCGCGCGAAGATTCATCCCGCAGAGACTGGCGCTCCTGACAGGCCGCGTACCGGCGGCATGCTGGAAGACAACATCTCTGAACGCGTCTGGCAATACAGCGCGATTGGGATCGTTCTGATCGCCACCATTCTGCGGCTGTACGATCTCGACCTCGTGCCGTTGCATCACGATGAAGGAGTTAACGGAAACTTCCTCGTCAGACTCGTGCGCGAAGGAATGTACCGGTACGATCCGGAAAACTATCATGGTCCAACTCTCTATTATTTTTCCGCGGTCATTCCCTGGATCACAAAACTTCTGTTTGGTTCCGCGGCGCGCGATCATTACGGGCTGACTACGTTCACCATCCGTTTGATCCCTGCGCTCTTCGGCATCGGTACGATCGGGCTGGTATTTCTGCTCAGGCGTAAGTTGGGAACTATAGCGACGCTCGCAGCAGCGTTGCTGCTGGCGATCTCGCCGGGTGCTGTATATCTCTCACGATATTACATTCACGAGACTCTGTTTGTTTTCTTCACACTCGGCATCGTCGTCGCGTGTGTCTGGTTTTACGAAAAGCGTAAGCCGGCACACTTGATACCGGCGATCGCGTCAGCCGCACTTCTCTTCGCGACCAAAGAGACGGCAATGATCTCCGTTGGTGTTTTGATCATTGCACTGGGACTGACGCTTGTTTATGCGTGGTTCAATCGCAAGACGTCTGTTTCCAGCGCTCCCAAACGTAGCAAGTCGCGGGCTCCGACGAGTCGTTTTCGGCAAATCATAAATGAAATGGGCGGGACACCGGTCGTTGTCGGCAATCTCGTCGTCGCACTCATCGTTTCGGTGGCTTTGTACCTGCTCTTCTATTCATCATTCTTTCGCAACCCACAGGGCATCTCCGATTCACTTCAGACGTTTGCGGTATGGTCCAAGACGGGTAAGACCGCGCATGTACACCCACCGTCGATGTATGTCATTTGGCTCTTTTACCAGGAAGGTCCGCTGTTGTTTCTCGGCGCGGTCGGTGCTGTTTTCGCTGTTTTGAAACCGAAAAATTCGCTGGCACTGTTTTGTGCGTTGTGGGCGTTTGGGCTGATCGCTGCGTATTCGCTAATTCCGTACAAGACACCGTGGCTGGTGCTTAACTTTATTATTCCTTTAGCGCTGATTGGCGGGTACGCGGTTCAGGCGATCTACGAAATGGATCGAGGTCAACTCCGCCTGGTCTCTACGATCATGGTGGTCGCGGCAGGCGTTGGCATCTTCCAAACAATCAATTTGAACTTCATCAACTATGATAACGACGATCCGAAGTATGTTTATGTTTACGCTCACACCACGAGACCCACGCTCGCTTTAGTCAACGAAATCGAGCAGATCGCGAAGCAGGAGTCTGGCGACCTAACCGGCATATCCGTGGTGAGCCCTGATTACTGGCCGTTGCCGTGGTACCTGAGAAACTTCACCCGCGTGGGATACTTCGGCCGGATGGCTCCCTCGAACGAGCCGCTTATCATCGCCAACGAGAGCCAGAAGACGGAAATCGAAGCCAATTTCGGCAACACCTACGAGCAAGTCCAGTCGACGGCGCCCGGTGGGAGCTTCGAGCTCCGCCCCGGAGTAAAGCTTCTCCTATATCGACGGCGGACATGAGGCCACAAAGAGGCACAAAGGGAGCACAAGCACCCATTGTCTTTTTGTGCCTTTGAGCAAACCTGCTTAACCTTGCTTGCCACTTCACTTAACAATCCCTAACTTCAAGTTCTAGTTGACATTCTAAGCGCCTCGCACTTATAGTGACTCACCTGCATTGGGCCGAAACAGAGCTGTTTAACTAATGTTCAAACTCCAGCGCCTGGAAATCACCGGCTTCAAATCCTTCGCCGACTACACCGAAATAATCTTCACAGGAGACGGGATAACCGCCATCGTCGGTCCTAACGGCTGCGGTAAAAGCAACGTCGCCGATGCGATTGCCTGGGTTCTGGGCGAGCAGCGCGTGAAGCACCTGCGCGGCGGCGAGATGAAAGACGTCATCTTTCAGGGCTCTCGCAACCGGCAGCCAAGCGGCATGGCCGAAGTCGTGATGCACCTCGTTCGCGATGAGGTCGACGAGGTCGAGCCAGACATCGAAGACATCGATTCGACGCTGGAAAAGATCGACGACCGGCTCGTAAATATCGACGAGATTCTCCCGCAGGAAGCGACGGCAGAAACGACTGAGGCTCCCGTTGAAAATGAAACCATTGCGGCGGCGGAGCCAACGCCGGCGACAAAGGTAACGCACAAGCGACACTGGCGCCGGCGAAACCTCGCGTTGGAGTTTGCGCCCGGCGAAGCGGTCTCCGTCACGCGACGACTTTATCGTTCGGGTGAGAGCGAGTATCTGCTCAACGATCGCATTTGTCGTCTGCGAGACATTCAGGATCTTTTTTCAGGAACAGGCCTGGCTGGTGGTCACTACGCCATCATCGAGCAGGGAAGGATCGGTCAGATCCTCTCCGCGAAGCCGATGGACCGCCGCACCATCATCGAAGAAGCGGCCGGCATCACCAAGTTTCGCGTTCGCCAGCGCGCGACTGAAGCACGGCTCGAGTCTGCGCGCTCCAACCTCTCTCGCATCACCGACATCGTTTCCGAGATCGATCGACAGGTAAACAGTTTGCGACGCCAGGCGGCCAAGGCGCGTCGCTACGGCGTCCTGCGCGAAGAGTTACGCGAACTGCTTCGACTGGTCTATGTCGCCGAGGATCAAAAACTCGCGACGGTGCTGGAAGAGACGAAGGCGAAGCTGGCTGAAGTTTCTGAGCTCGAACTCGGCATCGCAGGCGACCTGGCCCAACGCGAAGAAGCCGCGCGCTCCGCGACGCAGGAGGCGCGAACTCTCGAGGATGATTTATCGAACGCACGCGCGGCGGCTGCGGAAGCCGTGCTCCGGCGCGATCGACAGGCGCGCGAGTGTACGTACCAGCAGGAGCAGTTGAGCGACGTTGAGAAGCGCAGGGGCGAAGTCACTGCTGAGATTGAAGCACTAACCTCGCGACTCGTCTTGATCGAGGCCGAATGCAGGCGCTTGCAACAGGAAGATGCTCGGCTCCGAGAAGAGGCCGATCAGAGTGCGCTGCTGTTGCGAACCGCTGAAGAGTCGTATGCCGAACGGCTTGCGGCGGCGAATGCGGCAGAGATCGAGATCGAGAGCGCCCGTTCTGAACTTCTTTCGCAAACAGCCATTGCCGAACGCGTGCGGGAGATTGCGCGACAGCTCGAGATCACTCTGCAACGTTTGTCACAGCAGGCTGAAGGTTTAGCACGAGAAGGTGATCGCGCCGCCAGCCAGCATGCGGAGAGAAAACTGGAAGCCGAACGGTTTGCGCGTGAATTGAACGACGCGCGGGGTCGTGTTGCGAAACTTCAAGCAGAACGCGAAACCGCGGTGGACGCGGTGGTTCGCGGGCATGAAGCGGTCAGCGACACGGAAGCAGAGTTGACGAGAGTGCGTGATGAACATTCGCGCGCCAGTCATCGTCTCGAAAGTTTGAAAGAGTTGGACCAGAGACGCGCGTACTATTCTCCAGCCGTACAACTCATCTTTTCCACCAGCGAATCTCCGCGCGATTTCCATTTCATCGGCACACTCGCTGACGCTCTGAACGTCGATGCGAAGTGGGAGCGCGCCGTCGAAGGCGTGCTCGGATCGTCGTTGCAATCGATCGTTGTACCCACGCCGGATGACGCTGTTCGCGCTGCGCAATGGTTACGCGAAAACAACGGTGGCCGTGCGAGTTTTCTCGTTGCGGGATTGCACGGCGGCAGCGACGAAGTGAACACAGTGACCGCGCTCGCCTGCCGGCTTGAAGAACGACCGGCGCTTTCGTTCAGTCTGATCGAGGGTTTTCGTGAAGATCTGCGGATCTGCGATCTGCTGGGCGCACCCCAGCAACTCGTGACGGTGCTCAAGCGCACGTTGCCGCAAAAGATGAATGCTCGACTTGCCTCCAGCCTCGAAGAGGCGATGTCGAAGTCGATCGCGACTGGCGAGATGTACGTCACTTTGAATGGGGATTGGATTGCCAGCGGACAATTCATCAACGCCGGCGACGCGCGCGATATGGAAGAAGGCGCCGGACTCCTCGCGTTCAAACGCGAGTTGCGAGAGCTTGAAACGCGCGCTGAAACACTGTCGAGGGAAGTTGACACCGCGGGCGGGCTCGCGAGAGACGCCCGCGCACGCCTCGTCGAGTTGGAAGATGCCGTCGTCCTGTTGAATGAAGCGATCGGTCGCGAAGAGCGCGACGCGATGGCGCGCGAACATACGACGACGAGCCTCGAGCAGGAAGTCGAACGCGCTGAGCGTCACATGCGTGTGGTTGGTCAGGACTCGATGCGCGTCGAAGAAGAACGGCAGGAAGTTGAAAACCGCAGAGCACGCGCGTTGCTGGAAGCTGAAGCAGCCGAGACAGCCAGGGAAGCAGCGGCTGACAACGTAATCAAAGCCTCTGCATTGCTGACGGATCTACGACGCGAAGCAGAGATTGAGAGCGAGTCACTTGCGGGACAGCGCGCGACCGCCGCAGCAGCCGCAGAACGACGCCGCGCCACTACAGCAGAAGTACGCCGCATCGAGGGTGAACTGGCCGACTTTGCCGCGCGAGTGGAGCGCCACCGGATGGACGTGGCCGAGATGACCGGCCGCAGCGAGGAATTGCGTCAGTCAATCGCATATCTGGAACACGCGGCCAGCACAGTCGAGATCGATCGAGCGCGCGAAGAAGAGTTGATTGCCGACCTTTCCAATAAATTACAGGAAGCTCGACGACAGGCCGACGAGTTTTCAGCGGAGTTATCAGAACTGAATCGTAGGGCCGCCGAAGTGCGTGACGCTCGCGGCGCGTTGGACGTTCAGCGAGCCGAAGCACAGGCGCGCCAAACGTTCGTGCACGAGAACTGCCAGACAGAGCTGGGCCAGGCACTCGAAGATCTCGCGCGTGAGCTGACGTTCCCCGAAGAATTCGATCTCGATGCGAGTCACACGCGAGTCGAAGAGTTGCGCACGCGTCTCGAAGGTTTCGGCGGTGTAAACATGATGGCGCTCGAGGAGCTGGCTGAAGCGGAAGAGCGTCTACTGTTCCTGACCGTTCAGAAACAGGATATCGTCGATGGCATTTCCGCCACCGAAGAGGCGCTCAGGGAGATCAAACGCCGCTCGCGCGAACGCTTCCGTCACGCTTTTGAACAGATCAACAAGAACTTCAGCGCGTTGTTCCTGGAATTGTTCGGCGGTGGACGCGGTGAGATGAGTTTGATCGATGCAGACGACGTGCTCGAATCGGGCATCGACGTGGTTGCGCAACCGCCCGGCAAACGTCTTCAGAACGTGCTGCTTTTGTCAGGCGGCGAGAAGGCGATGGCGGCGCTGGCGCTGGTGCTCGGCATCTTCCATTACCGGCCCGCACCGTTCTGTTTGCTCGACGAGGTCGATGCTCCACTTGACGAAGCGAACGTGGGGCGCTTTACTGATAAGGTCGTTCAGATGTCTGCTGATACGCAATTCATCGTCATCACACATAACAAGAGGACGATGGAGATGGCGCGCGCGTTGTACGGCGTGACGATGGAGGAAGCAGGCGTCTCGAAGCTCGTATCGGTAAAGTTTGAGTGATTAAACGAAAGTCATTGTTGCAAGGCCTCCCCGCCGCGCTGATAGTTTTGAGCGCGGCGATTTCCATTTCTGCGCAGGATCAAGGCGGGAAACATAATCAGCGCCCGCAACAGGCCGCGACTCCCGCTCCCGTCGGTGAGAACAAGACTGAGGCTGTCAAATACACGTATGAGTTCTCGCAGCCGAAGTTTGTCGTCAAACACATTCTTCTGGAACACGACGCGAATGGGCGCGGGACGGTCACGTTTGAGCGTTTGAATGAAGACACTCCTGTAGTTGAACCGATCGAACTCTCGCCGGCTGCTCTGGAACGCATTCGATCTTCGTGGCAGGCGTTACAGTTTCTCGAGACGGAGACGAACTACCAGGCAGACAAGCAGTTTCCACATCTCGGAACGATGCGCATCGGGGTCGAGCGTGGAGACAGCAAGCGTGTGGCGGAGTTTAACTGGACGAAAAATCCGCACGCTTCGTCGCTGGCGAACGAGTATCGGAAGGCTGCGGATCAGGCGATACTGATTTTCGACATCTCGGTGTCGCGTGAGAACCAGCCGTTGAACATGCCGAAACTTATGGAGGCGATGGAGTCGTTGCTGAAGAGAGACGCGCTCTCCGAGCCGCATCAGTTGATCAAATTGCTCCAGGATCTCAGCACCGACGAACACGTCCCCCTCATCGCCCGCAACCACGCCCTCCGCCTCATCAAACAAATCCAGAAATGATCTGCGTCATCCGCGTTTATCTGCGGCTACAAAGAATTCGACGACGCGATTTTCTGCCCAGAAGCGGTCTTCGTCCGCCGGCGCTGATGAAATGAATGCCACGTGGCCGCCACGCTCGGTAGCGATCATCAGGATGTAGGGATTCTCGGCGAACACCGGATCGCGCAACGGTGCGAAAGGGATAAACGGATCGTCTTCAGCGTGAATGATCAGAGTCGGAATGCGAATGTTTGCGATCACGCGCAGTGAGCTCGCGCCGTAGTAATAATCGTCGACGTTTTTAAACCCGGCGGCCGCTGCAACGAACGCCTCGTCAAACTGACGAATCGTCCGTATGCGCGGCAAGGCACTGACGTCATATCGATCCGGAAAGAGCTTTTGCTTGAATCGAATCCGGCTCTTCAAACTAGACATGAACTGCTTGTGATACAACCAGTTCTCGCGAGCGAGAATCGACTCGGCACTCGCCTCCAGATCGACCGAAGGCGAGACCACGGCTGCCGCTATGACTTCAGCCGGCGCATCCTCACCGTATTCGCCGGCGAGTTTCAAAACCATGTTCCCACCCAGTGAAAAGCCGAGCACGAAGATTCGATTCAGGCCGTCCTTTTCGATCAATTCGTTGATGACCGCTCGCAGGTCTTCACTCAATCCGCCGTGATAAAGCGTCGGAGTGAGATGTTCGGTGCCGCCGCAGTTACGAAAATTCACGCGTACGACGTTGAAGCCGGCGCGAAATGCTTTCTCGGCCGTCGCAATCATGTAAATCGAACTCGTCGATCCTTCCATGCCGTGCCAGATCACGATCGTTGCATGCGCACGACGATCCGATTGCCAACGACAATGGGCCAACACCTTGACGTCCGGTTCAGTTTCGAACAGCCGTTCCTCGTCGGGCGGTAATCGTCGCAATCGGAAACGTCTGGGCCATGCCCAGGCGGCAAGTGTCTGCGCGTTGCCACCCTTGAAGCGCGGGTGAGGTTGGAACGGCTTCGCTGCAAACACGGCCGCGACGCGTGCAAGAAAATCCCGCACGTCCGTTGCGTTCCGTAATGGCTGTTCAGTTTGCACAGACTAATTGCTTAGTTCGATCGTTACGTCGACAGTGAGTGCTTTGCGATCCACCGTGGTTTTGCCATTGACGTTCGGGGGCGGTTTGTTTTGTGCTCGGCGCTGCAAGAATTGTGCGCGCAGGACCTCGCCTAAATTTTTCTTCGCAAACTCGTCCCAGTAGCCCTCGTCGAAAATCTCACCGGTCTTGAGTTCCCACTTTTCATTTATTGTTTTGGTTTCGGACTCGGAGAATCCTTTAGTGCTGAGACGACCCATACGAAACTGCGGACCTTCGACGACATCCATTCGATAAACGACGCTTTGCGCCTGTTCGTCAAATTCAGGAATGCTATTCATCTTCAGCAAAAGAAAACCTTTTCTGCCGTAAGCCTTTTTGATGTCGCGCGAAGCGTGGTCCAATTTCACGCCATTCGCAGGTTGCCCGGCGCGCATTTCGAGTAAGGCATCAAGCTCCGGTGCTGCAATGGCCTGGTTACCCGACCACTCCGCTTTGGTCCACTTGTAGATTGAACCCTCGTCGACGGGAATCGTCAGTTCGACTCCATTTTTGCACGTCGCCGTGTCTTCTGGTTTTGCGAGCGGAGGAGAGAAGGCGGCTTTTAACTGTCCCACCTCGCGATAAAGTGGTATGAGATTATTCTCCGTAAACAGGCTGACAAACGTCCGCGAATAGTCACTCGCTTTGAGTTCCTTCGCACGTTCGCGCAGCTTATCTTCAGAGATGTTTGACGCGCCTGGAAAATGGATCGTGCAGATCGGCATCGGAATACCCGTCACGGAAAAAACGTGTTCCTGAATCGGACTTCCGGGACGATCCTGCGAAACCATGTGTGTCACGGCCGCTTCGATCTGATGCTCGTGCAGAAATGTCCGCAACGCTCTGTTGATTCTGTCGACCGTATCGCCGCTGTCGGGCGCTGTACCGTTGAATGAAGGTAGGTCACGCTTCACCGCGGCCAATAGCTCTGCGTCGTTAAACCAGATAAAGTTGTCGAAGACGACGCGCGAGCTTGCGCCGATAACCTCTTCGACCTGAAAAGTGATTGAAATCTGATCCTTGATCGGGCGCGTTCGGTAAGCGACGTTTTTGAAGTTGCCGCTATCGATGAGACGCTGCGCCGCTGCATCGAGCGCCGCCAGCGAGAAAGGTTCACCGACTTTCAATCCGGTCGTGGCAATCATATCCTCGGGCGAAAGACGGTTGAGACCTTCAAACTCTATCTTTGCAATCTTGAAATTCTGTTGCGCCGCAACAGGCAAGATTAGTAACAGGAGCATCAACGGGAGTCGCGCAATCTTAGTGTTCATGAGTGAGAGAAACCGCAGTCCAGAAATGAAGAAGCAGGTAATAATCGAACTTTGGAAAGAAACTGGCAAGCAGACAGCCGGGGCGCCGGAGCTCGAACTGCTTCAACAGGGGTTATCAGCACGTTTTGGGGTGCCGGAGAGTCCGGCGTCGATCGCGCGGACGCTGGCTGACCAGGGTGTGACGTTGCGTCACCCGGAGGTTCTCGAAGCAGACCAGCGTTGGCGGCACGCGCGCATGACGGCACTGTTCTCACCAGATGAGTTGAACATCGGAACGATCGAGGCGGCGACGGCTTTGATCCAGAAAATTGAACGTTTGCGCCTCGAATTTGGCGCTGATGAGAGGTTGATTGGGTCAGTGCGGCGAATGAAAGGCGAACTCGAGTTGATGAGGGAGCAGCCACTCGCGCGGGAACTAGCTCAGTGGCTGACAGTTTGGCTCCAAAACCCGCAGATCTTTGAAGAGTGGCTGGCTTTACGACGCTCGACGGCTGAATTTCGGCAGATGTTTTGTTAGACAGGATTCACAAGATTTCTCAGGATTAATCCTGAACAAATCCTGTAAATCCTGTGAAGAAGATTTCGGAACTTTCTGACGCCCGTCCGCGAATACCATTGACCGATGAAAAGCGACCTCAACGATAGCGAATTGCTACGGTCGATGCTGGCCGGGGACGAAGAAGCGCTCTCCGTGCTCTACCGCCGTCGACAGGGCGCGGTCTACCGGTTTGCCCTGCAAATGAGCGGGTCTAAAACCGTGGCCGAGGACGTCACACAGGAGGTCTTTCTTTTCCTGATGCGGGACGGCCGTGTGTTCGACCCGGCGAAAGGATCGGTGAGCGCTTTTCTTTTAGGCGTCGCCCGGAACTATGTGCTCCGCCGTTTGCGCGTCGAGCAACAACTCGCGCCGCTCGGCGACGATTTCGACGATGACGTTCCGGTACTTCACGCGAGCATTGACATATGTCCCCTCGAAGATCTCACGCGGGCGGAGACGATCGAGTCAGTTCGCAGGGCCGTGTTGAGCCTGCCGTCAAAGTACCGAGAGGTCGTAGTGTTGTGTGAACTACAGGACATCAGTTACGGAGAGACAGCGGAGATTTTAGGTTGTGCGATCGGCACAGTTCGATCGCGTTTGCACCGGGCGCGAGCACTTCTGCTCGCGAAACTCCGACCGGCAGCAGAAGCTGAAGACGCAGACTCAGCGACTGTGAAGTCAGCGAGGTGTTTCGCATGAATCAACGATTCGAGAATGATGAAGAGATGTTGACGCGCGGATTGCAGGCGCTGGCGTCAGAGATGAAGAATCTCGAAGCGCCGGAGCACGTCGAGGTCAATCTGCTTAAAGCGTTTCGCGCTCGGCAGGTTGTGGTTCCGATATCGACGCGGCGACGGACTTCACGTGGTTATTGGTTGGCAGCAGTTGCGGCCGTGCTGTTGATTGCGATGAGTGTAGTTGCTCTGCGTTGGAAGTCGACTGAGAAGCCTGCGGAAGCGTTGGCCGGACGTGAGCCACAAAAGGGGCGAGTGATCAGCCCGCGCGATGAGACACCCAAACCGGTCGAGTATCAGGCCGTGGTCCAGCCGGCGCAACGTTCTATTCCGAAGCGTGTTCGACACCCACGCGTGCGAAGTTCTGAAAGCGCTCAACTCGCAAGTCCGAGTGAGATCGCGACCGATTTTATTCCACTGCGTTACATGAACGTCGCAAGTCTCCAGGAGGGCGGACAGATAGTTCGCGTCGAGGTGCCGCGTTCAGCGCTGGCAAACTTCGGATTGCCGGTCAACATGGAGCGTTCCAACGAGAGAGTTAAAGCTGATGTTTTATACGGGGTCGATGGGTTGGCCCACGCCATACGTTTTGTTAAATAGCCGCGTGGCTGAAAGGAAATGGAGATGAAAAGAATAACGGGACTTCTGGCTGCTTTGTTTGTACTGACAACGGCGGCGTTTGCACAGCAACCGCAGCCTGCGCCAGAAGGAAATGTCATGATCAAGCAGCGCGTGTTTCAAGGTCCGGAGGGTGCTCCGCCACCGCTGGATAGAAACTTTGTGTGGGTGGCTTCGGAAGGCTTTAGCGGCAAGACTGTAAAAGGGGCTCCTTACTCCGCTGAAGCCGTCACTGAAATTACTCAAACACTCAGCGATGGCAATCGCATCGTCAACCGGTTGACGAGTTCGGTTTATCGAGACAGCGAGGGCCGAACTCGTCGTGACCAGACGTTGAAAGGGCTCGGCGCGCTGGGTGCCGGTGAAGAACCGTTGCAGACGATCTTCATAAACGATCCGGTCGCAGGCATCACTTATTCGCTCGACTCGCGCTCGCGTACGGCTCTCAAGAGCTCGCCCATGAAGTTCGAGTTCACTACAAAGGTCCCGCCGCCGGGCGCTGACGGTCAGAAGTTCGAATTCAAGGTCGAGCGAGGGGCACCTGCTGCGGGGACTGTAATCATGGCGACGCCGTCGCTTGGCGGCGCGGAAGGTCCACGCATTCCACCTCCCGGGATCGAGAGTGCAGTTGGCGCTGCGACCTATGTTTTCAGGACCAGGGAAGGGCCAA
Organism: Pyrinomonadaceae bacterium; assembly: GCA_035571655.1. GTDB lineage: Bacteria > Acidobacteriota > Blastocatellia > Pyrinomonadales > Pyrinomonadaceae > PSRF01. The sequence goes on from DATNCH010000175.1 coordinate 42,840, forward strand.
ATCCAAACGAAGTGAAAGAACAGCTTGGCAAACAGTTGATCGAAGGTGTGGAAGCTGAAGGTACGCGCACCACCGTCACCATTCCCGCAGGTGAGATTGGCAATGAACGTGCAATCGAGATCGTCAGTGAACGCTGGTATTCACCGGAGTTGCAATTGGTGGTGATGAGTCGTCACAGCGACCCACGCGTAGGCGAGACAACGTACAAGCTCACGAACATCAATCGCACTGAACCAATGAAGTCGTTGTTCGAAGTGCCGGCGGGTTACACCATCAAGGAAGGATCACACTTCGGACCAGGCATGAGGAAACAGGAGTAGTACACAAAAGGCACAAATCTTGTGCCTTTTGTGTACGACAAACTACTCTTCTTCTTCGCCGCCTCTAATTCTTCCTTCAGCACGTGACTGTTCGACGATCTTCTGGGCCAACTGGCCCGGGACGGGATCGTAGTGAGAAAACTGCATGTGGAAAGAACCGCGCGCGGCCGTGATCGAATTCAGTGTGGATTGGTAGTTGAGCATCTCAGCCATCGGCACCTGCGCTTTGATCACCTGCTGCTTTCCGCTCGTCTCCATTCCCTGAACGCGACCCCTGCGTGAATTCAGATCGCCCATGATGTCGCCGCTGTACTCCTGCGGCGCAGCGATCTCGACGTCCATCACGGGTTCGAGCAGTGACGGTTTGACCTTCTCCATTGCCGCACGAAAAGCCTTGCGACCTGCTGCCCGGAACGAGTGTTCATCGGAATCCACCGGGTGATAAGAACCGTCGATCAACTGGACCTTGAAGTCGACCAGCGGATAACCCGCGATAGCCCCTGACTTCGCAGCCTCGATGATGCCTTTCTCGATCGCCGGCCGGAACTGTGAGGGCACCGAGCCGCCAAAGATCTTGTCTTCGAAAACAAAACCACCACCACGCGGCATTGGCTCAAACACACACTTGCAATCGCCAAACTGACCGCGACCGCCTGTCTGTTTCTTGTGCCGGCCCTGAACCTCTGCGCGCTGAGTGATCGTCTCCTTGTACGGAACTTTTGGCGGATGAAGTGTCACTTCCACACCGTAACGCTTCTTCAATTTTTCGACGACAGTCTCGACGTGCAATTGTCCTGAGCCTGAAAGCAGGAACTCCTTCGTTTGTGCGTCGCGACTGAAATGCAGCGCCGGATCCTCTTCGAGGATCTTGTGCAATGCCGCACTGATCTTCTCCTCGTCCTGGCGTGACTTCGGTTCGATGGCGAAAGCGATGGCGGCTTCCGGATACTCGACGGCGTCATAAACGATCGGCGCCTGCTTGTCGCAGAGGCTGTCACCCGTCTGGGTCTCTTTCAGCTTCACGCACGCGATGATGTCGCCGGCATGAGCTTCGGCGACTTTGTCGAGTGTCTTCCCCTGCATGACGTGGAGCGCGCCGAGTCGTTCTGCGACTCCGCGACTCGAATTAAATGAGTTTGCGTCGGTCTGAAGATGACCGCTGATGACCTTGAATACGTTGATACGGCCGGCAAAAGGATCGGCGATCGTCCGGAAACAATAGGCAGAAAACGGTTCGCTATCGCTGTACTTGCGGCCAATCTTTTCAGCATCCGGAGCTGCATCGACGGGCTTACCCCACTCCGTTTCATGATGCGCGGGATCGGGTGCGAATTCCACCAGACCATTCAGCAGCGCTCGCAGTCCAACTTGCGTGATGCTCGAAACTGCGAACACCGGACACAATTTGCTTTGTGCGATAGCCTTGCTGATGTTCGGAAGTATGTCTTCCTCTTCGAGCGTCCCTTGCTCGAAGTACTTCTCCATCAACGCATCATTCGACTCTGCGACGAGCTCGACGAGTCGCTCGCGCGTCTTGTCGACGAACTCGCGGCCATCTGCCGGGATATCAATCTCCTTCGCCTGGCCATCGGCTCCCAGCTCGTAGGCCTTCATGTGGACCACGTCGACCACACCGCGAAAGTCTTTCTCTTTTCCAATCGGTAACGTAAAAGGAATGATTGCTCTACTGAACGTGTTCTGTGCACTTTGCACAGCGGCGCCAAAGTCTGCGTGCTCCTTATCGAGTTTGGTGATCACCATAACTCTCGGAACCATGAACTCATTGGCATAGGCCCAAGTCTTTTCCGTCTGCACTTCGACGCCTTTAACTCCGTCCACCACGACGATGGCGCAGTCGGCGACGCGCAGAGCGGGACGTGCGTGTGCCACGAAGGCTGCGTATCCTGGAGTATCAATAAAATTTAACTTTGTATCGCGATGCTCGAGATGTGCGAGTGCGGTATTGAGAGTGATCTTACGAGCTATGGAATCTTCTTCATAATCGGTAACGGTTGTTCCTTCATCGACCTTACCCCAGCGCGGTGTGGCTCCGGCGACGTAGAGAAGCGAACTGACAAGTTGCGTCTTCCCTGCGTCGCCATGTCCAATGACAGAGAGATTTCTGATGGCTTCGGTCGGATAGACTTTCATACTTTTGATTCCTTTCAGGCATGCGAATTTTGCGCAGGATTTTGTTCCGTGATTTAGGCCAGTAATTTATCTGAGCGCAATGGTCAAAGGCAAGTTGACCTCGCCAGGGCGCAAAGACGCAAAGCCTGCCGGGGGCTTGCGTTTTCCTTGCGCCTTTGCACTCTTTGCGCCTTTGCGTGAAAACCGGCCATCTTTCCCGCAGAGTTTCGCATCAGAAGGCTTGGAATAGGAGTTTGTGAAGTTATGCACTATCGGAAATTTCTGTCGCTGGCCCTCGGCTTTTTGATTGTCCTTTCGGGAATCGGCGTGGCGTCGGCGAAAACAAGTGAAAAACAGAGTCTACAAGGCCTCGAGCCTTTGAACATTGCGATTTTGATTCAGGACGACCTCGTGTCGCAGGTAGGCAACGAGATTGGTGTGACAAAGGATTTCATCCGATCTCTGCCGCAGGGCTCGCGCGTGATGGTTGGTTACATCACCGCCGGATCGCTGCAAGTCAGACAACCTTTTACGACTGATCTCGAGCAGGCGGCGCACTCGTTGCGCATTCCGCGCGCGAGTCATGCGAGTGCTCCTTACAATCCGTACGTTGAGGTGATTGAAGCACTGAAGAAGTTCGAGAGTGGTTGGACCGGCGCGAACACAGTGCTGTTGATTTCAGATGGTCTCGATACCTCGCGCGGATTTGATTCGACGGCTGCGGGCCAGACGCTCGACCTCGAGCGTGCAATCAATGAGGCAAACAAACGACGCGTTTCGATCTTCAGTTTTTACGCGCCGTCGGTTGGCCTGACGAGCCGGAGCCGGTTGGCAGCCAGCTACGGACAAAGTTCGCTGAACAAGGTGAGTAACCAGACTGGTGGAAAGGCGTTCTTCCAGGGAACAACGGGGTTTGTGACTTTCGACTCATACTTCTCACGCTTGAGTGAGCAGTTGAATCGGCAGTATGCCAAAGCTCGCTAAGAGCTCGGAAAACCAGCTTGTGAAAATAGGTCCTATCGCCAGGTAGGACCTATTTCTTTTTACCGCTGCTCAGTGGTAAAGTTTACCCCGTCCGGACAACCTGCCGGCGGCGCTCTAGGTCCAAAAAACGACTTCACCTTAAAGTCCAGCGCAGTGCGCGAATATTGTCTCATTGTCGAAGGCGCGTATCTTTCCGAATCCGAGGCCGAGCACGCTTTGCGCGACCCGTTCATTGAAGACTGGGTCGAGCAAACAGGCCGTTTCAGAATCCACAACATGGACGAGATCCTGATCACTCCCGGTGTAACCCTCGGTTCGTTGGGAGTGGTGATGTTGGACGACCGCGTTTTCGAAATCGCGAGCTCAGACCCCGAACACCCTTTGACCGAACACAAGGCAAAGGGAGTTGCGGAAGCTCTGCGACGCCAGGACATGTTCGACGAAATCAGAACTGAGCCACGCAGTGAGTAATACCCCGGCGCTCGAATCATTTCTTGCAGGACGCGTTCTGGTGGTGGTTGATGACATCACCCGTCAGGATGTGACAGCAATCGTCAACGCTGCGAATTCGACTTTGCTCGGAGGCGGCGGCGTCGACGGCGCAATTCATCGCGCTGGTGGTCCGGAGATTCTCAAGGAATGCCAGGAGATCCGCAGGACGGTTTACCCGGATGGCTTACCGACAGGACAGGCGGTGATTACCACCGGCGGAAAGTTGCCCGCGAGGTACGTGATTCACACTGTTGGTCCAATCTATGGCCGTGAACCGGAACGTGAATCGAAACTGCTGGCGTCTTGTTATCAAAATTCATTGCTGCTTGCCCTTCAGTATCCGATCTCTTCGATCGCATTCCCATCCATTTCGACCGGCGTTTACAGTTATCCCAAGCCTGAGGCTGCGAAAGTAGCGTCTGCGGCGATCAAGAGTTTTCTGCCCGCGGATGAAAAAATCAAAGAAGTGCGACTCGTCTTTTTTCAACAAAGTGATGCCCGCGTGTTTCTTGAGTACCAGCAATTCGAGTAGACTCTCCAACTCTGCTGCCGCCAAATTTTGAGACGAATGATTGAAACGACTGAAATGGAACAGCGTGCGGCGCGGACAGATGCTTTGCCCGCGCCGCTGAAACCACTTGAAAGACTGGCGTGGAACTACTGGTGGAGCTGGGCGGCGGACGGCGCCGGCGTTTTCCGCGATCTCGATTCGGAAATTTGGGAAGAATGTGAGCACAACCCGCGAGAGTTGCTCGCAAAGACGTCTGCCTACCGGCTCGCCGAAGCCGCCACCGATCCCGTCTATCTCCAACGCGTAAGTCGCATCGATCAGATTTTCCAGTCGTACATGGCGGTGAGTCCTCACTGGCAGCACCAGGACAAGAAGATCACGCCGGAACATCCAGTCGCGTACTTCTGTGCGGAGTTCGGCGTGCACACTTCGCTTCCGCTTTACTCGGGCGGCCTCGGAATACTCGCGGGCGATCATCTCAAGTCAGCGAGCGATCTCGGTTTGCCGCTGGTCGGGATCGGTCTGCTTTATCGATATGGTTACTTTCGCCAGCGACTGCGCACGGATGGATGGCAGGAAGAGCACTACGGCGAGACGCATCCCAACGAGTTGCCGATTCATCTGCTGCGAAACACAGACGGTTCACCAATGCGAATCGAGGTGCTGATCCGCGAGCGAAACGTGTTGGCCCAGGTTTGGCGAGCGGATGTGGGCAGAGTGCCGCTCTATCTTCTCGACACCAACATTCCGGAAAATGTCGAGACGGATCGGTGGGTCACGGGACATCTCTACGGCGGCGATCGTGAAACGCGGATCGTGCAGGAGATGTTGCTCGGTATCGGCGGTGTCAGGCTGTTGAGAAAACTCGGCATCGCGCCATCCGTATGTCACTTGAACGAAGGTCACTCGGCTTTCCTCACACTCGAGCTTGCACGAGAGATGGTCCAGGTCGAGCAAACCCCTTTTTCCGGCGCCATCGAAAGGGTGAAACAGCAATGTGTTTTTACTACGCACACACCAGTCGCAGCGGGCAACGATGAGTTTGACCCATCGCTCGTTACGCGCGCCTTTGGACCAGCGTATCTCGAGGAGCTTGGTCTAACGGAGGAAGAGTTTCTGTCTCTCGGCCGCGTCGATCCGGCAAACAAGACGGAACGCTTCGGACTCACGCCGCTCGCGATTCGCATGTGTCGCTCGACGAACGGCGTAAGCCGGAAGCATGGTGAAGTCTCGCAAGCGCTGTGGCAGAAACTTTGGCCCGGGAAGTCGCTGGCGGAAATTCCCATCACGTATATTACCAACGGCGTCCATGCGCCGACGTGGGTCTCGCCGCTCTTGCGTTACTTGCTCGAGAAGTATGTTGGTCAGGATTGGGAGACCAGACTTCGCGACGAATCTGTTTGGACGGAGGCTGTAGCCAGGATCCCGGATGCAGAACTGTGGGCGGCTCACGTGCGTTTGAAAGAGCGCCTCGTTGCGTTTATTCGACAGCGATCGCTGCAATCGCGAATCACGGCGGGCGAGCGCGCTGATTACGTTGAGGCAGCGAAGACGATGTTTGATCCTGGTGCGTTGACGATCGGTTTTGCGCGTCGTGTTGCGGGTTACAAACGTTGGAACTTGATCTTGACTGAGCCGCAGCGCTTGTTGCAGTTGATCAATAACGAAGAGCGCCCGGTGCAGTTCGTGTTCGCGGGCAAAGCGCATCCGCAGGACGAAGGATCGAAATTGGTGCTGCAACAGTTGGCCCAGTGGAAATACGATCCGGCTGTGAGGCAGCGGGCCGTGTTTCTGGAAGACTACGATCAGGAGATCGCGCGGCAGTTGGTCCAGTCAGTCGATGTATGGTTGAACGTTCCGCGCCGCCCGCAGGAGGCTTCCGGCACGAGCGGAGAGAAGGTCGCGATCAATGGTGGTTTGAACTTTTCGATACTCGATGGCTGGTGGCTCGAGGGGTACGACGGAACGAACGGTTTTGCGATTGGTAATGGAACGAGCGATTTGTCAGTTGCCGAGATTGACGCGATTGACGCCGAGTCGCTTTACCGGACGCTGGAAAGTGCCGTCGTGCCTGTTTTTTACCATCGTGATGGCGATGGACTTCCTCACAACTGGATCGCTATGATGAAACGGTCAATCCAAACGCTCGCTCCGAAGTACAACAGCGATCGGATGGTTGAAGATTACGCTCGTAAGATCTATTAGCGCCTCTGGTGCGTAGAACCACCCGAATGAAGTACTGCATTTCTTGCAACACAAAATACGACGACAGCGTGACCTTCTGCTCGATTGACGGGGAGGTGTTGGAAGCCGACCCTGCCGCCATCGTCAACACCGTGCTTGACGGCCAGTATCAGATGGAAGCGCTGTTGGGCAAAGGCGGAATGGGGGCGGTGTATCGCGCGCGTCATATTCTGCTCGGCGATCGCGTCGCCATCAAAGTGCTTCCGCCGGAGGTCAGGAGCAATGCTGAATGGCTGAGGCGGTTCAGGCGAGAGGGGCAGGCTGCGAGGCGCTTTCGACATCCCAACGCCGTAACCGTTTACGATCTTCGCACCGCCGCCGACGGAACCATCTACATGGTGATGGAATACGTCGAAGGTCATACCCTCGACGTCGCGATCAAAACGCGCGGACGGTTTTCAGCCGCTGAAGCGCTGGACATTCTCACGCCGATCATGAGCGTCCTCGACACCGCACATTCGATGGGTGTTGTGCACCGCGATTTGAAACCCGAGAACATCATGATCGGAACGGCGACGGATGGACCACCCGTAATCAAGTTGCTCGACCTCGGCATCGCGAAGATGCGCGAGATCGCCGGCGACAACGGCGGGAACACGGCGCTGACGATGGCCGGGCAGGTGCTCGGCACTCCTTATTACATGTCGCCGGAACAGTGGGGCGAGATCCCGCGCGATGGGAGCACGGAGATCGACGGCCGTGCGGATATCTACAGCCTCGGGCTCGTCTTCTACGAGATGATTCTCGGCCGGCGGTGTTTTTCCGGTAACACTCTGCACGAGCTTCGGCGCGAACACGTTACAACGCGACCCAAGCCGTTGCGTGAGGCCGTGCCGGACGTCCCGAAAGGTTTCAGCGACGCGATCGATCGTGCGACAGCCAAGGACCGCGGCGATCGGCAATCAACAGCAGGTGCACTTGCAGACGAGCTGCGTGCGGCGTTGGCGAATGCGAGTATTGCTGAAACTGCTGTTGACGTTGGTAACTTGAATGAAACCGTTGCGGTTACGCCGGGTCTTCAAACCAATTCGGACGTCAACGCGCCGACCGTGCTCACGATGGATGCCGCGGAGACAGCAGCGCCCGTTGCGCGTCCAAGTGGAGCAAGCGATGCGACGGTTTACGAGCCCGCAAAACCTCCGTCCGTTCCCGCGAAGCCGGATATGCCGGCGGCCACGGTTGCTGAATCAGCGGCGATGGCGTCGAGCCTAACTGTTCCGCAAGTCGCCAGGCCGACGCCAGCTCCACCTGCGCAGGTCGCGGCGCCGTTGCCGGCTTCGAAGAGCAATGCAGGAGTACTGATCGCGGTTGGTGTGGTGTTGGTGCTGCTCTTAGCTGCGGGCGTTGGCGGTTTTCTCCTTTGGAAAAGTTCTAAAGGCACAGGAACGAATTCGACGAACGTGAATAACGCGGGCGGCGTGGTGACCGGCCCCACGGAGATCATTCGTTACTCGCTGGAGCTCGCGACGAAGGACGGACCAGCGCCGAGAGTTGCCGGCCTGGTGCCCCTCGCTTCAGGCCAGTCGTTCAAATTTGTCTTTACTTTTAACGAAGAAGGGTATGTTTATATTTTTGGTCCGGGCGACGGCAACCAGCCGACCGCCTTCCTGACATCCAAGCCGTTGCCGGAGAGCGGCGTCACTAGTAACAAGGTCAGCAAGGGTGTTGAGTTCACTTTTCCAAGGGAAACGGGTGGAGTAGATAACAATCTGACGCTGGACAAGAATCCTGGAACCGATAACTTCACGATTATCTTCTCGAAGGCTCAATTGACGGCGCCTCAGGCTCTAAACGCACCGGTGACGGGCAAGCCGCTGTCGGCCAGCGAAAAGGCAGAATTGAAGGAGTTTGTTGAGAAATATAAGGAACAGCCACCTGTTACTGAGCGTGACGAATCAAACCCTCGGGCGCCGTTTGTGAGGTTGAAAGTAAATCCTGACCAGATCGGAAATCCGATTGTCTTCGACATCCGTATACAGCACAATTAGCCCGCTGCGGGCAAGCCAGTCAACTAGCCGCCAGAAGACTTCATTTTGAGAAGGTGAAAACAAGGAGATTCGGTAATGCGATTGAGTGTCATGGTTCTAGCATTCGTTTGTCTCTGTGCCGTGGTCGCAGGTATAGCCGCGCCGACGTTTCAGCCGTTTCAGGACGAGGATGTGCGCGGAGCGTTTCTGACTTCGAGGCCGAAGGAAAAACCCGCGACGTCCGGCACTACCACGAAGCCAAGCAGGAGAAGACCAAAGCAGGCCACGCCGCCGCCCGGCAACACGGGTAAGGCTCCTGAGAAACACACCGGAAAATCTGGCGGCCCAGGGCCGTCTTCGCCGAGTGAACCTTCGAAGCCCGTGAATGTCGCACGTCTCGGCATGGGGGTGACGTTGTTTATGCGAGACTCAAACGGCTTGGCACAGCGCACGGATCCGGAGCACGTGTTCGTCAAAGGCGATCGCGTGCGAGTGTTGCTGGAAACAAACGCGGATGGATATCTCTACATCTTCAACACAACCAACCAGGGACCCGCAACGTTGATCTACCCGCATGCGGATCTCGACGAAGGTGGAAACTATCTCCAGGCGCATGTTCCTTTCGAGATCCCATCGAGTCTGGCGACTGAAGAACGGTTACGTTGGTTTGCGTTTGATGAAGTTGCAGGCACTGAACAACTGTTCTTTGTTTTTACGCGTGAACCTTTAAAGGGAGTGCCACTCGAGGACGAGCTGATCGCTTTCTGCCGCGACTCTAAGGAGAGTTGTCCAATCCGGCCGAGCGCTGAGATGTGGGCAGAGCTCCAGGACAAAATGCAAGAGCCACTCAAGATAGACAAGGCACAGAGTTTCGGAGGTGCGGAGACGAAGGTCGAGCAACAAGCGACGACACGTGGACTCGGGTTGTCGAAAGACGACCCGCCGCCATCCCTGGTGATGATGGCTTCAACCGCTCGCCCGATGCTCATAACGGCACTCGATCTGATTCACAAGTAGGGTTGTACTTTCTCTGTGGCCCTCTGCGTACTCTGCGTTAACGCCGATTCAACGCAGAGATACGCAGAGAGCCGCAGAGAAAGCTCTTAAGGGAAAGGCAAGTGAAATGAGTTTTGGAAAGAGAATCAGCAGTATTTTGTTGTCGGTGGTCGTGTCGATCGCGCCGATGGCATTTCACGTACGCGCCAACACGGCCACCACGATTCCACAGCAAAACGACGCGAGCACAGCGTTGCACGAGGGAAGACGCCTGTTGAAACGCGGACAGGCGGATAAAGCCCTCGTTCAACTACGCAATGCTCTCAACCTTTACACCGCCGCCAAAAACAACAGCGGCATGGCCGCAGCCCACAACGAACTCGGCGATCTTTACCTGCGACAGGGTCAATACCAGGTCGCACTCGACAACTATCAGAAGGCGCTCGACGGTTTCATGCTGGGCGACAAGAAAGAAGCCGCCAATGCTGCGGCTCTCTCGGCAGTGGCTCCAGGCGCTGCACCGGTAGCCACGGCAATTGCCGACGACAAGTACAACGCAAACCTGATGCTCGCAAAAATCGGCGACGTCAACTCCCGGCTCGGAAACACGTCAGAAGCGAAGGCCGCCTACGGTCGCATGGTGGTCAAAAAACCTGAGGGCGCCGCGTCAAAGGTTGGACGGCGATTTGGTGGGTTGAGTGCGATCGCCGGTGGCATTACGACCGGCAAGGTCAGCGTTGCCGCCCCCACGAGCGCCGTAACTACGCTGCTCGAAGCGAAGAAGGAACTCGACGAATATCGGACGTCGATCGTCTATTCGAGCTACGAATTGGGGATGGGCCGTCTTGCATATGCCGAGAACGATCTCGAAGGCGCACGTAAACACTTCGAGAACGCACTCGAAGCTGCAGGCAGCAGCATCGCTGGGATCGCCAAGCTCGGACAGGTGCGACGTTTCCGCGCGGCGTCGCGAACCAGTCTCGGCGATGTCGCTTTAAAACAAGGAAAGTTTAAGGATGCCAGCAAGTTTTACACAGACGCGAAGAAAGGCGCTCAAGACGATAAGCGCCTCGACCTGATGTGGCCCGCGCAACGCGGTCTTGGACGCAGTTTGTGGTTACAGGCCGCGCAGGAGAAAGATCCGAAAAAAGCGCTGTCGATGCGCGAGTCGGCGTTGAGCAACTACCGCGAATCGCTCGCCACAATCGAAACACTCAGACAGGGCAGTCTGCGTGCGGATGAATCGCGAACCACGTTTCTTGCCTCGATCAAGGACGTTTTCGATGAGGCTGGTGCTGCGTATGCGTCGATGACGTTGATAACGAGTCCGGCAGCCGGCCCTCTCAGCGGCAAGGCACTTGAATACGCGGGTGAAGCGTTTCGAATCAACGAGCAGTCACGCGCACGTTCGTTGCTGGATCTGCTCGCCGAAACTGATGCAGCGATAACCGAGGGTGTTCCCGCTGAGTTGTTGAAACGCAAGCAGGACAATCTCGATCGCCAGCAGGACATCGCCGATGTTCTTACCGGAATAAATGTTTCCAACGAAGAACTGAAGAAGAAGCCGGCGGAGCTCGACGAAGAGCTCGAAAAACTGCAAGCAGAGTACGAAGAAATCGAAAACCAGATCCGCACTGCGAGTCCGCGCTACGCAACGCTCACCTCGAACAAGCCCCTGGCGCTCGCAGAAGTCCAGCAGAACGTTCTCGACGATAAAACCGCGCTGGTTGAATATGCGTTGCAGAGCGATGAGTCGTATCTCTTCGTTGCGACGAAAGACGCCGTCAATCTGTTCAAGTTACCGGGACGGGCGAGTGTCGAAAAGCTCGCGATGGACCTGCGGGCGCAACTCATTCCGTCCAAGCTCCAGCGACGGCTGGTCGGGATTGATGTGGCTGAGGCGAATCGCGGTCTCGGAGTCGCTACGGCAGCGCCCGAGGATGTTGCGCCGTTCATTGCGGCTTCGAACGCGCTTTACAAGGTTGTGTTGGAACCCGCGGCTGCATCGATTGGAGAGAAGCGTTTGATGGTAGTTGCAGACGGTGCGCTCAACTACATTCCATTTGAAGTGTTGCTCAAAACTTCGGACAGCGGCGATTTTTCGTCGCTCGGATATTTGGTCAAGACGAACGAAATCATTTATGCGCCCTCAGCATCGGTCGTTGGTGCAATCAAGCAACAACGACCAAAGGCAAGTGGGCGCGCAATGTTGATCATCGCGGACCCGGTCTTCAACTCGAACGACACGCGCGCGCACAAACCAGCGGGCGCACCGTCGAGTGATGCTGAAGTTCGAGGGCTTGGAATCCAGAGCGCCATCGCAGACGTCTCCGGATCGCCCGCACCGACTACGGCGGCGATGGAGGGATTACCCTTAGCACGTCTCAACGGCACGCGCATCGAAGCCGATCAGATCTCGAAGCTGGCCAAAGCCTCAGGCGGCCAGGCAGACGTCTGGCTCGACCTCGACGCAAACGAAGACAATCTCGGCACACGTGACATCAGCAAGTACCGGATCATCCACGTTGCCACACACGGGCTCTTGAATGCCGAGCGACCGCAGTTTACGGGCGTCGTGCTCTCGCTCGTCGGCAACAAGACACACGACGGCTTTGTCCGCACCGACGAGGTCTTCAATCTTCGCCTTGGCTCGCCTCTCGTGATGCTCTCGGCCTGCGAGACAGGTCTCGGCAAGGAGAAGCGAGGCGAAGGCGTTATGGGTCTGACGCGCGCTTTCATGTATGCCGGTGCACCGACCGTCGGCGTCAGTCTCTGGTCAGTCGCAGACAAATCCACTGCCGACCTGATGACAGACTTCTACAAACGGCTTCTGAGCACAGGCGAAGGCATCACCTCCTCTGGCGCATTACGCGGAGCACAGTTGGATTTGATCGCCGGAAAGAAGTACAGCGCACCGTTCTATTGGGCGCCGTTTGTCCTCGTCGGCGACTGGAATTAAGGCCACAAAAGGGCACTAAAAGAGGACACAAAATGTGGGGCGGCACGCCGTGGCCGCCCCTGTCTTATTTCCGCGATCGTTTGAGTTTGTAAAGCCCTCCTAAACCACTCAGCAATAACAGCGCAGTCGTCGGCTCCGGAACCGTTGTGCTGGTCGCGCTGGTTCCTTCGACAACGAAATTGTCTATCCTGTTCGTCCCGGTCGACGATGTTGCGCCGTTGAATACGATCCGAAATGCTGCGTCCGGATTGTTATTCAGACCCGCGATACTAACTAACGAAAAAACTATCGGTACTGACCCGAACGCAGTGAGCGGAACATACGGTGGTCCAAGATCAGTAAACGTAATTCCGTCGAGACTGTACTGAAACTGGTTACTGTTGAACCCAGTGCTCGTTCCCTGAGTCGCAAAACTCACGATGATATTGGAAAAGCCGACCGTGCTGACGTTAAAGGTAATGTTGCGGCCGTTGTTCGCAACACCGGTTCCACCTTGCAGCGATAATGCCTGTCCTGCGATATCGCCTTGCCGCGCGTTGTTCGTGGCGCCTGCAGCAAACAATATGTTCGCGACGTTGATATTGCTTGTAAGCGTACCGCTTCCGTGATCGACATTCAGGTTTGAGTCGTTGAAGTTCCAGACGGCCAGCTCGTCGGCCAATGCTGCCTGCGAAGCTCCGAGGAAGAGCAAAACGGCACAGATGAGTTGAAAAGGAAATCCTCGAGTGAGACGAAGATCGGGTTTAATGAACATACACTTTCTCCTTTGATGAGGTTTTTCACACGTAATTCTCGCGTAGAGAAAGCAGGAGAATCTTGTTAAGAGACTCGTGAGGCTTGTCAGAAGTAGCCAGGCTCTGAGGACAGCCAAAGCTTTCTCGGTAGCTCCCGCACAATAAGCCGATTCCATTCAGTCGTCAACAGAAAAAACTTTTCCTGTATAATCCAGAGTACGATAGAGGACGTACGAACTATGGGTAACAAGTTTTTCAAAATTGACGACCGGACGGCGCTCGATAATCTGTTAACAGACTCGAAGCAGAAACCCGTAATTGTTTTCAAACACAGTAACGCCTGTTCCATCAGCTCGAGAGCCTATCGCGAGATGGAAAAGGTTGATGAACAGGTGAACATCCTTGAGGTTCAGTCAGCTCGGGAGATCTCGCGCGAATTGGCCAACTTAACCGGTGTACGCCATGAAACGCCGCAGGTGATTATCTTACGTGACGGTAAGGCTGTCTGGAACGCATCGCACTTCGACGTCCAGGCTGCGGCTGTAGTCAAAGCCGTCGCGTCCCACAGTTGAATCTCTGCTCCCGAGCCTCGCATTAAAAAGTTCCATCCCTGACGGCGCATTTGCGCTTGAGCTTTGTCATAAGAGCCATCGAACAGAGCGAGGACGCGTCCATGCAAAAAACGAAAGCACGTCGAGTGGGCCAGTCACTGGTGCTGGTTGGCCTTCTCTTGTTTCCGGTTATCCCGAGTGTGACGGCGCAGCAGGCTCAGCCACAGCAAGGTTCCGCGGCACAACAGCCGTCACCGGCAAAAAGTCCGCAACCGGCGCCGAGTCAGCCTGAGCAATCTCCTACTCCGGATGCCAGCCCGCGGGTCATAAGAGCGATTGGCGACCTCGAACTCGATGACGACATCGAAATCAATATCGAGAATCTCGAAAAGTGGGCGGAAAAAAATGACGTCACCAAGCTCGTGCCATATATAAATGGCCGTTCGATCAAGGGAAACTATCCCGAAGAAATACATCTCGAACGGGGCCGCCTTATCTATCATTTAGAGATCAATCCCGAGAACAAAAAAACCTGGATCGATCTGCTGGGCGAACCTCATTCTCTACGAGAGAACGTCACGCTCAGCGTGGGACCGGAGGGTACGGGATCCGCATTCGATAGTGTGCATGAGAGAGGTAACCCCATCCTTATGACGGTGATTTCACCCGTATATGGACTTATCGCGTTACTCATTATTACGGTCACCTTGATATTGTTACTTTGGCTGGTTACTCATACCAACATCATTCGCGAACCTGGTCCACCACCAACTCCCGGCAAAAGGCGTCCATACAATCTTGGCCGCGCTCAGATGGCGTTTTGGTTCTTTCTGATATATGCGTCATATGTAACGATTTGGCTGGTCACGGGAGCACTCGACACGATCACTACTTCGTTACTTGCGTTGATGGGTATCAGCGCGGGAACCGCGCTCGGCGAAGCCATGATTGATAACAGCAAAGATACGGCGAAAACGAATCAAACGCAGGATTTGGCAGCAGAAAAACAGGCGCTGGAGCAGAGTATTTCAGAGACACAGACACAACTGGACGCAGCTAACCAATCGGCATCAACGGCTTTGACAGACCAGTCAAACCGCGATGCACTGAACCGCCAATTGACCGACAGTCGCACGCGCCTCGGCCAGATCGAACAACAGTTGCGCACGCTTTCGTCGCAGCAGCCGTCTTTGGTGTCGAGTGGCTTTCTGCGCGACATTCTGTCGGATTCGAGCGGTTACAGCTTCCACCGTTTCCAGATCTTTGCGTGGACGATAGTGCTTGGAATTATTTTTATCTCATCGGTTTACAATAGCTTGTCGATGCCTGAATTCAGTCCGACCCTGCTTGGCTTGATGGGGCTGAGCGCGGGCACGTATATTGGATTTAAGTTCCCCGAGCAGAAGTAGAAATGGAACGACGCGGACCGGAGATCGAGCCACGGGAAATCAAGCAGGAAGATGATTTCACGTTGAGCATTTTGTGGGGTGACGAGCGGCGGTGCCGTTACGCAGCGGCTGAGCTGCGCCGTTCTTGTCCGTGTGCGCAGTGCGTCAACGAGTGGACGGGAGAACGCGTGTTGAAGCCCGAAAGCATTTCTGAGAAGATTGAAATCCGAGATCTCAGCATAGTCGGGCGTTACGCGCTCAACTTTCGCTGGAGTGATGGTCACGAAACGGGAATTTACAGTTTTCGCTATCTCCGCGAGCTGTGTGAGAGTCGAGACTTATGAACGAACGAGATTTCTTTAACGAGAAAGAAGAAGTAAAGAAGGCGACGTACAGTTGTCCTCACTGCCGCGAACGGGCGGAGTATGATGTTCGCTGGTTGAAGCGAACGCGGAAGCCACAGCCGCCGAAGGGCGCAAACGAGCAGGACCGCGCGCGTTTTCAGAAGTCTCGAGACTACCTCGTCCGCATCGACGACATGCTCGCGTGCAGAAACATGAGGTGCCGGCGTCGGTTTGAGATCCCAAGCTCCCAATCCGTAGTCTTCATCTAAAGAGCTCTCTCTGCGGCCCTCTGCGTATCTCTGCGACCTCTGCGTTGCAATCGACTTTTAACGCAGAGAACGCAGAGATACGCAGAGGGCCGCAGAGAATAAAAAGCCGACACCCGTCGGATAGAAATTCAGCTCCGACGCTTCAATCTCCCTTTTTCTCGTGAGATACCGCTGGCTTAGTGCTTGCACTGCCGTCCAGCGGTCATGATTGAAACCCAACAATTCGCAGGCGCGAACAAGAGCAATACTTCCTTCCTAACCCCCTTCGAGCGGCGGCTCGCCACGCGAGTTCTCCCGCGCATCCCTTCCTGGCTGGAAACGTACCACCTGACGATGCTGACGCTGGTGTGGTCGTCTTTCATCCTGTTTTTCTCGTACCTCGCCGCAAAGGATCTGCGGTGGCTCTGGGGCGTGTCCGCCATGATCGCCCTGCAATACGTGACGGATCACTACGACGGGAAGATCGGGAAGTATCGCGGAACGGGGCTGGTGAGGTGGGGTTACTACATGGATCACCTGCTCGACTATTTCTTCCTGTGCTCTGTAATCATCGGTTATGCATTTATCCTCCCGGAGCGCTCCCGCTATCAAATCCTCATCATGCTCGCGATCTTCGCCGGCTATGAGTTCAGCACGTTCCTGGCTTTCGCAGCCACGGATCGTCTGAAGATCAGTTACCTGAAGTTCGGACCGACCGAATTCCGTCTCGCGCTCATCATCATCAACGGCCTGCTGGTGGAGTTCGGTACCCGGAAAATGGTCAGCGGCCTGAAATATGTGAACATCGGCGCGGCTATCGGGCTCGCCCTACTGATCTACCGGACGCACAAACTGATATGGGAGATCGACATGGAATACAAAAACGCCCCACTCGCAGATCGCTAGTTCCTGTCTTGCTAAACGCCACTGTTCCGTTCCCGTGTATGGTTCTCGACCGTACATAGCGCGAAAAAGCCCGGCAAAAAGAAAAAATTTTCCTGTGAAGTGGCCCTTTTTTCGTTTCCGGTGCGCGTTAGCGAATGTGGCCTCTTCTTTGCAAGCGTAATCGCAACTGATCGTTCTAAGTTTTAAGAATTTGGGAACTGTGTGGCGAGAATTTCGTTGGATACAGTCAGATTCATACGGAAAACTCGAAATCAAGCAATGTCTGAGAAGAAAACAATCCGAATCATAAAGAAGGGCGAGAAACCCCGCCCAATCGTAAAGGTTAAGGCAAATACGGCCCGTGAAACGGCGCGCGATATGGTTGATACTGTAACCAATTGGGTTACAGAATTTCAGAAAAAGCGTCGCGCTGAAACCACCACTGCGCTGAGGATGCTCTCGAAGACACCTCGCGGCAGCGAAGCCTAACCCACGCCAAAAACACCAGCCGGCTTTATCAACGAGTGCGGCGCGAGACGACCTGTTAAGACGGGATTCAGCTCGCGCCTTTTACTTTGCAAGCAGTAGTAAAGCCGTAATCCCTTTAATCCCCTTTAATCATTGACACTCTGTTTACCGCGGCGATAGCATCGCGCCTGTTCCCAAATAATCTGAGTGGAGGCGAATGATGGTGAGAAAGAGTTCTCCACAAAAGAAGCGACGTCAGGTGCGACCTATTTTTGACAGTATTCGGAAGCCGACCGCGCCTCCCGGCCATCCTCTATCTCGCGCGAAGCCCGACGAAGTGGCGCGTCCCGCAGGACGTAAAGCCAAGCACAAGCGACGTCCGGAATCAGGAGACGAAGATGTCTAACCACGCGGAGGACAACGCAGTTTCAAGCGCATTCATCCGGCACGCAGGAGAGTTTCTTCTGGGTGACTATTTACCCAAGATCGAGCACTGTCTGGAAAAGCTGACGGACGAACAGATCTGGTGGCGCGCGAACGAGGAATCAAACAGCATTGGAAATCTCGTCCTGCACCTTTGCGGAAATGCGCGGCAGTGGATTATTTCCGGCATCGGTTCCGAGCCGGACGAAAGGATTCGAGACGCCGAGTTTACGCAAAGGGAAGTGATAACTCGCGATGAACTCCGGAAGCTGCTCAGGTCAACGCTGACGGAGGTCGGACGGGTACTGCGAACTCTCGATCCAGCAGTCATCTTGGAGCGCCGCAAGATTCAAGGCAACGACGTAGAGATTTTGGAAGCCGTGTTCCACGTCACGGAACACTTCTCGATGCACACCGGTCAGATCATCATGCTGACCAAGATGTTTACCGCGTCAGATCTCCAGTTTTATGATTTCCCCAGTGGGGTCCCGGTTGAAACCTGGCGTTCGGATTCTGATTAACTCACAGTGGATCACGCTGCCGGTATCGTCGACGTTAGGTGCGTTCTGAGCTTTTATTTGTGTCTTCGTGCGTTTTCTGGTTAAGATTCGTTTCCGGGAATTTTCCACTTCGGTTCAAGGAGTCAAAAGTTCAAAATGACCTATGTCGTGGCTGAACCATGCGTCAACTGCCGGTATACAGATTGCGCGCTTGTCTGTCCCGTTGAGGCCTTTCACCTCGATGACGACATGCTGGTGATCAATCCCGAGACGTGCATCGATTGCGACGCGTGTGTTCCTGAATGTCCTGTTGAAGCGGTTTTTGCTGAGAACAATGTGCCGCCTGATTGGGCAAGCTTTACCCCGTTGAATGCGGAGCGCGCCCTGAGTGGATTGCCGACGATTACCGCCCGGCTCGATCCGCTCTGCGAATAGGCGACGAGTAATGAGAAAACGCACCAGGTGGCTTCTTGGTGGTTTCGCCGTTGGCGCGGGCGCCGTGAGTGCGTTCCTGCCTCTATTGAAGAAGAGGAAAGTGGAACCGCGGAAAAGAGTTGGTGGCGTTTGGGCCAGACCGGGAATGCCGGTGACGTTCAGGGCGGAGTTAATGCCCGGCCGCGACCGGCGCCAGCGCACGTTCGTAGTTGAAGAGCTTCTCCCGAGCGGGCGAGTTTCACTTCAAGGTGTAGACGGGGAGCATGTGGAGAAGGAGTTTGAGCCGGTGCAACTAGATCGTCCAATTACGTCAAATGACAAATGACAAATGACCAATGATTTGGTCCTACCACGTATAAACCTTCCCGGGTTCCATCACGCTTAACTTTGGAATATTCAGCGCTTTGAGTTCTGCGATGATCTCATCGCGATAGGTGGGTTTGAGATGGACCGCCATGATGTCCATGCCGTTGTGAGTGAGTTTCTTTAATTCCTGGCCCAATGACGCGGGCGTAAAGTGACGCGAAACCTCTGCGAGCTTTGCCATTCGGTCGGGGAACGACGTCTCGATCAACAAAGCATCCAGCTCCTTCATCTCGTTCACGATCTTCCAGAACTCTTCCGTCTCAGCCGTATCCGAACTGAAAGCTACACTTTTTTGCCCGTCTGAAACGATCAGACCAATCGTCGGAACAATGTGGTTTACCGGCACCGCCACAACGTTCAGGTGGGCCACCGAGAAAGGCGTTCCGATCGGGATCGGAACGTACTCCATCACTGGACCATAGTCATTCTTCAGATCGGAAAATCGCGGGTACACGTTCCAGTTGAAAACATCGCGCTCGAGCAGGCCAATCACTTCCTCCGTGGCGTGCACGCGCATCGGTTCCTGCAGCGTGTTGTAGAGATCGTCGATGAATATCGGGAGACTTGCGATATGGTCCAGGTGAGGATGAGTGACGATTACGTCTTTGACGTTGAATCGTTGCTCGTTTGTCAGCGCGATCGCGATGCTGCCCCCATCGACTGCAACGCAGTCGTCGATTAGAAAACAGGTCAGCCGTTGCTCCAGGGTTGCTACGCCCTGTGCGTCAAATGTACTGGGAAGGAGTTGGATTCTCACGAGCCTCGAGCTCTGGTGAAATGCGCCTTACGCAACCCGCGCCAAGTATAAGCCAGAACTATAAAGGCAGCGAGCACTAATGATGCGAAACAGCTACCTAACGTCCCCTGAGTTCGTTGATTAGGGCCTGAAGCGCGTATAGATAAGCTGCCTCCTGCGCCACACAATCCTGCTTTGCTGAATGTACACCTCGGGCCACGCGACTGCGATGAAACGCAAGTTCGCTCGCGAGCTGATTGAAGCGTTTCCGTGCTCGCCAACCTTTTACACCACTGCGAGAGAACGCATTGAATGACGAACCCATGCGGCCCAGGATCGACCCAACCTGGTTGTATTCTTCCTGTGTTAGAACTCCGCGTTGAAGATCGATAATCAGAAACTCTCGCACGACCTGGCCCTCACGCCGAAGCGCAAGCGCGATCACGACGAGCAGGATGATGAAAGCCGGGACCATAACGATCAGGTAGGTGAGTACGAAGACGGGTCCACCACCAAAAACAGCCGAGCCATTCCAGATGCTGTGCATGAAAATCGCCATCAGGAGGCCGACAATCGGCGTCAGAACCTTGATGGCGATGTTGTTCGATTGTCGCGCGAGGCCCAGGCCGATACCTGTGAGGCTCGTGAATAGTGGATGAGAGAACGGCGCGAAGAATCCGCGAATGATTAGGACCAGCGTCAACGCGCCGCCACCGCCCTCGTTCGCTGCTTTGCCGTAATAAAGAATGTTTTCCGTCATCGCGAAACCCAGCGCCGACAGTGAGGCATAAACGATTCCGTCGATGACGCCGTCGAATTCTTCCTTACGCGCGAAGAAGAAGATGAAGAGAATGACTGCCTTGCCTGTCTCTTCGACGATGGGTGCTGAGATGACTGCGGCAAACGCCTCGCCGCCGGTCTTGCTGGACGTCAGTGAGTAGACAATTCCCAGGCTGGTGGTGTTTACAAGGAACGCGAAGAAAGTTGCGACGAGAGCACCCCAGAAGAAAGCCGTGGCCAGCATCCAGAGTGGTTCGGCTTCGTATCGATCGATCCACAAGACGAGGCTGATATATATCGGAACCGGAATTGTGGCGGTGACGAAACCAAGCATCAGTGCGACTGGCCCAGTCTCGATCCCGATGACGAGCAGGACCAGCAGCCCGAGAAACAACGCGACGAGTATCGCGACGAGCGCGAGTATCAGGCGGATCGCGCTGATCTGTGGTGAAGTGCGGATGACGATAGTCGGCGCAGGAGGAAATGGTTCAGGTGTAGTCATTGGAAAGCGCAGTATACCAACTCTTGGTCAGTTGAATTGGATGAAAACGCCGAAGGCGTTCGCTAATTTCAGCCCAGGGTTCGAGCATCGCGAGAACCCTGGGACGAAATTTCAAATCGCGATCAAACCCTGAAAGGGTTGACGTCGCACAGGCCTAACGCTTTCAGCGTTTGTTTGATCTTTATATTTGATCCCCAGGGTTGTCGCTGCGCTCCAACCCTGGGCTGAAATTAGCGAACGCCTTCGGCGTTAATACCTTGGCGTTAATGTTGGTCAAATTTCGCGGACACCTTAGGCTATCGAGCACAAGTCTGTGAACGGCCGCCGTCGATCGAATAGGTCGCGCCCGTGATCCACGACGCCTGATCGGAGGCGAGATACAAAACAAGCGCTGCAATCTCCTCGGGTCGTCCGGTGCGGCCGAGTGGATGAGTCGCTTTGGAGTGCTCGAGAAACGCCGCGTACGCTTCTTCACTCATGCCGCCACGCTTGTGAATCTCCGTCACGACCACTCCAGGATTCACTGCATTCACTCGCACGCCCTTTGCCGCCAACTCCAACGCCGAACATCTTGTTAACTGGTCCAACGCGGCTTTCGAAACGCAATAAGCCAGAACACCTGGAAACGCGCGCAGCCCTGTGACACTCGAAACGTTGACGATATTTCCGCGCCGCTCGATCAGGCTCGGCAGCGCCTTCTGCATCAGTTGAAACGGCGCGCGAACGTTGACATTCATCATCTCGTCCCACGCGCCGAGCGAAGTGTTTTCAATAGTGCCATTGCTGAGGTGTCCGGCAGCATTGATGAGAACATCGATCCCGCCGAAGCCTTGAACTGCCTGTTGCACAACGCGCTGCGCTTCATCTTCGCGCGCTAGATCCGATTTGATAGTCAGTGTCTCTGCTCCGAGTGCGCGAATCTTCTGTTCGACGTCTTGCAGGGCTTCTGCTTTACGCCCGACACAAACCACTTTCGCGCCAGCCTTAGCAAACGCGGTGGCACAAGCCTGTCCGATTCCTGAAGTGGCGCCCGTCACGAGCGCGACTTTGCCGCTGAATTGTTGATCGTTCATCTTGTCAGTTCCTTATGTTGACAGCACAATCCCAAAAAGCCGACTATTATCACTCTGGAGGCCAGTAGTTGGGAAACAACTCAGCCGATCAATTTTTCCCCCGGAGCCCACGATCTGAGCGTGCTGACCTGCACGACCGTCCGTCTCGTGGTCGAATGCCCTCGAGTACAGGATACTTCACGACTGCTATCGCTATTGCCGCGGCGCTGTTCTTTGGGTTGTGGTGGATTCTCGTTCGCAGTGGAGATGAAGCCCCGTGGCTGCCGTCCGGATTGGCGGCAAGTGTCGTTTTGTTGGTTGCATTGTCTGCGAGAGAAGTGATTATGCGTCGCGCGTGGACGCGTTATCTTTTGGAGAATGGAATCAACCACAAGAGCCGCAGCCGTTCTCGTCAAAGCAGCCGCAGTCACAAGCGTGGATTTTCCACTTCAATTCACTCGGCCGCATTGCGCGCCATTCAAAAACAATCGACAGCCGCCGATGCTTCCAGCTCAACGCCGGAAGCACACCTCGACGTCGCACAGATGTGCCACGACTACCTCGCAAGCAGCGACGATGTGATCAAGTCGGGTAGTTTTGGAAGTGAAAAGGGAATTGCGATTCGCGCTGGCCAGGAACGTGTTCGAGCCCTGCACAAACATCACTTGCTGACCTGGGCCCGCGGCCAGTCCAGGGCTTTGCTTCACGAGGCCCAACAACGCGCACGAACGTTTGATAAAATCGAAACTGCCATGCGGGCCATGGATTGCCTCGACTCGACGCTGCGAGTTTACCCGGATGAAGTGGAACTCAACGAATCGAGAGTTGCGATCGGCGAATTCATCGCTTCAGTGAAAGTCGCACACTGGGTGGAACTGGCCGAACGCTCGGCTTTCAAAGGACATTACCGCCGTGCGATCGATCGCTATCGCGATGCGCTCTTTTATCTGACCCAGGGCATGGTAAAAGAGGATGTGCGCAAGGCCGGAACTGAGAAGATTGAGAGTGAAATCGAGAACTTGAGAGCGCGTCTCCGGACGTCCAGTGGCGCGCATCAGAGGACCGCGGACCCGGCTGGTCCAGACCGCAAGGAATGATTTCCACAAAGTGCCCCAAATGTGGTAGCTCTCGCATTCGCAAAGGTTACAAGCGGACGCCTCTGCCCATGCGACTGGTTGGCATCTACCACCTTTTATGCGATAGTTGCAACTTACTTTTCACGGGTTTTGTCGTGCCCGGGACCTTGCATCGCCGGAAAAAACACAGGCACTCAAAACACCAGGACGAAGCGCCGATCTCGTCGCGGCAAAACTAAACCACAGAGGTTCACGAGT
Organism: Pyrinomonadaceae bacterium; assembly: GCA_035571655.1. Classification (GTDB taxonomy): domain Bacteria; phylum Acidobacteriota; class Blastocatellia; order Pyrinomonadales; family Pyrinomonadaceae; genus PSRF01. The sequence goes on from DATNCH010000175.1 coordinate 66,189, forward strand.
TTGCACGATATTCCGCTGACGCCCCCCATGAAAGTTAACCCTAAGCTCGAGGTGGTGAAATGAAAGTTAAGCAATCTTTGGTTCTGGCAATCGTGTGTGCCTGCCTGCTCGCTGGTCTTGTTCATGCGCAGGATCCACCACAGGAACCTTCGGCTCCGCCGCCTGTGCCTCAGCAGTCGCCTGGACTGGACGTGCAGGGAATCAAATCGTATCCGCTGGGCCCTGGAGATGTGCTCGACGTCAGAGTATTTGGACAACCCGAGCTGTCGTCCACCGTGCAGGTGGACAGCGACGGCAATCTCAGTTCACTACCGTTTCTTGAAAAGCCGATCAAAGCGAAATGCCGCATCGATAAAGAGGTGCAAAAGGATATCGCGGCCGCGTACGCGAAGTTCATCAACAATCCGCAGGTAAGCGTGCGCATCTCCGAAAAGAACAGCCGGCAACCCGCGACTGTGTTTGGCGCGGTCCGCCAGCCTACGCGCGTCGAGATGAAACGGAAGGTGCGCCTGAATGAGCTGATGGCTGTCTCGGGTGGATTCACCGAACGTGCGTCGGGAACGATTCAGATACTTCACACAGAGCCGTTGATGTGTCCTGAACCCGGTGAAGAAGCCGAAGCTGCTCCCATCGACGGCACCAGGATCCCACTTCAGATTGTGAAAATCGCGGAACTTCGAGCTGGAATCCTCGACGCCAATCCAGTGATTCGTCCGGGCGACTATGTGCTGGTCACAGAAGCGGAGCCGGTTTACATAACCGGTGCGGTGTTATCGCCAGGAGGCATTTACCTTCGCGATCAACTCATGCTCAGTCGTGCGATCGCGATGGTGGGTGGAGCGCGGAAAGAGGCGAAGCTGAGCGACGTGAGGATCTTTCGTCAGGTCGCTGGTTCCACTAAGCAGGAAGTCATACACGTCGACGTAGCAGCGATCAAGAAAAACCAGCAACCCGATTTTCTGCTGCAACCCTACGACGTTATCGAGGTGGGTGAGGCCGGAATGTTTTCCTCGGCCCGAATCGGATCGACGTTGATTAATGCTCTCTCAGGAGGCATGACGGGCGCGATCTCGACGACCGGCATGTACCTGCCTAACCGGATCATTTATTAAGAAGAAAGAAGAAGTCATAATTACGAAATGAATCGAAAAAGCATGGCCGGTGATCGCCGGCGTCGCAAACTTATCACCGCCCTTTGGGCACTCGGTCTTACATTACTCGTCATCGTTCTGATTTATCTGGAACAGACCGCCATTCTTTACATTCTTTGCACGGTTGGCGTGGCAGTATTGCTCCTCACCGTCGCCTTTTCAGACTTGGCCCATGCCGAAACGAAAGGACAAGACGTGGGCCAATCCGGCGATGCACCACGTGTTGCAGACAGGTGACGGCGTAGTAGCTCGTTACAGGATCACTTTCCTCACAACTCAATTGAAGTTGCTTATAACGTCTATAAGTTTTCAAATTACACTCGGTGCAATGAGTGTTGCGGCTCGCGGTAAAAACAATAACCGGGTTGAAACTTTAGTCGGACTATTGCATAATCCGCAGTGCGTTCACCTCCCCGGTGGACGAAGTGGTCGCGTGGGGTGAGGACACGTGGCCTTAGGGTGGGGGCTGTGGGAGGCCCCCGCCCGCTTTTTTTGTCTGGCGAATCAGATGGGGTTCTTCCAGAGATCACGACGCAAGTTTCAGCTCTGGCTTTACGAGGGCATAAAAAAAGGCGGCGCAGCGCGCGAATCGTCTGCCACGCACAAGCAACACCCGTGGTGGCAGGTGATGTGCCTCACCGGAGTCGATTATTTTTCTACTCTGGGTTACCAGCCTGGTATTGCATTTCTCGCCGCAGGCATACTCTCACCAATCGCAACGCTGGTGTTGATCTTTCTCACTCTCTTTGGCGCGCTTCCGATGTATCGACGCGTTGCAGCAGAGAGCCCGCATGGCGACGGCTCGATCTCGATGCTGGAGAATTTGCTGTCGCGCTGGAAAGGCAAACTCTTTGTCCTTGCTCTACTCGGTTTCGCGACCACGAGTTTCATAATCACTATCACACTCTCAGCAGCGGATGCTACGGCACACATCGTCGAGAATCCGTTTGTGATCGAGCACCTTGATTTCCTCCATCATCGAATCGTCGTCACTCTCGTCCTGATTGCTGCGCTGGGCGCGATCTTTCTTCGCGGCTTCAAGGAAGCGATCGGAATCGCGGTGTTTCTCGTGGTGATCTATCTCGGGTTGAACGTGACGGTTGTTTCTGTCGGTTTTTACCAGATTTTCACGCATCCGACCGTGTTGTGGGATTCGAATAAATTACTTTTCACTACGTACAGCAATCCTTTTCTGATGATTGGAGCGGCGCTCATCGTTTTTCCGAAGCTCGCGCTGGGATTGTCAGGTTTTGAAACTGGCGTCGTGGTGATGCCGCTGGTCAAGGGCGATGTAAATGTCGATTTAGCGAAAGATGAACCGAGTCCGCATCTCATTCGTCCCGGCGAATCATCTCTCGAACTTGCCGGTCGCATTCACAACACTCGTAAATTGCTCACCGGCGCCGCGTTGATCATGAGCTTCCTGCTTTTTGCCAGCAGTATCGTGACCACCATGCTGATTCCCGCCGAGGAATTTCGGCCGGAGACTGAAACAATGGAGCCGGGCGCGGCGAATGGCAGAGCGCTGGCTTACCTGGCCCATACCTATTTGGGCGACGTGTTTGGAACAATCTACGACCTGAGCACGATCTCGATACTCTGGTTTGCAGGATCGTCTGCGCTCGCTGGTCTGCTCAACATCGTTCCACGTTACTTGCCGCGATATGGAATGGCGCCTGAGTGGGCACGGGCCACACGCCCCCTCGTCGTCGTGTTTACTGCGATCTGTTTTATCGTGACGATTCTGTTCAGAGCAGACGTCGACGCGCAGGGCGGCGCTTATGCGACGGGTGTTCTGGCGCTGATGACGTCGGCGGCGATCGCCGTGACACTCTCGGCGCGTCGTCAGGGAGAACGCGTGCAATGGCTGTTTATGCTGATCTCGTTAGTGTTCGTCTACACGACGATCGTGAACATCGTCGAGCAGCCGGAAGGAATCAAGATCGCGCTGATCTTTATCATGGCGATTGTTGCCAGTTCGCTCTTCTCTCGTGTTTGGCGCTCGACAGAGTTGCGGGTAGAGCAGATCGAACTCGACGACGTGGCGCGCGAGTTTATTCGCAAAGCTGCGAAGGGGACGGTTCGCATCATCACGAATCGAATCGATCGCGGCGACGTGCAGGAGTATGAAGCGAAGGAGAAGGAAAAACGGATCGATAACCACATTCCGTCTGGTGAACCGATTCTTTTCTTCGAAGTCACGCCTGGTGATGCATCGGAATTTTCGGGTGTGCTGAAAATCAGAGGCGAGACTGTCGATCGATATCAGATTCTGCGAACTGAGTCGCCCGCGGTGCCAAATGCGATCGCGGCGTTTTTACTGTTCTTGAGAAATGAAACAGGGAAGTTACCGCACGTCTACTTCGGTTGGAGTGAAGGCAATCCGGTTTCGTACCTGCTCAAGTACATCGCGTTCGGCGAAGGAGACACCGCACCTGTAACACACGAAGTTTTACGTCAGGCGGAGAAGGATCCTGAGCGACGACCGATCGTGCACGTTGGTGGTTGAGATTGGAGATGGGGAGACACGGAGACGGGGGGACACGGAGACGGGGGGACACGGCGACACGGTGATCGCCCCGTCTCCGCGTCTCCCCGTCTCCCCGTCTTGTTTAATCTCGCAATACTGTCTAAGATCTTGTCATTGAAAACTAATGTCTGCCGAAGTTGCAGTCAGCAGCACGGGGGAACCACTGGTTTCGTCTAGCGAAACGCGGGGCAAATCGTAAAGTGTGCAGTGGCTTTACGACGAACACTTCCAGTTCGAGTCCGACAGCTAACCTCGTAGGCTAAAAGGAAGGGCAGTAATGCTCGATCGTTTGACCCGGCGAGCGGCCGGACGACGTTTCAAACTCTGGTTATTCAAAGATTCCGCGGCGAAAGACGCCTCCCACGCAACCCCTCATAAGCAACATCCCTGGTGGCAAGTGATGTGTCTGACCGGAGTCGATTACTTTTCGACTCTCGGTTACCAGCCCGGCATCGCGTTCCTGGCTGCACAAGCGCTTTCGCCCGTGGCGACGTTCTTTCTGGTTTTACTGACACTGTTCGGTGCGTTGCCGATTTACAGTCGTGTCTCGGAAGAGAGCCCGCATGGTGAAGGCTCGATCTCGATGCTGGAACACCAGCTCTCACGCTGGAAGGGCAAGCTCTTCGTGCTGGTGTTGCTCGGATTCGTAGCCACCGACTTCGTCATCACCATTACTCTCTCAGCCGCCGACGCGACTGCTCACGTCATCGAGAATCCTTTTACACCAGAAATACTGAAACACCAGATTGGCGTAACCATTGTTCTGATCGGTGTCCTCGGCTTGATCTTTTTGCGTGGGTTCAAAGAAGCGATCGGAATCGCCGTTGCGCTCGTCGCGGTTTATTTGTTTCTGAACACGATTGTTATCGGCCGTGGTGTCTACGAGCTCGTGACTCATCCGTATCACTTTCCTGAATGGAAACAGGCACTCTTCCAACATCCCAGCGTCCACGGAAATGCCTGGCTCATCGTAGCGTTCTCCCTGATGTTGTTTCCGAAACTCGCACTGGGACTCTCAGGTTTTGAAACCGGCGTCGCGGTGATGCCACTCGTAAAAGGTGACGCCGATCTTAGCGAAGACGATTGGACCAACATCCAATCGACGCGTGCCGGATCCCAGGAAGAAGCGAAAGTGCGGCAATTGCTGCGAGGTCGTATTCATAACACTCAGAAGTTACTCCGCGTCGCAGCGTTGATCATGAGCGTGATGCTCATCAGCAGCAGCTTCGTAACGGCGATCCTGATTCCGGCTGAGAAGTTTGCAGAGGGACAAGAAGCCAACGGGCGCGCCATTGCTTACCTGGCCCATCAGTTCTTCGGAAATATTTTCGGAACGGTCTATGACCTCAGCACCATCCTTATTCTTTGGTTCGCCGGTGCGTCTGCAATGGCCGGACTCTTGAGCATCGTGCCGCGGTATTTACCGCGATACGGCATGGCGCCGGAATGGGCCAGAGCTGTGCGGCCCCTGGTAATCGTTATCATTGGAATCGCTTTTGCCGTCACGGTTATTTTCCGTGCTGACGTCGATGCGCAGGGCGGCGCTTATGCAACGGGAGTGCTTGTGTTGATGACGTCAGCCGCCATTGCCGTCACAATCGCGGCGCGGAGAAAACAAAAGAACTGGTTGGCCTATCTCGCTATCGCTTCGATCTTCGTTTACACGACGATTCAAAACATTCACGAGCGGCCTGAGGGAATCAAGATCGCGTCGTTCTTCATTCTCACGATCATTCTCGCATCGCTGTTCTCGAGGGTTTGGCGCTCTACCGAACTGCGCGTGGATCGTATTCAACTCGACGACAAGGCGCGCCAGTTTATTAAAGACGCAGCAAAAGGGACGATTCGGATTATTGCGAACCGCAAGGATACGGGCGACGCTACTGAGTATGCTGACAAAGAGCAGGAAAAGCGGATGAGCAACCACATCCCCACCGGAGAGCCAATATTGTTTTTCGAAGTAACACCCGGTGATGCGTCGGAATTTGCGGGTACGTTGAATATTTGTGGTGAGACGGTAGAAGGTTATCGCATCCTTCGGACAGAGTCGCCTGCGGTGCCAAACGCGATCGCGGCGTTTCTACTCTACCTGCGAGATGAGATGGGCAAACTGCCGCATGTCTATTTCGGATGGAGCGAAGGAAATCCGATCTCCTACTTGTTGAAGTACATCGCGTTTGGAGAAGGCGACACGGCGCCAGTCACGCATGAGGTCTTACGGCAGGCAGAAAAAGACCCCAATCGACGTCCGATTGTGCATGTTGGCGGGTGATTCCTCTGCGGTAAATGTTAATTCGAGATCAGGTGCACCGCAGAGGTACGCAGAGATCAATTAATTGTGGAAAAGGTTATATCTGTGGGGATTCGGCGTTACCAGTCTTGCCGGCCAGAAAGCACGAGCGACAATAAACCGGGCGTCCTTGAGACGGATAAAAGGGAACCGTAGTCTGTTGGCCGCACTGAGCGCATTGCACAGAAACTTCAATGCGTTGTCGTACTCCCGATGACTGCGCAGCCGCGATAGCAGCTAACCGTTCATTTTTAGCCTGCTTGCAAGGTTTACATCTCTTTGGTTCGTTTTTGAGGCCCTTGTCGTGGAAAAATACCTGCTCTCCCGCAGTCCAGATAAAGTTTTCGTTACAGTCTACGCACTTGATAGCCCGATCCTGATATTCACTATCGTGCACTGTTTCCAAGGCGGTCGCCGCTTCCATTTGTGCCATGTTGTACTCCCCTAAGGTCCGTCAGCTGAAAACAACAATTTCGGCGGGCGAATAAAGAACCACGCGTCAAAGAAAGGACGCTCTTTGGTTTGTCCACCAATGAGGCAAAGGTTCCAGCCGTCAAAGGCTGCTGTTTGGTTCAAGTTGTATATAACTATGGCGAAACTGTGTCAAGGTAAAACCTGCAAAAAAACGGACCAATCTTGACATTAGTTCTGACTGAATGGGAGCATCCCGACTCACATCATGAGACGAATATTGATCATTGGGTCTGGCGGGCGTGAACATGCAATCACCTGGGCACTTCGGAATACGTCGCGCGAGCCCGTCGATATCTTTTGCGCGCCGGGAAATTATGGCATCGCGCAAACCACGAGGATCGTGGATTTATCGGTCAACGATCATGCAGGTTTGGCTGACTTTGCTCGAGCAGAAAACATCGATTTAACGTTTGTTGGCCCCGAGGCCCCGCTAGCCGAAGGTCTCGTCGACCGTTTTACCGAAAGCGGACTACGAATCGTCGGGCCTGGCAGTGCCGCTGCCAGACTCGAAGCCAGCAAGATATTCGCTAAGAACTTCATGGCTCGCCACCAGATTCCGACCGCTGCTTATCGTGTGGCCGAATCGCCTCAGCAAGCGCTCGAGTTTCTACGTAGTGGGTTATTTGGCCCGGCTCAATCTGCCGTGGTCATAAAGGCAGACGGTCTGGCCGCGGGAAAGGGCGTCGTCGTTGCGGGGAATCGTGTGGAAGCAGAAAAGGCTATTGAAGATCTTATGGTCCATCACGTCGCAGGACGCGAGGCTGCCGGCCGCATCGTGATTGAAGAGGCTCTCGTGGGGACCGAAGCCTCGCTGCTTCTGTTTGCTGATGGACGTGACTACAAGCTGATGCCTGCGGCACGCGATCACAAGCGGATCGGAGAGAATGATACTGGTCCAAACACCGGCGGCATGGGAACCATTACTGATTCTTCGGTTCTAAATAAAAGTGTTGAAGATCGAGTTGTTCGCGAGATCGTCGAACCGACGCTCGCCGGCGCTCGTGAGGAAGGTTTCACGTTCAAAGGAGTTCTGTTCCTGGGTTTGATGTTGACGGATGATGGACCAAAGCTGCTCGAATACAACGTGCGTTTTGGTGACCCTGAAACACAGGCAATTCTCGTCCGTTTGAAAACTGATTTGGCATCGATCTTTGAAGCTATGCATAGCGGAACGCTTGGGGGACTGGATGTCGTTTGGTCTGAGGGCTCTTCGGCATGTGTGGTGGCGGCCAACAAAGGTTATCCCGGTAAGTACGAGTCGGGAGCCGTTATCGAAGGGCTGGAGGATGTAGATCGTGATCGTGTGCAAGTCTTTCACGCTGGCACGTCGCGTGCTGCTAATGGAAGTTATACGGCGACTGGTGGCCGGGTTCTTGGTGTGACAGCAGCCGCAGCAGACCTCCCGACCGCTCTGGATCTTTGCTATCAGTCACTCGAAAAGATTAGCTGGCAGGGAATGCAGTTTCGGCGGGATATCGGACGTTCGGCGGCGGGGTAATCGGCTTTCTGGAAGCGTTTTAATAGTGCTGTTATACTCCAAGCTCAGTTTTCGCCGGAATTGAAACCGCCTGAGCGTATGTGTCGTACATCAAAGCGTCGTAAATGGCCGAAAACGACAATAATGGGAAGCTGGAATTATCGTCTTGGGATTTCACTTTTCCTAATCGGAGGATGAGCGGGAAATGGGACTTTGGACAAGGATGAAGCGCTCAATGCGCGCCCTCTTCGGAGGGATAATCGAGAAGACTGAAGACCCGGAACTCATTCTTCAGCAGACAATCCGTGACATGCGTGATCGCGTACCGGAGTTGAATAATTCCGTGGCGCAGGTCATGGCCACAGAAAAGCTTCTCGCCAAGAACCAGGAACGACTTGAAGCGCAGCAAGTAGACCTGGATTCCAAAATCCGGGCTTCTGTGAAGTTGGGCCGCGACGACATCGCCACTGCATACATCGGACAATTGCAGCAGGTGCAGGTCGACCTCCAGAAAACCAGACAGCAACTGGAGCACGCGGGGCTGGCATCGAAGCAGGCACTTAAAGCACGCGACAATTACGTGCTTCAGATGCAACGCCGCACGGCCGAGGCGATGCAGTTGATAAACCAGTCGAAGCAAGCAAAACTTCAAGAACAGCTTGCTCAGACGATGGAGTCATTCCAGCTCGGCGACGATGCATCGACCTTCAACGAGATGCGCGACAAGATCGACCGGCGTGCAGCCGCCGCTGAAGCGAAGATGCAGTTGGGTGCGGCTAACGTAGATACACAGATGCAGGACATCGAACGCGAAGCGATGGACATGCAATTGCAAGACAAGCTGCTTCAATATAAACAGGACATGGGATTGTTGGGCCCTGGAGCGAATGCGCCAACGCCTCAAGCACTTCCAGCGGAAGGTGAAACAACCGGCGGCACGAATGGCACCGGCGGGGGTCGCAGCAGTTAAAGTGAAACGGGTGTTAATCTGTGGCCATGGAATTACCCAAGATCGATCTTAAGTATCTTAAAGAGGCTTTCAAGGAACCCATCAATTTCTGGGGGATGGCAGGGTTTGCAGTTGCCGCTGCATACGTACAGGACGTTACCCCGCTTGTCGCCGCGCTGGCGACAGAAACACTTTATCTAGCAACCGTGCCCGCAAGCTCCATATATCGCCGACTCGTCGATCGCAGAGAGAAGCAACGCTTGCTGAAGTTGCGCGAACAGCAGCGAGAGGCGCAGATAAAACTTTTCGACCCGCGTGAGCGTGAGGCGGTCGAGTACTTGCGCTGGATGAAGAATCAGATCTATTCGAACTACAAAAAATTCACCGGCACCAAGCAGATCCCTCACAACATACAGAGCCTCGATCAACGCTGGGAAGACTTTGTCGATCTTCTCGATGTTTATCGGCGCCGCAAACATCACCTGCGCTCGATCAATCGTCAGGCTGTGCAAAACCAGTTGGTCCAGGCTGAGCGCTCAGTCGAAGCCTCTAAAGACGATCGTGAGAGACGGATACAACAGGCGAACGTCGAGATCCTCAAACGGCGTGTGGCGGCGTTCAATGATATCGAGCGATCGGTGAAGTTAGTCGAGGGACAGCTTCAGTCGATCGAGAACTTCTTTGGACTCGTCAACGACCAGGTTGTGACTTTGCCGACTCCGGAACGTGTTTCCTCTTTGGATTTCGAGCAGCTAAGCGACTCTATCGCCATGACCAAGCAGATGCTCGAGGAAACCTCCGACACCTTTGCCGCCCTCGACAGCCACAACCGGGATATCGGGAATTACGAATTGCTTCTCAATAGCGGCTCCTCCAAGTAGCTAATTTGCCACGGATAACACGGATTAATGCTGATTAGAAAGCCTATCAGCATTAATCCGTGTTATCCGTGGCAAAATACTTTAATAAATACACTGTATAGCATTGAAAAAAAAGACAGCCACAAGATATTGACATGACGGCTGCAAAGGAGTATATTCCGCTCCGCTTGAGACGAAGTGGTAACTGGTGCAGCGGCCGCCCCCTGAGCCACGCTCCAGAGCAGGTTTTTTGTCGCTTCGAAAGAGCCAACCGGAGTATCCAGTACACACTCTAAGATAAAGCCTTGCGTAGCAATACGCCTGGCAAACCCGTTTTTGAAACTCAGTTTTGTGGACTCCCCATGGAAAGGCAGACCTTCATGAGCAGCGCAGCTATCGGCAAAAAAGTCGGGAACTCCCCGGCAGTTTCCCCGCGTCGAAAGTCACAGCAGCTTGGAATCAACGCCAGAAAAGTCGTTAGCAAGCGTTACTCGTTGAAGGATCTCAAGGGGCACCCGCTCGAAGAGTGGCAAGACATCGTACGCCGCGTGGTCGGGCACGTTTCACATGCCGAAACAGGCGAGAAGCGCGACAAGTTTTTTGCCGCCATGAGCGAGGTGATGCTGGCTCGAGAGTTCATTCCCAACACTCCTTGCCTCGTCAATGCTGGTAAGTCGAATGGGCAACTTGCAGCTTGTTTTGTTTTGAAAGTTCCCGATTCGCTTCAGGGGATCATGGAGCACGCAACGGCTGCCGCGACGATTCACCAAACAGGCGGCGGTACGGGTATGACGTACGAATTCCTGCGACCACACGGAGCGAGCGTCAGCTCGGCGATGGGCGTGGCTTCTGGTCCAGTGTCGTTCATGAACATCGTCAATCAGGTGACTGACGTCGTGAAGCAGGGCGGCGTAAGACGCGGCGCAAACATGGGGATGATGCGCGTCACACATCCTGACGTGCTGCGTTTCATTCATGCGAAGAACGATCAGCACTCGCTGACCAACTTCAACATCTCAGTAAACGTAACCGACAAGTTTTTGAAGGCTGTCGATAACAACGAATGGTTCCAATCGGAGTTTGACGGGCAGCCCTGGAACGACCGGATTTACGATCCCGTTCGTGATGGAAACTATGTTGTCTATCGTACGCCCGATGGATCGACGGTAACGTTTTGCGATCGGCAGGCGTTCCTCGCGGCAGATCTTTCCAACTGCACGATAGAAGAGCCGCCTCGACCCGGAATGATCTTCGCTCCCGACGTCTGGAACCGAATCATTGCAAGCGCACACAAGTATGCAGAGCCCGGCATCGCCTTTATCGACGAAGTGAATCGTCATAACCACATGATGAAGTCGATGGGTCTGATCTACTCCTGCAATCCGTGTGGCGAGCAGTTCTTGCACTTCTCGAATTCATGCAACCTCGGTTCGATCGATCTCGCCAAGTTTTACGATCCGGAGCAGCGGATCGATTGGGATCGCCTCCGTGACGTGACGCATCTGTGCACTCGTTTTCTCGACAACGTGATCGACACTTGTGCCTGGCCTCTGCCGGAG
>DATNCH010000176.1:0-3584 GCA_035571655.1 Pyrinomonadaceae bacterium
GGCCGCAGGGTCGAAGCTTGGATGGCTTATCGCCGGCAGACTTGCAACCGCAGTCCTCCTCAGCGTCGTCGCCACGCTCTGGACCAGCTCAGGAAGCCCGGAGTCAATCAACAAAAATCTCGGCCTGGTCACAATCGTCGCCTGCCTCACAATCCTCTACGCACTGATCTTCCGTCTTTCCAAAAACATCGTCTATCAAGCCAGGTTTCAGATCACCGTCGACGTCCTCCTCGTGTCGTGGCTCGTTTGGAATTCCAACGTCATTCAATCGCCTTACATCGCGCTCTACATCGTCATCATCGCCATCTCGGGCCTGTTCCTCGGCCCACGTGAAGCGGTTGTCACTTCCGTCGGCTGTGCAGTGGCGTTCACCGTCTGTTCGCTGCAAATCACTGGTCTGGCTGGTGAGGTCGATCCGGCAAAACTCGTCGGCGGCTCGGTGTCGCAAACGGTTCAATGGGTTGGACTGTTCGACGTAGCTTTCTTCGTCGTGGGATTACTTTCAGCGCGTCTGAGCGAGCGACAGTCGCGTTCCGACGTGCGCTTGATCGCAGCAACGCAGTCGCTGGCTAACCTGCGCGCGCTGCACGAACGTATCGTCGCGTCAATCCGCTCCGGCCTCGTCACGACCGATCTCGAAGGACGCATCTTCACTTTCAACGCCGCGGCAGAAGAGATCACGGGCTATCGTGAACAAGCGATCCGCGGGCAGGATTCGTCAATCATCTTCGGCGAGATGAAGGACCACATCGCGGAAACTCTGCGCGCGGTGGAGAAAGGCGGACGAAGCCCGCGGTTTGAATCAAACTGCCTGACGTCGGAAGGCATGCGTCTGCGACTCGGTTACAGCCTGTCTCCGCTGTCGTCTGAAGCTGGTGAGACCACCGGCATGGTGATCACTTTTCAGGACCTGACGCAGGTTCGCAGTCTCGAGGAAACATCGCGACGCCAGGATCGACTCGCGGCGATTGGCCGCATGGCGGCTTCAATCGCTCACGAAATCCGAAACCCGCTCGCCGCCATGCGCGGCTCGATTCAGATGCTCCGCTCGGAGATGGACAAGGATTCATCGCAGATGGAGCTGATGGAGATCATCCTGCGCGAGTCCGATCGCCTCAATCGAATCATCACAGACTTTCTGAGTTACGCGAGGCCGCGCTCAATTAGTCCGTCAAGAGTCGACGTCGGCGACCTGTTACACCAAACGTTCGCACTCATGCGCCACAGTCCGGAGATTAGTGCGAACCAAAGCATCGTCGAGGAATTGCCAGGCGAGCCGCTGTTCGCCGAAGCAGACGAAGGTCAAATGAAACAAGTGTTTTGGAACCTCGCGCGAAATGCGTTACAGGCGATGCCTGAAGGCGGAACACTGCGCGCTACGCTGGAACCAAACTCAAACAACCGTCTCCGCATCGCGTTTGCGGACACCGGGCGTGGTATGTCGCCGGACCAGGTCGAGCATCTCTTCGAACCTTTCTCGTCGACCACGGGCGGCACCGGACTCGGGCTTTCAATTGTTTATCAAATCATTCGCGATCATGGTGGTACAATCAATGTCCGTAGCCGCGTGGGACAAGGCACGACCATCACGGTCGAGTTGCCGGTGGCGGCGAAAAATGGCGACCTCGCACCTGAACAGTCAAACTAATAAGAACTAATATGGCCAATCTTCTGGTTGTTGACGACGAACTCGGAATGCGCCAGTTCCTGACGCATTTATTGCAACGCGAAGGACATGTGGTGCGCGTAGCTGAGAATGGCCGTGAAGCGCTCGATCTGTTGCGCGAACAAGCCCCGGATCTGATCATCTCAGACATTCGCATGCCCGACATGGATGGCGTCGACCTCCTGCGAGCGGCAAAAGAGTTACTTCCGGAAGTGGAAGTAATAATGATGACGGCTTTCGCCAACGTCGACACCGCGCGCGAGGCGTTTCTCCTGGGTGCGTACGACTTTGTGCAGAAGCCATTCGACAACGATCTGCTGAAGGAAACAGTTACTCGCGCGCTCGAAAAGATCTCGCTCATCAAAGAGAAGGAAGCGCTGCTCGAAGAGAACAAGGCGCTCATTCAGGGGCAACGGACACGCGGTAAGCTCGGAAACATCATCGGTCGCAGCAAGCGAATGGAGGATCTTTACCAGATGATTGAGACCGTCGCGCAGGTCCAATCGACGGTTCTGGTCACAGGCGAATCCGGCACCGGCAAGGAACTGGTCGCTCGCGCGATACACGATCTCAGCCCGCGCGCCGAGAAACCGTTCGTGTCCGTAAACTGCGGCGCGTTTACAGAGACGCTGCTGGAGTCGGAGCTGTTTGGCTACGTCAAAGGCTCGTTCACGGGCGCCAATGCAAACCGAAAAGGACTGTTTGAAGCAGCCAATAGCGGCACGATCTTTCTCGACGAGATCGGCGAGATGTCGCCCGCAATGCAGGTCAAGCTGCTGCGTGTTTTACAGGAGCGGAAAGTTCGGCCAGTCGGCGCGACAGAGGAGATCACGGTCGATACGAGAGTCATCGCGGCGACCAATCGCGACCTGGCAAGCATGGTGTCGGCAAACACATTTCGAGAAGACCTTTTTTACCGCATTTCAGTGATCCCGATCGAGCTTCCGCCGTTGCGCGAGCGCACAGAAGACATCTCGGAGCTGGCCAATCATTTCGTCCAGAAGTTTTGTGCACCGACCGGACGAACATTGTCCGTCAGCGAGAACGCGATGCGCCTGCTCGAGCGTTATTCGTGGCCCGGAAACGTTCGTGAGCTGGAACACACAATCGAACGCGCGGTGGCGCTCGAAGGCACTAATTCCATCGAGCCGGAACGCCTGCCGGAAAAGATCACCAACTACAATCCGTACCGCGTCGCGGAAGCAATGGAGTTTCCCGAGGAAGGCATCAATCTCACCGCCCACCTGGACCAGCTCGAAAAGAGTTACGTCGTCGAAGCCCTTCGTCGTACATCCGGGAACCAAACAAATGCCGCCGAACTCCTGGGCATGTCAGTGCGGTCGTTGCGCCATTTACTCGATAAACACGGCGCACGTGCCCTGACTGCACAGATGCGCGACGAGCGGCGTGGTCCAGACTCAACGCCCCGCCGCAGAGCTACGGACCAGGGCCCACGCAGGCGTGCAGAAGACACGGGCGAGTTCGCCGCCGGCGTCGGCGATTTGTCTTAGCCGCAGAACCTGCCACAAACCGTCATTAACCCCGTGCCACAAATTGTCAGGCCGTTTGACGTCCCTTCCCGGATCGCCTTCCGATCGCAAAATTTCGATCAAAAACTATTCAAATTTCGCCATTTTCACTGAAATCGCTCTTGGCATACCGGTTGTTTAGTAGACCACCGACAACATCGCGCTTTGCGCGGCTCACAAGGGAACGGAAAGCCGGTGGCGCGAGAATTTAAGGAACCCCTAAATCTTTTAAGGAGCACCAAATCAGCATGACTACCAAACGCCAAGAAGGCTTTTCGTTGATCGAACTTCTCATCGTCGTCGCGATTATCGGCATCATCGCCGCGATCGCTATCCCCAACCTCCTTGCTTCACGCCGTGCCGCGAACGAAGGTTCGGCTCAATCCTCA
>DATNCH010000177.1:0-54529 GCA_035571655.1 Pyrinomonadaceae bacterium
CAGGGCGTCGAAGTCTTCCGGCTCGATCAGGAGTTACATGTTGTGTTGAGTCCGCGAGCGTTAGTGAGAACGAATTCCATCGCGGAGAAACTCGGCACGTACAGAGTCAGTGGACCACTGATGGAGATGCGTGAGGTGCCGCTGGGAAGTTACATCGTGTTTCTCAATCAGCCACAGCGCTCGAATGTAATCGCTCTCTTTGAGCCTCAGATTTATCCGAACAGGCTGACAGCACTGGGTGAGGCTGAGCGTCCATACGACGTCGCTGGCTGGACTCTGCCGTTACAGATGGGGGTGGAGGCGCCGGCCGTCATCACGATCAGGGAATCAGCGCAGGACAGAAAGTTGACGCTGCTGAAAGACGCAAACCAGGTGAGAGCCGATCTCGCGCTCACGTTGAAAAAGGGAGACGAGTCGCCCATTAAGAATCCGGTCAAGCAGCCTGTGCGAGTCGGAATTTACAAAAGCTGGGTGAGCAACATGGACGAAGGCTGGACGCGCTTCGTCTTTGACACGTTCAATGTTCCTTACACGTCGATTGTTGATACGGACTTCCGGCAAAGCTCGCTCAATTCGAAGTTCGATGCGATTGTTTTGCCGTCGCAATCGAGCGTTCAGATGGTCAATGGCCACGTCGCCGGGACGTTTCCGGCTGAATACACCGGCGGCCTTGCGGAGGCTGGGCTGAAGAACCTGAAAGACTTTGTAAACAACGGCGGGATGCTGATCTGTTTTGACAATGCGTGTGATTTGGCTATCAAGCAGTTTAACCTGCCGTTGCGGAACGCTCTCGAAGGTGTCAAAACCTCGGATTTTTACTGTCCCGGATCAATCGTGGCGCTGGAGCTCGACAACAAGAACCCGATCGCGGCAAGTCTGCCCGCAACGCTTCCGGCGTACTTCATCAACAGCTCGGCCTTCGCGACGACCACAGACGCGAACGTCCGCGTGATCGCGCGATATGCGAAAGAAAATGTGCTGCTGAGCGGCTGGCTGCTGGGCGAAGATAAACTTCGCGGCCAGATCGCGCTGGCGGAAGTCGGTGTTGGAAAGGGAAGGATCGTCCTCTTCGGCTTTCGCCCGCAACACCGAGGACAAACGTGGGGAACCCTGCCCTTGATCTGGAACGTCCTCTCCAGCGCCACGGCGAGCTCGAGTGAATAGGCTTCCTCTGCGTACCTCTGCGTTCTCTGCGTTTAACGGCCATTTCAACGCAGAGGACGCAGAGATACGCAGAGGGGCGCAGAGATCTTCCTTGCCTGCGGATGCACCAAAGGGTTATTCTTTGCCTTGCGAACACGGTTTCTCTCCCTTATTCCCCGAACCGCAAACACTATCGCTGTCTGAATGCATCAAACCGAGGTTTGGGCGCCCGTGCGCCACTTTAAGTCGGAGCTTATGATGAAAAAGCTGTTTATTTTCCTATTGCTCCTGTCCCTGCTTTCAACCGCTATCAGTGTGGTTTTTGGGCAAGGCCGTCCGCGACGTGTCGGTCAACAAGCAGATACGCCGCAAATCACCACGCCTGCATCCCCGGCGCAACCTCCCGTCCTCGGCGGCGCGAACTATCCAGACAATCGCAAACCGCAGCAGCAAGGACAACAACCAACCGGACCGGAAGAAGTCGATGCCGGCGACGTCATTCGTGTGAACACCACGCTGGTCACGCTCCCGGTGAGCGTCATGGACCGCGATGGACGTTACGTTCCGAACCTGCAGAAGGAAGAGTTTCGCATTTGGGAAGACGGCGTTGAGCAGGATGTCGCGTTCTTTCAGTCAGTCGACAAACCCTTCTCAGTGGTGTTGATGCTCGACACGAGCCCGTCGACTCAATTCCGGCTCGAGGACATCCAGGACGCAGCGATCACTTTCGTCAACCAGTTGCGTTCTGACGACAAGGTGATGGTCGTTTCATTCAACGACGACATCAAGATGCTTAGCGAATTCACGACCGATCGTTCAAGGTTGCAGCGAGCCATTCGGCGCGCGAATACCGACGACGGCACGCGCTTGTACGACGCTCTCGACATGGTAATCAACCAGCAGTTGAGTCGCGTGACGGGAAGAAAGGCAATCGTGCTTTTCACTGACGGTGTCGACACAACCAGCCGCCGTTCGGATTACCAGAGCACGATCATGGACGCACAGGAACTGGATGCGTTGATTTATACGGTTCAGTACGACACATCAGCCGACATGAACGCCGTTAACTTCCCAACGAGGATCGATATTTTCGGACAGATTCTCGGCGGCATTTTTGGCGGAGGTGGTGGCGGTGGCAACCGTCGTCATGGCGGCCGGAACCGTGGCACGTCGCGCGGCGAATACGACATTGCCAATGACTACCTGCTCGAACTCGCGAACAGCACCGGCGGACGCGAGTACAAGGCTGACACGCTACAAAATATGTCGTACGCGTTTGCAAATGTCGCGGAAGAACTGAGACGACAGTACAGCATCGGATACTATCCGAAGCGTCCACCTCAGGCAGGACAACGGCGCTTCATCAAGGTGCGAGCGCGACAACCAAATCTCGCGGTGCGCGCGCGTGACAGTTACATCTTCAATCCTTCAAACGGCGCGAACGTGGTCGACAACACGCGTTCCAACGCCCCGGTGTTGAGAACACAACGATAGACTGCACAGGGAACAACAAAGTCAGACTTTTTGTATCTTTTGTGCCTTTTTGTGGCTGACTTCGGCCATTGCCGGGAGGCGCACCGTCAACACTGCACCACTCCCGGTACTCCGATTTCTTGCCGACACTGTTCCGCCGTGCAGCTCGACGAGGTGTCTGACAATCGCCAGTCCCAAGCCCAGACCGCCATGCTTGCGCGTGCTCGATCCGTCGGCCTGGCTGAATCTCTCGAATATGCGAGGCAGGAACTCAGCCGGTACGCCCGGCCCCGAATCCTCGATCCTTATCTCGGCCGCTGAATCGTGTCGCTCGAGGTAAACGTCGATCACTCCCACGGCCGGCGTAAACTTCACGGCGTTCGACAAAAGATTCCAAAAGACCTGTTGCATTCGCTCCATGTCGGCCCTGACGATCAAGTCGGGCGCGTCGATGTGCGTGCGGATATCGATCTGCTTCGCTTCGGCTGCGGGTCGAACCGCGTCGATCGCGGCGTGGACGATTAACAACACGTCGATCGGTTGCGTATTGATGCGCAACTTTCCGGTGATGATGCGCGATACGTCGAGCAGGTCTTCGATGATCTGTCTTTGCGCGGCAGCGTTTCGCTCGATGACTTCGACCGCGTGCGCAACACCGTCTGCATCGAGTTGTCCGGTTCGAAGCAGTCGCGACCATCCCACCACGGCATTCAGCGGCGTTCGTAATTCATGTGAAACAGTCGCCAGAAACTCTTCCTTCAAACGGCTCGCCTCTTCGGCCTCTGCACGCGCCTGGCTCTCACGTTCCAACAACTCAGCACGTTCGATTTCGGCTTCGACCGCCGCCGTGATGTCCATCGTCACCCCGCGCATACCGATTGGTCCACTCTCGTCGCAAACAACAATTGAATGCCCTTCGACCCAAATCTCGCGGCCATCCCGATGCATCCATCGAAAGCGACTCGTGCCACCTTTTCCCGAAGCAAAAATCGCTGCTGCCTCGCGAGCAGCGCGCTCTCGGTCGTCGGGGTGAACGATGGAGAGCCAGAAGTTAGGTGTCGATAACCACTCCTGCTGGCTGTAGCCAAGCATCGTCTCGACGTAGCTGCTGACGAAATCTATTCGTTGATTCGCCTCATCAGGTTTTCCCCACGCTTCCCAAACGACGCCAGGCACATGCGCGACGATGTCTTCGATGCGCTGGCGGTGGAGCTCGAGCGCCGATCCGAGTTTTGACTTGTCCTCTTCCGCTTTCTTTCGTTCGCTCGTAACCGCAGCAACGACGAGCGTCATCAACGTGCTCGTGCCGACGAACGAGATCAAAAGCAACAGCGAAACATTCGCACTCGATTGAACAAACGAACCGTAACCGTGTCTGGCGCCCCAGAGCGCCACGCCGGCCATCACGACGATCGCGGTCGTGACAACGCGCTGATCGAACTTCAACGCCGCCCACAACAAACATGGCAGGCACAAGTATGCAAGCGGATATGTTTTGACCTGACCAGGAAACCAACCACCGAAGATAATCAGAGCGACGATTATCAGCAGCAGGAACAGGCTCGTGATCTCCGGAAGATCTCGCGAAGTGGTCTTGCCGGGTAAACTCCATGCGAGCAGCAACGGCGACACGATCAGCGCGCCGAAACCGTCGCCAGTCCACCACGTCAACCAAAGAGACGTAAACTTCGCCCATTGCCCCGGATCACCAAAACACACGCTCAAACTTCCGATCGTGGCGCTGACCATCGGCGCTAACACTGCGGCATAAACGACAAACCTCAGCACGTCGCCGACGGATTCAAAAGATCCCTTCCAACGTTGCGAACGTTGCAGCAACCAGTACGCGACGATCGCTTCGAACGTGTTTCCGGTGGCGATTCCGAACGAGGAAAGAACCGGAATTGCGGTCATTAAGTTTGCCGCGAGAGCGCCGACGAAGATGCCGGGCCACACGCGACGACCAAAGATCAGTAACGATGCGATAGCGATGCCCGTAGGTGGCCAAACTGCCGTGACGTTGGTGTGGAGCGAGGCGAGTGAGAGACCGAGTTCAGCGCCGGCAAAATAGACGACCGCAACGATCAAACTCAGGACAATCGAGGGGAGGCGACTTCGGCTCATTGAATCGAACTGTATTTTGCCACGGATTTCACGGATGAACACTTGCAGGCACAAAAAAGCGCGGCGGTTTTTGCCGTCCGCCGCGCCAACTATACCCACAGGAGGAAAGGGGTATTCAACGGCGGCAGTATAGTGGATCTGGAGGGAGGTGGCAATGTGCCTAAACGCACTCTCCCACGCCTAAAACGACACTAAAGAATGTCAAACTCAACCGTCACTCGTCTGTTTGTTTATAGTGAAAAGCTTGAGTACTAGCGATGACTGTAACAGCTGTTTGTGCATTCGTAACCTAATGACTGGTCAGGAATTGCCTGAATCAAACTGTCCGCCAACGTACCGACAACTATGTTTCAAGGGCATACAGTTCGGGCACACAACAAGCAGGGTGGCCGTGGGTCGGCATATCCTTCCCGACTGACCTTGAGAAATATATGCCGGCCCGGCCTTTTCTCATCGAATAAGCGCACTTAAATTTATCCCGACGCGGCAAAAGCGCTCCCGAACAATGCGAGCACAGATGATGCAACTCCCAGATACCCCTCGTGTCCTTTACATCGAAGATCATGCCGATACGCGTGAGCTCGTCACACTCGTCCTCGAGCAGCGAAGCTACGAAGTTGTGAGTGGCTCCTCGATCGCGAGCGGCGTGGCTCTCGCTACTTCGCAAGAGTTCGATCTCTATCTTTTGGATTCGTGGCTGCCGGATGGCTCAGGTTTGGATCTATGCCGGCAGATACGCGAGTTTGATCCCGTCACACCGATTGTCTTTTATTCCGCGGCAGCCTACGAAATCGATAAGGACCAGGCGATCGCGTGTGGTGCACAGGCTTACCTGATCAAACCAAGCCAGCCATCAGAGCTCTGTAGTCTTGTCACGTCATTGATCGAAGCGCATCGACGCTGCCGCTGTGCGCGAGCGGCTAGCTAAACCGCGACCTCTTCGCGTACCTCGACGGGCCAGATACTCCACAGTAATAATCCTGTCAACCACAACACGACCATTGTGACGAGAGTCAAAGTAAGCCAGAAGGTCCAATAGGATTGAAATGCTCGTTGCCATCCGGATTGAACCGCGTGTGCGACGTTTACGTTCAGCGCGGCGGCCGTAACGAAGCGCGAGCAGAGTTGAATCACGAGGTACCAGCCAAACGCCCAGCGCCACGCGGTTCTGTCCATGCGATACTTACTGAGTGCGAACATTGCCACGACGATTCCGCCGCCATGCGCGAGTGTTGAAGTGAGAAACACACCCCACGTGAGCACCACGTAGAGAAACCACACGATGAAACCCGGCACCGTCCAGATCGCGGCGAGTCTGACCAGCACGGGCTTCTCGAGAAAGAGACCCATGGCAAGCAACAGGTTTCCGACGTTGCACATCCAGAGCATGTTCCCGAGCTCGCCGATTCTCCAGTAGTGAACACCCTGCGCCAGGAAGAAAAACAGCGGGAGCAGTCCAAGCAGGCGGAGACGTGTGCGGGGAGAATTAGTCATATAGGACCTACACGAAGATAAAAAACAAACGCCTGTCTTGACAACTCTCTTCCGCCAACACAGACTACCCGCGAATCATGAGTTCTCTGGAAGACCTCCTCAACAAATCGATCCCAGAATTGAGTGATCTCTTCGTGCGGCGTCAACGACCCGTACCTAAAGGTTTACTTGAAGCTCTGGAAGTTGATAAGAGACAAGGCGCACACCAGCTCGCGAAACGCATTCGCGGACGATATCGCGAGAATCGTGCAGAAGGTCAACGTCTGCACTTCCTGCTGCGATTCGAGATCGAATTATGGTCGCAAGGCTACAGCTATGTCGCCGGCGTTGATGAAGCAGGCATGGCGCCGCTTGCTGGACCTGTCGTCGCGGGCGCTTGCATCCTGCCACAGAATTACAAGCTGCGCGGACTTAACGACTCGAAGAAGATCCTCGATCCTGAGAAACGAGATGAGCTCGCAGTGCAGATCAAACAGGACGCAGTCTGCTGGTCGGTGGGATTTACCTCGGTCGAAGAGATCGACACGATCAACATCTATCACGCAGGATTGCTCGCCATGCAGCGTGCGGTGCAGGGGCTGAGTTGCGCGCCTGACTTCATCCTTGTCGACGCGCGCAGGATTCCGCATTGCGAGACGCCTCAACGCGGCATAATTCGCGGCGATGCTCTCTCGGCGAGTATCGCCGCCGCGTCCATCCTTGCCAAAACAACTCGCGACGCGCACATGCTGGAGTTGGACCAGATGTATTCCGGATACGGACTCGCCACGCACAAAGGTTATCCAACACCCGAGCATTGTCAGGCGCTCAAGACCCTCGGAGCGCTGCCGATTCATCGTCGCAGCTTTGCGCGGGTCAGACAGGCCCTGGGCCTTGATCCAATTCAGACAGAACTTTTTGAGCCGCAGATTTTCGCAGATGAACGCGGATTAGGTAATGGGTTTAACCGAATACAAGAAGAAGCGGAAGTTTGATAAGACCCCGGAGCCTGGGCCAGAGAAGAAACGCACACGCTCGGGCCGCATGTTCGTCATCCAGAAACACCGGGCCACGCAGTTGCACTACGACTTCCGGCTCGAGGTCGACGGTGTGTTGAAGTCATGGGCCGTGCCCAAAGGTCCATCGCTCGATCCGAAAGTAAAGCGACTCGCGATGCAGGTTGAAGATCATCCGGTTGACTATGCGAAGTTTGAAGGCGTGATTCCGGAAGGCGAGTACGGCGGTGGGACCGTAATGGTCTGGGACCACGGAAAGTACAAACCGGAAGAGACTGATGATGTCGAAGCCGCTTTGCGCAAAGGTGAATTGAAGTTCACGCTCGATGGCGGAAAGTTGAAGGGCTCGTGGGTGCTGGTGCGTACGCGTAATCGACAGTGGTTACTGATCAAGCATCGAGACTACTACACGACTGAAGAAGATGTGACCGAGCTCGCGCCCGTGTCGATCGTCACGCGACGTTCGCTTGCGGAGATTGCGGAGGATGAAGGCGGGGACGTCGCGAAAGCAGCGACCGGCGATCCGAAAACGATTCCGCGTCGCACCGGCGTGAAGCGCCGCAAAAAAGGCGCGAAAGCCAAAGTCTGGCACAGCAACCGAGCGAGTTAAGCCACAAAAAGGCACAAAGGTAAGCCACAAAAGGCACAAGGAAATATTAGAGAAGTCCTCTGTAAGACAAATGTCCTTCTATGATCCTGGCGGCGGAAGTGAAGGGATGCTCTTCGGTCTTGGTTTGATCGATGATGTGAATGACTGTGTGGCCCGCGGCTTTGAGGTAGTCAGAGATCAGGCTTCGATGACACCGCCACCACAGCGCTTCCGCACACATCACCGCCACGCGAGCATTCGCTGCAAGTTCAAGTAAATCTTCAACTCCTTTTCTGAAATCATCCGTCTCCATGTGGTCTGCATACGCGCGAAACGAAGCATTCCGCCACGCCGTGTTATGCGAATCCGCACGCGGCGTCCGTCGCCCGCCCAGCCGCGGTTCATGTCGATACCTGATTCCGATACTCGCAAGCGACTCTGCAAGCGCAGCACGATTGAACTGCGGATACCGCCGCGACCCAGGGAAGCTACGAACGTCAACCAACACTTCAATCCCATGTGCTGAGAGTATCTGACCAAACTCTTCACCACTGCGGGTCGAATGACCCACTGTCCAAATCGTAAACATAATTAAAAACTTAAAGTGTAGGCTTGCCGACCGTTAAAGATAAGCTTCAAGTTTGAACCTGCCTTTCGTCTCGTAGAGCGGCTTCCACAAGTCGCCGAGCTTGCGAAGGCGTGCGGGCACATTGTCGATGCGAAAGTCTTCGATCGCGATCCCACGCTCCAACTCCTTCCACGTGATCGGCGTCGAGACGCTCGGCACTTTGTTTGGCCTGACTGAATAGACCGAAGCCAGCGTGCGGCCCCACGCATTCTGGTTGTAGTCAACCAGCACCCTTCCCTTCGGGCGTTTCGAAACCTGGTAAACCGCGGTCAGCAGTTCCCTCGCCTGCGACGCAACGGCGTGCGAAAACTCTTTCGCGAACGTCCACACCTGCTTCTGGGTTGGGCCACGCTTGATCGGAATGTAGATGTGAATTCCCTTTGAGCCGGTCGTCTTTGCGTAACTCGGTATCTTCAATGCATCTAGCGCGACCTTCAGAAACAACGCTGCTTCACACACTTTCTCAAACGTCGCGCCGGGAACCGGATCGAGATCGAAATGCAGGTAATCAGGCCGATCGACGTCGTCACAGCGTGCATACCACTGGTTAAGATCGATGCAGCCGAGGTTGATCACCCACATCAACGAAGCCACGTCCTGGATCATTGGGAAGTTGATGATGTTGCCCGACTCGTGCTCGATGTTGCAGATGTCGATCCATTTTGGACGAGGCGTCGGCGCGCGTTTCATGAAGAAGAATTCTCCGGCGGCGCCGTTTGGGTAACGCTTCATCACCATCGCACGCTCGACGACGTGTGGCAGCAACGCGGGCGCGACGTCGAGGTAATACTGAATCAAATCTCGCTTCGTGACGTGCAGCTTTGGCCAGAACGGTTTGTTGAGGTTGGTCAGATGCACCACCCTGTCTCCGACTGCGACGTCGAGAGTGGTTTTATCTGTTGGCAGCTTGATGTGAGGGACTGCGGTCTTGCGGCGCTTCTGCGGCGAGTTTCGCTCTACTGAAGCCGGATGATAATCCGTCGTCGGGAAACTGAACGTCGCCATTAGTTAAAGTATTACCTTAGACATGATTTACAGGATTTCGTGCAGGATTAATCCTGAAAAATCTTGTGAATCCTGTCTAAATGATCGTGCCGTCCGCAATCACGGCGTTCTTGGGGACGATGATAATGCTGTCGCGGATGAAGTAGGAACCGCCTGGTCCATCTGCTTCGACGACGCCCGCTGCATTCAGCAGCCGGGCGTTCTTTCCGATGCGCGCATTCTTATCGATGATGGCGTGCTTGATGACGGTTCCCTCACCGATTCCAACGCGCGGCAAATTCTTACTCAAGTCGGTCCGCATGTCTTCCAACGTCTGATAGAAATCCGCGCCCATGATGAACGAAGAATCGATCTGCACTCCTTTCGAAATCCTGCTGCGCACGCCAACCACGGAGTTCGTTATCTTAGCGCCGTTCATGATGCAGCCATCGCTGATGATCGAATCGTCGATCTGGCTCTCTTCGATCTTCGACGGCGGCAGGTAGCGCGCGCGCGTGAACACCGGTGCTTCGGCGTCGAACAAATTGAATTTCGGAATCTTGCTCGTCAGATCGAGATTGGCGCGATAGAAAGCGCCGATAGTTCCGATGTCTTCCCAGTAGCCGTCGAACATGTGTGCCTGAACGTGTCTCGATCTTATGGCCGCTGGTATCACATGCTTGCCGAAATCGACCCACGTGGGATCTTCGGCAAGCAACTGTTCGAGTTGCGGATACTTGAAAACGTAAATTCCCATCGACGCGAGAAACGGTCGGCGCTGTGCTTCCTTCGCATCGAGTCCGAGCTGAGTTGTATCGACCTGCATCGAGAGCAGCTCTTCACCTTTAGGTTTCTCTTTGAACTCGACGATGCGTCCCGTCTCGTCCGTCTTCAACAAACCAAACTCACTCGCAGAACGCGCCTCGCATGGGATCACCGAAACAGTTACATCAGCATTCGATTGATGATGGCGTTCGAGAAACTCTCGATAGTCCATGCGATAGAGATGATCGCCGGAGAGTATCAACAACGTGTCGATGCCCCAATCGCGAATGTGCGGAAGCACTTGCCTGACGGCATCGGCAGTTCCCTGAAACCACTGCGGGCTTTCGGGTGTTTGTTCGGCGGCTATGATCTCGACAAACCCGTTCGAGAATTGTGAGAAGCGATAAGTCTGTGCGATGTGCCTGTTGAGCGATGCTGAGTTGTATTGCGTCAGCACGAACGTGCGCAGGATGTCTGAGTTGATGCAGTTTGAAAGCGCGATATCTACGAGCCGGTACTTACCACCCAGCGGAACTGCTGGCTTCGATCGCTGCTGCGTGAGGGGAAAGAGACGATTCCCGGCGCCTCCGCCGAGAATAACTGCCAACAGCTTTGCGTTTGCCGGCATTTGTGTTCACCGTTCCTAGTAAGCGGAGGTTCGTGCAGGGGCAGGACTTTTTCCCGCGGCTTCTTGTGCGATCTTTACGCCGACGCTGGCGCCGATGCGTGTTGCGCCGGCTTCGACCATCTTGCGCGCGTCTTCCAGACCTTTGACGCCGCCTGAGGCTTTCACGCCGAGTTCGGAGCCGACTGTGCGGCGCATCAGTGCGACGTCGGCAACGGTTGCGCCGCCTTTTGAGAAGCCGGTCGACGTCTTTACGAAATCAGCGCCGGCCTTCTTCGCCGCCTGGCAGGCACGCACCTTTTCGTCGTCGGTCAACAATGCTGTCTCGATGATCACTTTGCAGATCACATCGTACTCGTGTGCCACTTGGACCACGGAGCGGATGTCGTGTTCCACGAGACAATCGTCGCCGCTCTTTAACGCACCGACGTTGATGACCATGTCGACCTCTTTCGCACCGTCGAGGATGGCGCGGCGAGCTTCGTAGGCTTTGACGTCCGGAAGCGTCGCTCCGAGTGGAAATCCGATCACGGTACATACGGGAACGCCACTGCCGATCAGGTTGCATGCGGCGACGCGAACCCACGTCGGGTTAACACAGACAGATGCGAAGCGGTAAGTCGCAGCTTCCTGGCAAAGCTTCTTGATGTCGTCGTCTGTTGCTTCGGGTTTTAATAGCGTGTGGTCTATCAGGCCAGCCCATTCTGTCGCGGATGCCGTCTGTCCGAGCACGAGGCCGATGCGAGCGGCGCCCGCGTCGACAATGCGATGCATCCGCTCCGGGCAGCGATGGAAACACTCGGACGTGCAGCCGCACATGGCAGCTTGCTCGCCGCCATCGCCGTTGAGGCGAGCGTAGATTACATCCGTGATCTGCTCGACCAGTGCCTCGTAATCGCCGTTGTTTGAGAAGGGCATGACGCTGAGCATTCTATCGCATGGAGCCACGGATTACACAGATGAAGACTGATCCATTTTCATCTGCGTAATCTGTGGCTCACCTTTGGTATTGCCGCTGGATCGCATCGATTTTTGCTACGCGCTTCCGGTGGCGCTCTTCGGTAATCTCGGTCGAAAGCCACGTCGCAACAATGTCGCGCATCTGTGCGCTGCTGATCGTCTTGCTTCCGAGTGTCAGGACGTTCGCGTCGTTGTGCTCGCGCGAGTTGCGCGCCACCTCGACCGAATAACACGCCGCCGCCCGCACACCAGGAACCTTGTTCGCCGTCATCGCACTGCCAACACCTGCGCCATCGATCACGATCCCTAGATCCGCACTGCCATCAGCAACCGCCCGCGCAACCGCGTGTGCAAAGTCAGGATAGTCAACTGCGTCTTCCGAGTACGCGCCGAAGTCCTGCACTTTGTGTCCGAGCTCGCTGAGCACGACTTTGAGCTCTTCCTTCATCTTGAACCCACCGTGGTCAGCGCCCACCGCAACGATCTTCGACGCCTTCGACCCGCGCCTCGAAGCCCGGCGCACGATCTCGATCTTCTTTTCGTTGACGATGTCTGCCGCGAGCGGCGTCAGGCGAGCATCTTCGCCGATCCTGAGAACCGCGCCCGGCTCGAGTCCACGCACGTCATCCTCGGTGATGACGCTCTTCGCCGATTCGTCACGCGTGACAGCAGGTTGTGATGGGCTTTCTGAGACTGTGTCTACGAAGCGAGTAGCAGGCGGTGTTTCTTTTGCCGCGACATTTTCAGGCGCCGCTTTCGCCAACACCTCGCGCACCAGCGCGCGAACTCGATCGCGGGTTGCGTCGTCAGCCATCAAACATTCCTCAGGTCGAGCAACCGTCCCGCCGCAGCGACGAGTTTTCCAGTTCTAAATGTGAAGTCGACGCGGCCGACATAAATCCCGCTCTTGCCGACTTCGAAGATCAACGTCTTGGCGCCGCAGGGTTGAGTCGCCGTGACGGGCTGTTCCATGAAAATGTGCGTGTGGCCGCTGGCGATGTAGTCGATACCGTCAACCTGCGACGCAAGGAACGAATTGCCTTGTTTCCCGTCTTCGTGATAGCCGAGATGCGACATGCAAACCACCAGCGAGCAGCGCTCCTCTTCACGCAGCTTCTTCACGACGTCGCGTGCGGCGCTCAACGGATCGAGGAACGTAACGCCCTTGAAGTTTGCGGGCGTAATCAGCGCGGTGGGACTTATGCCGAGCCCGAATAGTCCGACTCGTATTCCGCCCACGGTCTTTACGACGTAACGTTTCACACGATCTTCGAGCGCAGTTCCCTTCACGTCGTAGTTCGCTGAAACGATGTCGAAGTTTGCAAACTTCAGCGCGGCGGCGAGTGCTTCGACGCCGTTATCGAACTCATGATTGCCGAGCGTTCCGGCGTCGTAACCGATCGCCGACATCGCTTTGTACTCAACTTCGCCTTTGTAGAAATTGAAGTACGGCGTCCCCTGAAGCACATCACCCGCGTCGACGAGCAACGTGTTTGGGTTTTCTTTCCTGACTCTCTTGACGAGCGTCCCGCGGCGCGCAACGCCTCCCTTCCCTGCATTTCTGTCATTCGGCGGCAACGGATCAATCTGCGAGTGAGTATCGTTAGTGTGAAGGATCGTGATCACAGTCTCGGCGGCGCTCGCTTCGAGCAGAGTTCGAGGAAAGGCAACCAGTGTTGCACCAAAAACTGCCGAAGTCGTCAGAAATCTGCGTCGATTAATCATCGTGGAGGTTCAACTACTTTTGGATCTGGACCAACCTGAACAAACCGATTGTCTTTAACGCCGCGAATCGGCCGACCGGCCGCCGTTTCGGACTTAACGTACTCCATGATAGCGTCGCGGAGCGTTATGTTGAGCGGCGTCTCACTTTTTGCTTCCTGAAGGATCGCGTAAGCACCGCCACCGCGTCGCAAAAGATAGTCGATTGTGACGATGGTGTAGATTTTTTGCGGATCGATCTCCTGCTCTTTGCCGTTCTCATCGAGGAGCTTGCCGCTCAGGAATTCAGGGCGGCTTTCGTCGTTCCATTTAAAGTGAATACGCGCGCCGGATTGAGCATCACGAGTCACAACTTCCACGATCTTCGCAAGTTGGACGCCGGTTACTTCGACTGCAACCAGTGCATTCTCAAACGGCAGCAACTCGAAGATGTCGCTGGCGCGGAGTTCACCTGCGGCGATCTCGGTCTTGCGCAGCCCACCCACGTTCATGATCGTGAGGGCCGGAGACTTTCCGTTTTTCCTGGCGTACGCCTTGAGTCCGTCCGACACAAAATTTCCGATAGTCCCGCCGCCGACGCCCTTTTTGTTCAAACCACCTTCGAGACGGCCGATGACTTTACTCAGCACCAGCACCTTTTCGCTGTAAGGTGCGACTGTCTTTTCTACGTCAGCGTCGCCAGTGACACTCGCATCGACAACGGTACGTTTGGGCTTAGCGCCAACCTTCTCCGGACCCGCGGTGATGCTCGGCTTTGCAGGTGTCGCGGGGCAAGGTTCGATCGCCGGCGTCTGACCAAGCACAGGAACCGCGAAGATCAACAGTACTACTATACGAAGAAGCATTTGAGTCATCCTCTGCGGCCCTCTGCGTATCTCTGCGTACTCTGCGTTAATAGCTGGTTCAACGCAGAGAACGCAGAGATACGCAGAGAGCCGCAGAGAAAACGTGTCAGTCATTGACCTGAAGGAAGAGCTTGCATAGTATGTCGCACCACACGGCGCCTACGCAAACTACTGAAGGAGAAACAAGTTGGCTACCTCTTCCGCTCATATCACTTCGGAGTTCAGCAATCCAAATCTTGAAACACTTCTGACAGAGCAACAGATCCAGGACCGGATCAAGGAGCTCGGTGCACAGATCACGCGCGACTATGCAGGCCTCAATCCGTTGCTGATTGGCGTGCTTAAGGGTGCCTGCTTTTTTCTCAGTGACCTGCTGCGTGCGATCGACACGCGCCTGAGCATCGAGTTCATGGCGATTTCGAGTTATGGATCGTCGACGCGAACGTCCGGCGAAGTCCGCATCATGAAGGATCTCGACGTTCCGATCGAAGGGCGACACATACTCGTCGTCGAAGACATCGTCGACACCGGCCTGACGCTTTCATACCTGCTGGCGAATCTCGCGTCGCGCGGAGCGGCGAGCGTGAAGCTAGCGGCGTTGCTCGATAAGTTCGAGCGAAGGCAGAAAGAAGTAAAGATCGATTACCTCGGTTTTCAGATTCCGGATGAATTTGTGGTTGGTTACGGTTTGGACTTTGCCGAACGCTACCGGAATCTACCGTATATCGCAGTGTTGAAGAATCCAGACGCCTAGGAGGAAATAACGTGAAGAAACTTTTGGTGCCGGCTGTTTTGCTGCTGTTTGCGATCTCGGTTACCGCGCAGACTGACTTCTCGAAGGTGGAGATCAAGGTGACGAAAGTTGCCGGCAACGTCTACATGCTCGAGGGCGCAGGTGGAAATATCGGCGTATCGGTCGGCGATGACGGCATCCTGATAGTCGACGATCAGTTCGCACCACTCGCCGACAAGATCCGGGCAGCGCTCAAGGGTATTGCGGATAAGAAGTTGCGTTTCATTCTTAATACTCACTGGCACGGAGATCATACGGGCGGTAACGAGGCGTTCGGACCGGAAGCACCGGTCATCGCTCACGACAACGTGCGCAAGCGGATGGCTACCGAGCAGAAGTCTGAATTTTTCAAACGCACGACTCCGGCGTCGCCAAAGGAAGCGCTCCCGGTGATTACGTTCAATCAGAATCTAACCGTTTACTTCAACGGTGAAGAGATTCGCGCGATTCACTTCCCGCACGGCCATACCGATGGCGACAGCGTTATCTTCTTCAGTACGTCGAACGTCGTTCACCTCGGCGACGATTTCTTTGCCGGACGATTTCCGTTTGTGGATCTCGAGAGCGGCGGCAGTGTCGAAGGATTGACGAAGAACATCGCCGAGATCATCACGAAGATACCCGCGGGTGCAAAGCTGATTCCTGGTCATGGTCCACTCTCGACGATCGAAGACCTCATGAACTATCACAACATGCTGGTCACGACGAGTGACATCGTCCGCGCGAAAATCAAAGCCGGAAAAACCCTGGAGCAGATAAAGAGCGAAGGCCTGCCC
Source organism: Pyrinomonadaceae bacterium (assembly GCA_035571655.1). Lineage (GTDB taxonomy): Bacteria > Acidobacteriota > Blastocatellia > Pyrinomonadales > Pyrinomonadaceae > PSRF01. The sequence continues at coordinate 15,917 of DATNCH010000177.1, forward strand.
GACACGTGGAAGTCGTGGGGCACAGGCTTCATCAAAACCGACATGTGGCTCGAGATTATCTACCGGAGCTTAACGGCGAAGAACTAGAGCCACAAAGAGGCACAAAGAGAACACAAAAAGGCGCCAAAAATTCTTTCGAGCAATTTTGTGCCTTTTGTGTCCTCTCTGTGCCTTTTGTGCCTACAACTCGGTAAGAAAGCTAGTGCCGGCAGTTAATTTGATCCCGAAGTTCGCGGCGATTGTTTGGCCGATGTCTGCGAGGGAGTCGCGGGTGCCGAGGTTGATGCCGGGGCGAGAGGTTTTGCCGTAGACCAGGAGTGGCGCGTATTCCCGTGTGTGATCGGAGCCGCGGAAGGTCGGATCGTTTCCGTGATCGGCGGTGATCATCATGACGTCGTCGTCACGCATCGCCGATTCGATTTCCGGCAGACGTGAATCGAAGTGCTCGAGCGCCTTTGCGTACCCTTCAGTGTCGCGACGATGGCCGTAGAGCATGTCGAAGTCGACGAGGTTGGAAAAGATCAGTCCACGCGTTGAATCCCCAAGAGCTTTAACCGTTTGCTCGATCGATTGTTCGTTGTTCTTTGCGGTGAGATCCTGAGTCACGCCCATCGAATCGTAAATCGAAGCGATCTTCCCGATACAAACAACGTCGAGATCCTCATCCGCGAGCGCCGGAAGCAGATTCTCGCGCGGAGGCGGGACCGCATAATCATGCCGGTTCTCAGTACGATAGAAAGCGCCGGGTTGACCGAGAAACGGCCGCGCGATCACTCGGCCCACCTTGTGCTCACCGTCGAGTATCCCACGGGCGATCTCGCAGATCTCGTAAAGCCTTTCGAGTGGAATCACTTCTTCGTGCGCCGCGATCTGAAAAACCGAATCGGCAGACGTGTACACGATCGGCTTCCCGGTTTTGACGTGCTCCTCGCCGAGAACCTTGATGATCTCCGTACCGGACGCGGGAATGTTTCCAAGAATGCCAGGCACCGACGTCTCGCGAACGAACTTGTCGATCACTGACGAAGGAAAACCGTTCGGGTAAGTCGGGAATGCGCGTTCGAGAATGATGCCCGCCATCTCCCAGTGACCTGTGGTCGTGTCTTTGCCATTCGAACGTAAAGCACATCGACCGTACGAACCGTCGAGATGGTCCAACGGTGGCACTGCCTGGAGTGGCCGGATATTTCCGAGGCCATACCGTTGCAGATTGGGAAGACGTACCTGGCGTGATTCGAGGATATGGCCGAACGTGTCGGCGCCGGCGTCGCCCCATTCCGGAGCGTCAGGCATTGCGCCAATGCCGGCGCCGTCGAGAACGATTAATAAGACGCGGTTGAAGGGGGATGAAGTCGGCATTTATTGTTTCGGAGCGTAATAACCATCGCGCGCACGAACCTGCGCCTTGACTTTCAACCCCTGCATCTCGAGCTTGATCGCGCGAAACTTTCCATCGCGCGCTTTATTCGTCGGATAGTAACCGAGACTGTAGAGCGTACCGATGTCTGCCGCGACGCGTGCGAAAGCAGTCCGCGCGTCAGCCAACGTCGCTGCTTCAAAACTTCTCCCTCCGGAAGCACGCGCCAGGTCGTTCATCTCGCGCCGCGCCAGGTTGTACAACGCACGACTGATCGACATGCGCTCAAACGGGCCCATCTGGCAGAAGCTATTGAAATTCTCAGCAGTCGCTTTCGGAAAAAAGAGCTGGCGGTAACGCTCGATCTGTCTTTTCGACAGCGCGAGTTGACCATCGTCTTGACAATCCTTCATCAGGCGATCTTCAACAAAGTCTTCCGTGTTGACCTGAATAAAATAACAAGCAAGACCTGCGCGCGAGAGTTTCTGTTTTGCGGTGACGAAATCCGAGTTGCTGGACGAATCAACGCCGTCCGTCAACGCTACGACTGCACGACGACCGCGGACTTCATCCTGCGGCGGATCGCGAAAGATACTGTCGGCGACTTTCTCCAGCGCATCGTAATAAGGTGTCCCCTGGCTCGCGCCGAGATTCTCGATTGCCGCGCGCAACTGTTCGCGATCGCTCGTCAACGGCGTCAGCACTTCAACCGCAGCCACAGGCTCAGCGACCGTCCGTGCTGTATTGAACGCCACGACTCCGACGCGATCGCCGGGACGCAGCGCCTCGATGAAACTATTCGCAGCAGAGCGAATCAGGGCCACGTCGTCACGCGTCGATCCCGAGGTGTCCAGGAGTAGCGCGATCTCGAATGGCGTCTCCGTGGTGCCGAAGTTGGTGATGGTTTGCGGTTGACCGTCTTCTATGAGCCGGAAGTTTTCCGGACGTAGTCCAGACAATGGATGTCCGGAGCTGTCAGTCACGACCGCCGGCACAGACACCAGTTGAGTATCGACTCTAACTACGTCGCCTTCATCGACCTCATCGCCGGCAGAGACGCTCTTCTTCGGATCGGTTGTTTCACTGCTTCCACCGACGCGCCGAGGTCTCTGTGCGGGTTGTTGCGCAGGTTCCTGCGCGTGGCTTCGATCAAAAATGACGCAGCTTACGACCGCGACAAACACAGCGGCGAGGAGAACGATCCGCCCGGACAAACGACTACTTTGCTTTACAAGTATTGACATAGCGACAAACTGGATGGGCTCTCGTGGGAAGAATATAAACCGGCGGCGGGGGAACTGTAAAACGACACGGAGACGGGGGAGACGGGGTGACACGGAGACGCGGTGACACGGAGACGCGGTGACACGGAGACGGGGTGACACGGAGACGCTGTGACACTCGCCCCATCTCCGCGTCACCGCGTCTCCCCGTCTCCGCGTCTCTCCATCTCCCCGTCTCCGCGTCTCTCCATCTCCCCGTCTCCGCGTCTCTCCCCTTCTCCTTGACACACCTGCCGCGTTCTCATAGCATGGCGACTCCTTGTTGAAAGCGGGATTGGCGACAGGGCTGGTCCCACGAAGGCACGTACGTCAATGGTAGACGGCTTCCCTTACAAGGAAGAGGTTGGGGGTTCGAATCCCTCCGTGCCTACCAAATGACGTTTGAAAATTGCGGAGTCGTAGTTCAGTTGGTTAGAACGCCGGCCTGTCACGTCGGAGGTCGCGGGTTCGAGTCCCGTCGGCTCCGCCACTCACTTCACTAACGCACGGAGACCTTACTTCTCCGGCATTCTTCATCGAGTTTATAAAAATATTAAATAAGCACACATGTGCTATTGACCGCGAGCGAGTTTTGAATACAATCCTCTCCAACGGTGAATGTGGTTGCCGGGGTGAGGACGGTAACCAATCGAGGCTGAATGCCTCCGCCAACCTTGAGAGGCCGGTCCTAAGCCGGCCTTTCGGTTTTTAGCCACGAAAAGGTACAAAAAGCGCACAAAACAGATGATTTCGGTTGCTGAAGCTATCCAGATCGTTAGGCTGCAAACACCCGTGTTGAAGCCGGAGCACGTGGAAATTCCATATGTACTCGGGCGGGTGCTGGCGCAGGATATCGTCGCCGATTCGGATCTGCCGCCGTTCGATCGTTCCCAAATGGACGGGTATGCGGTGCGGGCGGAGGATGTCAGGGACGCTCCTGTACAGTTGCGAATAGTCGGAGAGTCAGCGGCTGGGCGAGGCTGGCACCATAAATTGGAAGAAGGACAGGCGGTGCGGATTATGACCGGAGCGCCCGTTCCCGCAGGCGCTGACGGCGTCCAACAGGTTGAACTTGCTCACGAATTGAAAGACAGAACTGTCGTCGAACTACTGGAAAGCGTCGAACCGGGTCGATCCATCGTCAAACAAGGCGCTGAAATCAAAGCGGGCGAGACGGTTTTGACTGCGGGAACGACGATCAACTCTGCGATGATGGCAGTGCTCGCCGCTTTTGGCTATGCAAGGGTAGACGTGTCTCGACGGCCGCGCGTCGGCGTGCTCGCCACCGGCACCGAATTGGTGTCCATCGATCAAAAACCCGGCCAGGATCAGATTCGCGATTCCAACAACTACTCGATCGGTGCTTACGCCGAGCTCGCAGGCGCTGTTGTTGAACGCCTGCCGTTGAGTGGTGATGAAACGTCAGTGTTAAAAAAACAAATAATGGATGGCGCAGAGCGTTGCGACATAATCGTCACGTCCGGTGGCGTTTCGATGGGTGTTTACGATGTGACGAAGTCGGCCCTGAAGGAACTGGACGCGGAAATATTTTTCGAACGCGTCGCGCTTCGTCCAGGGAAACCGACCGTGTTTGCGCGGCTCCCAAACGGCACACTCGTGTTCGGTCTGCCGGGTAATCCGGTGTCAGTCTCTGTGACTTTCAATTTATTTGCGCGCGTGGCACTGCGCGCCATGCAAGGCGCGACGGAGCCTGCGTTGAAGCATGAAACCGCCGTGCTTGCACGAAGTGCGAAGGGCACGATGGAGCGCGAGAGTTATTTGCCAGCGCAGCTAACGACGAATGACGATGGACAACTCATCGCGTTTCCATTGAAGTGGGGTGGCTCGTCAGACTTCGTGGCGTTTGCAGTAGCAACTGCGCTGGTGATCGTGCCGGCGGATGTGAAATCGATCGAAGCTGGATCGCTGGTTAGCGTTGTCAGATTGCCTTAAGTGATTCTCTGCGTATCTCTGCGGTCTCTGCATTCGAAAAGCGATTAAACGCAGAGAACGCAGAGATACGCAGAGGGCCGCAGAGAAAGATCAAATCTGCACGATCGGCGCGACTCGTTGAGTCAATCCTTTGAAACCAATGAACCCCGGCAAGCGCTCGATACGGGTCCCGATTTTCTGATCGAACAAATCCAATCCTTCCTTCCCCGGCCACAACGTGGCGATCACGTAGTTTGCTTCGGCTTCGGGTTTTGCACCCTGACCCACCGGCTTCCAGAACTGACTGATGATGAACCGCGCCAGGCTTCTCGAAAACCTGGTTTCACCGAGTTTCACGCGCGCCACATTCCAATAGAAGCTCGAGTGGATCGACTCTTCCTGAACAATTCCGATCAGCAGTTTCTTCAATACCGGATGACCTGAGAGATCCGATAGCCGCCGGTACGCGTTCATCGCAGTGATCTCGTTGATCGCTCCCCACACCATGTGTGCGCCGTGAAAATATTTTCCGAAAGGACGCGAGGCATGGTCCACCAGGTAACTGCCGATCGTGTAAAGACGCGGAATCTTCCGCGTTGCTTCGACTTGCCAGTTCTTGCCGGTCGGGAAACCCGCTTCTTCCAAAAATCGATTCAACAGATTGCCGTGATGGAGCTCTTCGATACTCCAGCGATCCATGAATTTTCTAATGATCGGATCTTTGCCGGTCGGCGTGCGCCTCAGTTCCTGGTAATACATGTCAGTGAAGTACTCGATGTCGCGCATGTAAATGAGCACGGGAACAAACGCTGGATTCAGCGGATGGTTCCTGATCTCCTTCCACGGGATGCTGTTTACGTACTCCTTTGAGAGTGCGCGCGGTTGCCGCTCATACCAGTCCAGTACTTCCTTATCGGTCTCAAACACGGGGAACCTCCGGGGGTTTCAAATGTCTAAATACACTACGATCAATCAGGCAAAATGGATTTTTACTGCTTAAGAACAACCCAGGCTCGAGATTGGGAAGGAGAGCATGAAGGCTACCCCGAAATGAGGCCCTCGTCCCGGTTGGCCGCAGGATAGACAAAAACATGGTCGGATGTCGAGATAAACTTGCCTGAGCAATGTTTTTGTTATCTACTTTTCGGCATGTCACAACTCTCGCACGTGGACGAACACGGTCGCGTTCGCATGGTCGATACCGGAAACAAGGAAATGACGTCGCGGCGAGCGGTCGCTTCTGCGAGGGTGTTGATGAGCGCCGGCACCGTTTCTGCGTTGCGCGAACATCGTACGCCGAAGGGCGACCCGCTCGAAGCAGCGCGGCTGGCAGGGATCATGGCAGCGAAAAAGACTTCGGAGCTGATCCCGCTTTGTCATCCGCTTCCGTTGACGCACATCGACGTGCAGGCGACGCTCGAAGACGGCGGGGTGATGGTTAAATCAGAGGTTTCGACAAACGCTCAAACGGGCGTTGAAATGGAGGCGCTGACCGCCGTGTCGGTTGCAGCGTTGACGATCTACGACATGTGCAAGGCGCTTGAGAAAGGTATCACGATCACGGACGTACGCCTGGAGAGTAAGACGGGAGGCAAGTCCGGCGATTACAGGAGGTAGAACTCCTCGCAAAGGCGCAAAGGCGCAAAGAAAGCTGAGTAAGGTCTGACTTTGCGCCTTAGCGCCTTTGCGAGGAAGATCTCGTTGAGGGTTTGGAACCTCCTGCGTCCATTGTGCGTTAATCCCCGTGGCACTAAAATAACAGCCAAATTTCCGCCGCAGTCCGGAGAGTTCAAATGAGATTAAGGCTTTCACACGACGCACGACCCCAGGCAATGACTCTGCTTATCGCAGCCACGATTTCAGTGCTGCTATGGTTCATTCCCTACGCAGAGGTTCTAACCTACCCGTTCCGAATTTTCGTGACGTTCATACATGAAGGCGGACACGCGATCGCGGCCTTGCTCACCGGCAACTCCGTGGCAAGCCTCAGCGTGGCGCCGAACGCGAGCGGTGAGACTTACAGCACGTCCGGTGGGCTCATCTCGCAAGTCTTGATCTCGAGCGCCGGCTATGTTGGGTCGATGGCCTTCGGCGCGCTGTTGCTCGTACTGATTCGACGCGCGGTTGCCGCACGGCTTGTACTGCTCGGCTCCGCGATCCTAGTCTTCACACTCACCATGATCTTCGGACTCATCAAGCCGCTGTTTACGCTCAACGCGTGGTCGGGAATACCTTTTACATTACTCGCCGGAACGATCATCGCCGTCGGGTTGTTTTTGATCGCGAGATTTGCGAGCGCGAAGGTCGCGACTTTCTTCATCAGCTTTCTCGCCGTGCAGTGCGTGTTGAATGCGCTTTTGGATCTAAAGACAGTCTTCTTCCTCTCGTCGCCCTTCTCGCCAACCGTTCAGACCGACGCATTGAACATGGCTAACGCGACCGGAATTCCAGCGATCTTCTGGACCGTGATTTGGATCGGACTCGCTTTGGGACTGCTTTGGTTTGTGATGCGACTCTACGTCGCAGGACGCGACAAGGCTTACCAACCGGATCTTCCGTTCGAAGATACACCGCCTGTGTAATCTGGGTTATCTGTGTACTAAAACTCGTGGTTTCTAACTGAGGACGGCGACGACGTGTTCGACGAAGTCGTGGACCGTGGCGAGGACTTGTGGGCGACTCTCGATAGTGACGCTGACCACGACAATTGCCGCCAGCACCACCCAGGGGACAAAACGAACGATGGAAGCATTGCTAGCCAGCCGATGAGGATCCGTGGCTGCGAGTTCTACAAGTCTTCTGACGCGAACTTTCACGCCGGGAGTATCTTCACCGCCGAGCAAAAATGCGGAAACTGCCGCGGGCATGATCTGGCGCTGTCCATGTGGAATCATTCTCGCGATTCGAACCAACGCAGAGGCGAGGTTCAAAGCGACGATAGCACTCTGCTGTGCAGCGTGTTCGTCGGCGGCTGATTCTGAAGCGTCGCTCCACGCGCGGTCCAACGATCTTCCACACGGAATCAGCAGCAGTGCCGCCCGGCTGACTCGCATGACTGAGCGCTTGAAGTTGTCGCGCGCGGCGAGGTGGCCATACTCGTGCGCGATCGCGGCGGCGAGTTCTTCCTCAGTCAGCGATTCCAGCACGTGTGTCGCAATAAACAACCGCGGCCGAATCGCGCCGACGACGGCGATGATCGGAAATGAGTGTTGCAGAACAAAAGTCGGGACCTTGATCGACTCGAGATTGATAGGCGTCGAAGACGACATCCAGTCTCGAAGCAGCGAACGTGTCGCGAGCCACAAGCGAACTCCACGCCACAAAGCCAGCCCGACGCCGATTGCAGAGAGTGTCGCCAGTGCTCCGAGTTTCCAACTGACAAACTCGTTGGTCGCGTGTGGTTCGTATTTGAGGTAAGACGGAATCATGAAGGCGGCGATGGCGACAATCGCGATCACCGGCGGCCCGATGCGCATCACGAAGAGAATTTCAGCGCGCGTGCGCGCGGAACACTTGCGGAGCAGCGGTTTGCAGAGCCGTCCAAAACCTGCGGCCACCAATGTCGCTGTCGCGTTGATGGTCAACAGTAGAGCAAGGACCAGGGTGATTCCGAGGAACGCGTACATTAATTTCGTCCCAACTCTCTCTTCTTCTCCTGGACCAGGCGATCGAGTTCGTCGAGCAGTTCGCGATCTCTCGCGCTGATGGTGTCGACGATGCATGCGAGTACTGGTTCGACGGCGTCTGCGCCGTGGCCCAGCAATCCGTCGACGACGTCTTCCTTGATTCCTCGATCGAAATCGTCGCGGGAAACGACAGCGGAATAGAGAAACGCTCGCCCATCCTTGCGCCGGTCGAGCAGCTTCTTTTTGAAGAGCCGGTCGAGTGTGGTCATCAAGGTGGTGTAAGCGATCCGCTCTTCGAAAGCACGGTGAATGTCGCGCACGGTGACGTCGCCGAGACGCCAGGTCTCTTCCAAAACCTGACGTTCCAGCTTACCGAGAGCGAAACAGGCGATTTCGCGCGGGCGACGGAAACCGCGGAGGAGAAATTGAGAAGTCTTCATTGTGAGGAGAATTGTGCCACAAAAATGCACAAAAGGCACAAAATGTATCTCAATCCTGTTTTGTGCCTTTTGTGCATTTTTGTGGCATTCGGTATTATTCCGAGTTTGCGATTAGCCCCGGATTCGTGTCTGTATGCCTGAAGAAGCAATCCAAGTTAAAGGAGCCCGAGTCAATAACCTCAAGAACATCTCCTTTAGCATTCCCATAAACCAGATGACCGTCGTGACCGGCGTGAGCGGCTCGGGCAAGTCGTCGCTCGCGTTCGACACAATCTACGCCGAGGGACAGCGTCGCTACGTCGAGTCGCTTTCGGCCTACGCGCGACAGTTTCTGGAGCGGATGGACAAGCCTGACGTGGACGAGATTCAGGGCATCGCTCCGGCCATCGCCATCCGGCAGAAAAACTCGACCCGCAATCCACGTTCGACCGTCGGCACACAGACGGAGATCTACGACTACCTGCGACTGCTCTTCGCACGAGTCGGACAAACGTATTGCCGAGTTTGTGGAAGACTCGTCACGCGCGACTCGCCGGATTCGATCGCCGACGAAGTTCTCGGCAACCTCGCCGAAGGCACCCGGTTTTACGTGCTCTTCCCTGCCTGGGCCGGCGCTGAAAGCGGACACGGAGACGGGGAGACGCGGGGACGCGGAGAAAAATCGCCGCGTCGCCGTGTCGCTAAGTCGCCGCTTCATCTGATCACAGCTCACTTGATGAGCTTGATGCAACGCGGATTCTCGCGTCTCTTCGCCGGCGGACAAATCATCGACTTGCAATCGCCGGATGATTACCCGCGCGACGATTTCAAAGACGTGTTTGTGCTCGTCGATCGTTTGACCGCGCGTCCCGACGTCCGCCAGCGCCTGGTCGATTCGTTGGAGATCTGCTTCCAGGAAGGTCACGGCACCGCGCTCATCGAAACTGCCGAACCAAATCCGAAGCGCCTGTGGTTTTCGGAACGCTTCGAATGCAAGTACGACCACACGGTCTATGCCACTCCCGAACCGCGGCTTTTCAGTTTCAATAACCCGTATGGCGCGTGTCCAACGTGTCAGGGCTTTGGCAACACGATCGGTCTGGATCTCGATCTCGTCATTCCCAACCCCGGTCTGTCACTCAAAGACGGCGCGATCGAACCATGGACCAAGCCACAGCACGAGTGGGCCATGGCGGAGCTGAAACAGTTTTGTCGCTCCGAGAAGATCCCGATGAACGTCCCGTTCAACGCGCTTACTCGCTCGGACCAGCACGCGATCATCGAAGGTCGCGACGACTGGGCCGGCGTGCGCGGATTTTTCGACTGGATGGAGACGAAGAAGTACAAGCTGCACGTTCGCGTCTTCCTCTCGAAGTATCGCGGCTACACGCTCTGTCCTGATTGCGGCGGCGGCAGGCTGCGCCAGGAAGCGCGCGACGTGAAGGTCGGTGGTCGAACGTTGCCGGAAACGTGCGCCTTCTCGATCAAAGACGCGGCGGAGTTTTTTGAAACACTACAACTCTCGACCGAGCAGGCAGCAATCGCCGATCGAATACTCTTCGAGGTGCGGCGACGGCTGCGGTTTCTGGTCGAAGTCGGACTCGATTACCTGACTCTCGATCGTCTCGCATCGACGCTCTCGGGCGGCGAAGCTCAGCGTATTCAACTTGCGACCAATCTCGGCTCGTCGCTCGTCGGCGCGCTTTACGTGCTGGACGAACCGTCGATCGGTCTGCACCCGCGTGACAATGATCGCCTGATCCGTCTGCTCAAAAACCTGCGCGACATCGGCAACACAGTGCTCGTCGTCGAACACGACGCAGAGATGATGCGCTCCGCCGATCACATCCTCGACATCGGTCCCGCAGCGGGCGAGCTCGGCGGCCGCGTGATGTACGAAGGCGACTTCAAAGGTTTACTCCAGGACGAAACCTCTCTGACCGCGCGGTATTTGCGAGGCGATGCCGAGATCAAGGAACCGAAACAACGCCGCACGATGCAGAAGCGACGGTTACTTATTCAAGGCGCCGCCGAACACAACCTGAAATCGATCGACGTCGACATACCGCTCGATATGCTCGTTTGCATCACCGGTGTGAGCGGTTCTGGAAAGTCGACGCTGATTCACGACTGTCTCTACGCGGGTCTGAAGAAACAACGCGGCGAGTGGCAAGGTCACGTCGGAGCTTTTCAGAAGATCGAGGGTGGGCAGTTTATCGACGATGTGATCCTCGTCGATCAATCGCCGATTGGGCGCACGCCACGTTCGAATCCAGTGACGTACATCAAAGTGTACGACGCGATCCGCGAAGTCTTTTCGAGCACGCGTGAAGCACAGGCGCGAGGATTCGATCCGTCGCACTTCTCTTTCAATCTTCCAGGCGGGCGCTGCGAGGTTTGCCAGGGCGACGGCACGGTCACCGTGGAGATGCAGTTTCTTGCCGACGTCGAGCTGGTGTGCGAGGAGTGCAAAGGCACGCGCTTCAAGCAACAGATTCTCGACATTCGTTATCGCGGGAAAAATGTTCACGAAGTGCTGAACATGACTGTTCGCGAGGCGATCAGCTTCTTTCGTGAAGTGCAGAAGATCACGAACCGCTTGCGCGTACTGGACGACGTCGGGCTCGGTTACCTGCGGTTGGGCCAATCGGCGACGACGTTGTCAGGCGGCGAAGCACAACGCATCAAGCTCGCCGCCCACCTGTTGAAACGGACTGGAGCCAAGACGCTCTACATCTTCGACGAGCCAACCACAGGTCTGCACTTCGACGACATCAACAAGTTGCTCGCGGCATTCCGCGCGTTGATTGACGCTGGTGGTTCGTTGCTGGTGATCGAACACAACCTCGACGTGATCAAGACCGCGGATCATGTTATCGATCTCGGTGCAGAAGGCGGCGACGCGGGTGGCTACGTGGTCGGCATTGGAACTCCCGAAGAGATAATGGAGCTGCCGCACTCGTACACGGGTCGCTTCCTGCGCGACTATCTGGCGAAGTCAAACGGCCATCTAAAGTGAGCCACAAAAAGGCACATAAGGAACACAATGAGTTTAAGTAAACAAATCGTTTCCGATTTAACCGCTGCGATGAAGGCCCAGGATGCGAGCCGTACGTCGACACTGCGGATGGTGAAAGCGGCGATGATGAATCGTCAGATCGAAAAGGGCTCCGAGCTGGATGACGACGACGTGCAAAAACTGCTTCGTTCACTCGTCAAGCAACGGCGCGACTCGATCGAGCTGTACGACAAAGGCCGGCGCCCGGAGCTCGTCGCCAAAGAGCAGGCAGAGATCGACGTCATTGAAAGCTACTTACCTCAGGCCGCCTCGAAAGAGGAGATCGAACAGGCGGTTACAGCCGCGATTGCCGAAACAGGAGCCAGTTCGATGAAGGATATGGGCAAAGTAATGAAAGCAGCCCAGGCTGCTTTGGCTGGAAAAAACGCTGATGGCAAGTTGGTGAGTGAGGTGGTCAAGGCCAAGTTGCTTGGATAGTATGGTTTCCGTATAATTCACAGCTTGCTCGAAGGCACGGGGGCTCGTCCGGTGGGTTTCGCGCCCACTTTTTCTTTTGGGGCGAGAACCGTCGCAGGATTGAACAATGGGAAACGAATCGATTGCAGAGAGGGTTCAGGAACTGGCTGAACGAGTCGCAATCGACCATGGCCTTGAGCTGGTTCACGCAGAGGTTGCCGGCCCCGAGAACAAGCCGATTGTTCGTATATTCATTGATAAGCCGCAAGGTGTGACCCACGAGGATTGTTCGGAAGTCAGCATTCACCTCGGGACGATTCTCGACGTCGAGGATTTTATACACGCGCCCTACACCCTCGAAGTATCGTCGCCGGGACTCGAACGGGGGCTCTACAAACGCGCCGATTTCGAGCGGTTTGCAGGCAGCCAGGCAAAGCTCAAGACGCGGCAGCCGATCGACGGTCAGCGCAATTTCCGTGGTCGTTTGCTGGGTGTAGACGGCGACGACGTGCTTTTTGACGATCGAACAAACGGGCAGGTCCGGGTGCCACTTGATTTGATTACGAAAGCGAACCTCGAAGTGGATGTTAGCGAGGAGCTGCGAGGAGCCAGATAGAGAGACTTTTCATGAGTTCATCGATTGCACAGAACATCGAGGCGCTTTGCCAGGAGCAGGGTATCGAACGCGATCTCGTCATAGAAGCAATGAAAGAAGCCGTGCGCGCGGCGGCTAAAAAACAGTTTCGGTCCGGCGAAGACATCCAGGTTGACTGGAATGCCGAGACAGGTATCGAACTGTCTGCTTCGAAGGTTGTCGTCGACGAAGTCGAAAACCCCGCAACCGAACTCTCGATCGTCGAAGCTCGCGAGCTCGCCGGCGACGAAGTCGAATTAGGCGACGCGCTGCTGCTGCCGCTTCCGATGGAAGAACTCGGCCGCATCGCTGCGCAGACCGCGAAGCAGATCCTGTTTCAGAAAGTCCGCGATGCCGTCCGCAGCAACGTTTACGAACAGTACATCGACAAGATCGGCGATCTCGTCAACGGATACGTCAAGCGCTTCGAGCGCGGCAACATCATCGTTGACCTCGGTAACCTCGAAGCAATTCTTCCCCGGTCGCAACAGTCACGTGGTGAGCAGTGGAACCAGGGCGAGCGAATTCGCGTCGTCATAAACAACGTGTCGAAGGAATCCAAAGGACCGCAAGTCGAGGTTTCCCGCACGTCGCCTGAGCTGCTTCTCCGATTGTTTGAAATGGAGGTTCCAGAGATCTACGACGGCACCGTCGTGATCAAGTCGGCTGTTCGCGAACCGGGCGAGCGCGCCAAGATCGCGGTGATGTCGAATGAACGCGACGTCGATCCGGTTGGGGCGTGCGTCGGTATGAAAGGCTCTCGCGTGCAGGCGATCATTCGCGAGCTGCGCGGCGAGAAGATCGACATTATCGAGTGGTCGGACGAGCCTTCAGTATTTGCCGCAAACGCACTCTCACCCGCAAAGGTCAACCAGGTCAGAATCACCGATATCGAAAACCGCCAGATGGAAGTGATCGTCAACGAAGATCAACTGTCGCTGGCGATCGGCAAACGTGGTCAGAACGTTCGACTCGCCACCAAGCTGGTTGGTTGGAACATCGATATCCGCAGTGAGGAAGAGATCAAGCGCGAGGTCACCGAGCAGATGGGTGCGCTTATCGCTTCGGGCGAAGCAGTACCGCTTTCCGTTATCGAAGGTGTTACGGCGCAACAGGCTGAAGCGCTTGCGGAACACGGTATCAACGATATCGATGCGCTGTCACAAACTTCGGTGGACGACCTCGTCGAGTTCCTCGACCTGAGCCTGGACGAAGCGGAAGTTATCCTGAACGCCGCACAGGCCGTGGTTGCGTTGCGCGATCGCAGTTTGGGTGAAGCAGAAGCGGCCGAGGGAGAAGTGCCGGAAGAACAGCACGCAGTTTCAGCAGAGCTCGACGAGTCGATGGACGAAGAAGTCGAGCCGTCGCCTGAGTCGACTGCCGCCGGATACGACGAAGCGGTCGAGAACGGTGTGCCGTTCACCGCCGAGCCGGAAATACTAGCGTGGGAATCGGCCGATCCGGTGCCGGTCACCGAGGCCGAGCCAATTCCCGCTGACGCAATCGTTTTGCAGGAGGCCGGTCGCGACTTGCGTCCCGACACGATTACACCTGGTCCCGACATAACCTCCTCCGCTGTCGAAGCGTTTGAACACGTTGAGGAAAACGCGGAAGAGGTTTTAGTTGAAGAAGAGTTTGCTTCGGAGGATACGTCTGACGAAGCAGAAACATCGACTCCCGCAGTTTCGGAAGAGGCTGCATCAGGCGGGAGTGTGGACGATGATGATGAGAACCTGTGATGCAGCCGATTAGTTACAACACAAATGCGGTCTATTCGGGCCGTTTGTGTTGCCCGCTTAGCCCCTGCGGTCACGCGCCGACCTTCTGATCGACGCTGAAAGTGGTTGGGCTCAAGTGGGTCCCAATCACTTTAGGTTGTCAGGACGCAGAACAAGCGTTCGAGAAGGAGTGCATGACAGTTTCCTCGAAAGTTCGTATTTACGATCTCGCCAAAGAATTAAAGCTCGACACCAAGCGGCTCATCGAAGAGGTACGTCGTGAAGGTGTCGACGTCAGCGTTCCGTCGAACTCGGTGTCCAAGGAGCTGGCCGAGAAGATTCGGAACAAGTACTTCCCGAAGAAGGAAGCGACCGTCAAGCGCGCGGTGAAGGTAGTCAAGCGCGCGGTACTTCCGGCTACGGAAGCACCTGTTATCGAGGCTGAACCGGAGGTTGACGAACCCGAGCCAATTGAGTCGTCTCCCGCGCCAACACCGGTCGAAACCCCGTCCGCTGTCCCCCCACCTGCCGCAGCCAAGCCCCCGATCACGCGATTGGTCAAGAAGCTGAGTCCGGCTGTTCGAGCGGAAGCTCCCACCATCGAGGAAGTCGCGCCACCGCCGGTCATCGAGGAGGAGCTACCTGCTGCTGAACCGCAGATCGTAGAGGAACCCGTGACGGTCGCACCGGAAGTGGTTGCACCAACAAACGGCGCCGAGCAGCAGCCGAGAGTCGCACCACCACCGCCACCGCCTTCTCGTCAGGTCAGAGTTTTGCGACCCACGGCAGCAGCGCTTAATGCCGGCATCAGGCCCGGAGAACGCGCTCCTGTTCCGACGCCGCCACCAGCGGCTCCGCCGAAGGAACGCGCCGTTGAACGGCCTTCGCGAATCAGAGAGCGGCCTTCCCTGCCGCGCTCGGAGCGCCTGGGAACTCCCGGCGAGACGGCCACGCCGCAAACCACCTACATTCCGCCTCCAGATGCTGGACGCCGTCGTTCGCGTCGCAGCAGCCCGCGCGGAGGCCGCAAAATTGACGGCAGGGCCGGAAGGTTCGACAAAGGCGATTTCATTCCACCGCCGAAGGCGCTGTCACTCGAAGACCGCATCGCGGGTCGACTCGACATACCTGGTTCGGGCGAACTGAAGTCAGTGCGCTTGATCGAAGGTTCTACGGTGAAAGAGTTTGCAGAAAAACTCGGAATCAAGCCGAAGGACGTTGTGACGCTGCTGTTGCAGCGCGGCGTGTTCGCAACCATCAATCAACCGTTGATGGACGACGTTGCGACCGATCTCGGTAAACGATTCGGTTACGACGTTTCGTTTGTGCCGTTCGAAGAGATGGTGGCGGAAGAAGAGTTTGAAGAACTGATCGCCGCCGACGCCGACGACGTGGAATTGCCGCGCGCGCCGGTGGTCACCGTCATGGGCCACGTCGACCACGGTAAGACGTCGCTGCTCGATGCCATTAGAACCACGGACGTGGCAGCGGGTGAAGCGGGCGGTATCACGCAGCACATCGGCGCTTACAGCGTGCAGGTTCCGAGTCCCGACAACTCCGAGGAAACTCGTCGCGTAGTATTTCTCGACACGCCGGGTCACGAAGCGTTCACGATGATGCGTGCGCGCGGCGCGAAAGCGACCGATATCGTCGTGCTCGTCGTCGCTGCTGACGACGGCGTGATGCCGCAGACGATCGAAGCGATCGAGCACTCGAGAGCCGCTGGCGTCCCGATCATCGTCGCGATCAACAAGATCGACAAGCCGGATGCGAACCCCGATCGCGTCAGACAGGAACTGGCACAACAGGGTCTATCACCGCTCGACTGGGGTGGTGAGACTGAAATGGTCCAGGTCTCTGCGAAGAAGCGAGAGAATCTCGAAACGCTGCTCGAAACCATTCTGCTGACGTCAGACATTCTGAACCTGCGCGCCAGCCCGACGCGTTTGGCGTCCGGGGTCGTGCTCGAAGCAAAACTCGATCGCGGTCGCGGAGCAGTGGCCACGGTGCTGGTCCAACAGGGCACGCTCCGAATTCACGAACCGTTCATCGTCGGCCAGATCTCCGGTCGCGTTCGCGCGATGTTCAATGACCGCGGCGAGCCGATCATCGAAGCCGGACCGGCGACGCCGGTCGAAGTGCTCGGGTTGCAGGGCGTACCACAGGCAGGCGAAAGCTTCCAGGTGGTTTCGGACATCACGAAGGCGCAGTCGATCTCGCAACACCGTCAGATGTTGAGCCGCCAGGCGGCGCTGTTACAGTCGACCAAACGCGGTATCGAGGCGTTGGGCGAGAGCGAAGTCAAGGAACTGCTTGTCATCATCAAGGCTGACGTGCAGGGTTCGGTGGAAGTCTTGAAGTCGACACTGCAAAAACTCTCGACGGATCGCGTGAAAGTAAAAGTGATTCGATCGGGCGTGGGAGCGATCACGGAATCCGACGTGTTGCTCGGTTCCGCGACGCAGGCAGGGTCGTCTTCATCGGCTGTTGTGATCATCGGATTCAACGTGCGTCCTGAAGCACGCGCTGCGGACGTCGCGAAACAGGAAGACGTGGATATACGTCTCCACTCGATCATTTACAAGGTCGAAGAAGAGATTCGCGCGGCGATGATCGGCATGCTCGAGGCGATCGAGAAGGAGAAAATCCTCGGCAAGGCGGCTGTTCGCGAAGTGTTCCGCGTGCCGAAGGCGGGAACAGTCGCGGGCTGCATGGTTATCGATGGTTCGATCCGTCGCAACGCGCGCGCTCGCCTGATTCGCGATGGCGTGGTGAGCTGGGAAGGCAACATCGCGTCGCTGCGCCGCTTCAAGGATGACGTGTCCGAGGTCCGCGAGGGCTTCGAGTGTGGTATCAGCCTGGAAAACTTCAACGACGTGAAAGTCGGAGACCAGATTGAGGCATACGTGGTCGAGCGAGTAGCGGCGACTGAGCTGTAAGCCGCTGGTGTTATGCATCGGAAAGAAAGAACTGCGGACACTCTCAAGGAAGAGATCGCCCAGATTGTTGGTTACGAGTTGGAAGACCCCCGATTGTCGCTGGTCACGGTCACTGACATTCGTCTGTCGGCCGACAAACGTGCGGCGCGTGTTTACGTTACGGTGGCAGGTGACGAGGATGAGCACAAATCGGCTCTCGCGGCGTTAAAACACGCTGCGCCATACGTGCGGAAACAATTAGGACTCTCGCTGAACCTGCCGCGCACGCCCGAGATTCACTTCGTACGCGATCGCGTCGAAGAGGAAGGCGAACGCGTCGATCAACTGCTTCAGGAGATCGAGCGAGAGTGGGAAAGCAAAGGAAAGGAAGAAGAGTGATTGCTAATTGCCACACTTGGATGAGGTCCAAGTGTCGTAATCGCAATTCGGAATCATGCTTAGTCAAGTAGTCGAGTTGATCGAGGCAAAGCGTCGTTTCGCGATCACCTCGCATATCCGCCCCGACGGCGACAGCCTCGGATCGTCGCTCGGTCTTTACTGGTTGCTGCGTGCGCTTGATAAAGACGTCGAAGTCATCATGCGCGATCCGGTTCCACACGCTTACCAGCAACTCCCCGGCGCAGACGACGTACGCGTCACTCCCGTCGTCGATCCTTCGTATAACGCCGTGTTTGTGATCGAGTGTTCCGACATTACGCGCCCGGGGCTCACGGATCTCGAAAAGCAGTTCGTCGTCAACATCGATCACCATTCGACGACCGCGCTGTTCGGAAACATCAACTGGATCGATTCGACTGCATCTGCGGTCGGTGAAATGATCTACAACCTCTGCAAAGCGACCGGCGTTCGCGTCACGAAAGAGATCGCAGAGTGCGTCTACACAGCGCTGATCACCGACACCGGATCGTTTCATTACTCGAACACGACCGAGCGCACTTTCAAAGTCGCTTCAGAGCTCGTACGCACCGGCGTCAAGCCGGCGAAAACTGCTGAAGCAGTGTTTGCCAGTTACCCGTGGAGCCGTATTCAACTCATGGGCGCCGTTTTGTCGACCGCCCGAAGGGACGAAACAGGACGCGTGGCTTGTATGCGGCAGACGATGGAGATGCAGCGACACGCGCAGGCTTCGGATGAAGACGCTGATGGGTTTGTTAACTATCCGTTGACTGTCGGCGAGGTCGAAGCCGTCGCGATGCTGAAAGAGTGTGAACCGGGAATTTATCGCACCAGTCTCAGATCGAAAGGCGACGTGAATGTCGCGAAGGTCGCGGAGAAGTTTGGCGGCGGCGGTCATCGTAATGCCGCCGGCTGTACGCTGAGAGGTAGTTGGGAAGAAGCGGAGAGCACGATAGTCGCGTTGTTACAGGATGCGGTGAAGCGCGCAAACGGCGCGCGCGACATCACTGAGGACGCGTTGAAAGTTTAAGCGCCTCTATGGCTTCGAAGGAAAAAAAGTATAAGTGGCGCCGCGCGGACTATCAGGAGAAGACGCGCGGCCTTTTAATGGTCCATACCGGCAACGGCAAGGGAAAGACCACGTGCGCGCTGGGTTTGATGATGCGTGCCGCAGGGCGCGGTTTGAAGTGCTGCATGATTCAGTTCATGAAGTCGCGCAACGACCGCTACGGCGAACACGAGTCGGCTGAAAAGCTCGGTATCGAAGTCCACACGATGGGCGACGGCTTTACGTGGGACACGAAGAATCCCGAGCAGGACATCAAGACCGCGCGCGAGACGTGGGCCCTTTGTGTCGAGAAACTTCGTTCCGGTGATTACGACCTGCTCGTCTTCGATGAACTCGTTTACGTGCTGAGCTACAAGATGTTGCCGGTGGCAGAGGTGTTGGACGAGTTTCGCGCTATCCGCGCCGCGCAACCCGCGCTGCACATCGTGGTTACGGGCAGAGATGCTCCGCCGGAGTTAATCGAAGCTGCCGATCTCGTAACGGAGATGACCGAAGTAAAACACCCGTTCACCGCCGGAATCCGCGCGCAACAAGGGATTGAGTTTTGATTCCGCAGGTTTCGTGCTACCCTTCCCCGCATTCTAATGGCCTGGTTCAGTAAAAAAAATCAGCGAATTGAGGCCGTTCCGCCCGAAGAACGCAATGTGAAGACTGAAAATGTCTTCGTTAAATGCGACGGGTGTGAAGCGCACCTTTTCAAAGGCGAGCTCGAAGACGGTCTCCAGGTGTGCAAACACTGTAGCCACCACTTCCGTATCAGTGCACGGGAACGACTCTCCTTACTCTTCGATCAAGGCAAGTTTGAAGAGCTCGATTCAGAAGTCATCTCGATCGATCCGCTCGAGTTCGTCGATCTCAAGCCTTACGAGGAGCGGTTGATTCAGGCGCGGGAGATGTCGGGCCTGCCCGAGGCGATTATCAACGCGCGTGGCACGGTCGGGGATCACCCCGTCGTTGCCGGTGCGATGGACATGAACTTTATTGGCGGTTCGATGGGCTCGGCCGTCGGTGAAAAAGTCACGCGACTGATCGAGCGCGCGCTGAGCGAACGCTGTGCGGTGATCATCTTCTCCGCTTCCGGAGGAGCACGCATGCAGGAGGGCATGCTTTCGCTCATGCAGATGGCGAAGATCTCCGCGGCACTCGCAACACTCGACGATGCAAGGTTGCCGTTCATCTCCGTTCTCACCGATCCGACTACGGGTGGCGTCACTGCAAGTTTCGCGATGCTCGGTGATGTGATTATCGCGGAACCGAAAGCGTTGATCGGATTCGCGGGTCCGAGAGTCATCGAGCAGACGATTCGCCAGAAGCTGCCGAAGGATTTTCAACGATCTGAGTTTCTTCTCGACCACGGCATGATCGACGCGATCGTCGATCGTCGTGAGTTGCGCGATTACGTCGTCAAAGTGCTGAACTTCATGATGAATCCCGAGATAGTGGAGCCGCAGGGCCTAAATAATAGCCACAAAAAGGCACAAAATTCACAAAACAGGTAAACGGAGTAACGCCCGCTTTACTCTTTTCCTTTTTCTTCTTTACTCTTTCCCCTTTTTCTTTTTGTGACTCTTTCCCTTTTTCTTTTGTGACTTTTGTGCTTTTTTGTGGCTAAACTTGGTTATGGATTTTGCGGCTGCGGTTGAGTATCTCCTCGGACTCGGACATGAGACGCTCACGATCAAGCTGGGTCTTAGAAATACGGAACTCCTGCTCAACGCTCTCGACAATCCTCAACGCGCGTTTCCTTCTGTTCAGATCGCGGGAACAAATGGCAAAGGCTCGACCGCCGCCATGTTGGACTCGATTTGCCGCGCTGCCGGAATCCGAACTGGTCTGTACACCTCGCCTCATCTTGTTTCGATCACCGAACGGATCAAGGTTTCCGGTGAGTCGATCTCACACGAAGAATTTGCGTCGTGCGCAACGACCGTGCGGGAAGTGTCTGAAAAGATCGAGGCGCTGCCAACGTTCTTCGAACAGTTGACTGCGATTGCGTTACTCGCGTTCCGCAACGCAGGAATCGAATTAGCGATCCTTGAAACGGGTTTAGGTGGACGGCTGGATTCCACCACCGCTGCGAACGCTACGATCGTCGCCATCACGCAGATCGCAATGGACCACGAGGAATACCTGGGCCACACGATCGAGAGCATCGCGAGTGAAAAAGCCGCGATTATCCGCCCGGGCGTCAAGGCCGTGATAGCGAGACAACAACCCGCGGCTATGTCGGTTTTACTGCGTCGCTGTGACGAGTGTGGTGTGACTCCGATCCTGAGTGAACATGTGACCGAGTATGAAAATGTCTTACTCGGCCTGCGTGGGCGACATCAGATCGATAATGCCGCGGTCGCGATTTGCTTAGCTGAATTACTTCGCGTTCCCCGCGCCGAGATCGTCTCTGGTCTTGAAAACGCGCATCACCCCGGTCGGCTTGAACTTATTCCTCACAAACCAGATTTTCTACTCGACGGCGCCCACAATCCCGCGGGATGCGAGTCGTTGCGCGCGTATTTGGACGAATTCGCGCCTCGGCCGTTGACTTTGGTTTTTGGCGCAATGCGTGATAAGCAACTCGATCAGATCGGCGAGATACTGTTTCCGGTGGCTGACGTTCTCATTCTGACTCCGGTTGAGAACCCCAGAAGCGCGTCGATCGAAATGCTTCGACCCGTGGCGAACCGCTTTGCTCGAGGCACCGTTATCGAAACTGATTCGAGTGCTGAGGCGCTGCGTGTCGCGGTCGAGAAAACGCCCCCGGAAGGTTTGATATGCATTGCCGGGTCGCTCTATCTGATTGGCGAGGTGCGCCCGTCGATCTTGAGTTTGGATGGACCAACATGACAACAGAACTACCGAAAATACTCAGCAGCCAAAAAGTGTTTGACGGCCGCGTATTCAACGTCACGGTCGACACGATCAGCGAAGGTGAACTGACATATCAACGCGAGGTTGTTCATCATCACGGAAGTGCGGTGATCATCCCGGTGTTCGACGACGGCACCGTGGGCCTTGTCAGGCAGTATCGTCACCCGGCGGTCCGTTATCTACTTGAAGCTCCGGCTGGGACACTTGCTGACGGTGAACGACCTGACGTGGGAGCGGCGCGCGAGCTACAGGAAGAACTGGGCCTGGTGGCGTCGCGGTTGGAAAAATTGTCGGAGTTCTTTGTGTCGCCCGGTTTTCTCGAAGAGAAGATGTGGGTCTATCTTGCAACCGACCTTTCAGAAGGACAGCAATTACTCGACGAGGACGAGATCCTGGAAATCGTGCGCATCCCAATCGAGGAAGCGCTGGAGATGATCACGAGTGGCGAGATCCAGGATGCGAAAACAATCATTGGTCTAATGCTCGCGGCGCCGCGAGTGGGTTCGCCGATGCTGGAGCTCGATTATCCGGCCGTTTAAAGCCACAAAAAGGCACCAAAAGCACCTTAGAATTAAGTTCTTGTTTCTTTTGTGCTTCTTTGTGCCCTAGGCTAAACTCCCAAGCGTGTTCACAGAAGAATCGTCACAGCAAGTAACGCCGCTCCACGAAGAGCACGCAGATCCACCCGCAACAGTTCTCGCCACGGAAGTTCAGCCGGCTCCGACTCCACCACCGATTGACTGGTGGCGCCAGTGGTTCGACGTCGGAAAGGCCGTGATGGTGTGGGTCGTAAGCGTGATATTGCTGGTGTTCGTTCCGGTAATTGTTGCGCTGCCTTACATGATTTACAGAATCTTCAACTCCGGCGGCGCGATTTCTCCCGAGGCGATTAGTACCGACAAAACGCTGCTCTTCTTGTCGGTTTTGGGGATTATTCCGACACATCTTCTCACTCTCGTCATCGCGTGGATGGTGGTCAGCGAAGGAGGCAGGCGTCCCTTTTGGAAGGCGATCGGATTCGACTGGCCGGAAGGTACTAATAAGAAAATCGCGACGATGTTGAGCGTCGCTTTGGCTCTGGTTCTGTTGGGGCTGGCGTGGGCCGTTACGAGTATTTTCGGCGGCGAGAAAACTCAATTGGATATGCTGATTGAGAGTTCGATGGCTACGCGCTTCGCGACTGCGTTTGTAGCATTCGCCACTGCGCCGCTTGTCGAGGAGATAATTTATCGCGGCGTGCTCTATCCAGCGATCGAGAAAATTGCGCGCACCGTCATGATGGTGCTGAACCCGGCACTGGAAAAACCCGTCGGCATGGGCATCGCTGTGGCTTTCGTCTCGCTCCTGTTTGCGGGAGTACACGTCTTTCAGTACTACAACAACATCTCCGTAATCCTTGTCATCACGATTCTGAGCATCGCGCTGACGGTCGTGCGCGCACTCACCGGCAAGGTCTATCCTGCGTTTATCATCCACCTCGTATTTAACGGCATTCAATCGATAATTCTCGTGCTTGCACCCTTCATCGAGAAGTCGACGTGATGGGCTACGACGTTATCGTTGTAGGGGGCGGGATCGGTGGTTTGACTGTTGCAGCGCTGTTGTCCGCGCGCGGGATGAACACGTGTCTGCTGGAGAGACAGTCGCAGGTTGGTGGATGCATTGCGCGCGTTGAATTCGCTGGTTACGACTTCGAGCCGGGAATGGGACTCTACACTTCGTTCGGTCCCGGCGGGATTTACGAAAGGCTCTTTTCCGAGTTGCCGGTCGATGCGCCTGAAGCAACTCTGCTTACGTCGCCGTACGTTGTGCGAAAGGCTGACGGAACTGACGTCAGATCGACAACGGACGATCTCTACTCGATCGCGGGTGGCCCGGCAACCGTCGCTGAGCGTCTCGCAGAGTCGATTAAAGTCAGCGGCGGCAGCGTGCGGCTCAATAGTCCCGTGTTGCGGCTTGCGTACGATGAGTCTGGTCGCGCGATCGGCGTAGACCTGTTGAGTGGCGAGAGAGTTTTTGCGCAGAGAGCAATCATTAGCAATCTCACGGTCTGGGATACATATGGAAAGCTTGTCGGGCTCAACCGCACACCGCCGGAAATCAAGAAGCACCTGAACGCGCTTCGAGGCAGAGGTGCGTATCTCGTGTACGCGAGTATCGGAGAGTCTGCTGTCGCGCGTTTGCCGTCGGAACGGATGCTGGTTGAAGACAGTCAGGGCGAGTTCACGTTGGCAATTTCGTCGGGTCGAACTGTGACCTTTCAGACTGAGACTGACGTGGAGTCGTGGTTCACGTATCAATCGAGCGAGGAAGAGTACGAGGAATGGGACCAGGCGGCACTCGAGGGCTTCTGGAGCAGGTTACACGCGGCGCTGCCCGAACTCGGGAGCGACGTCGAAATCATCGAGACCGCAAATCCACGCACCTTCTACGACCTCACGCGCCGAAAGCTCGGGATGGTCCTCGGTATCGAGGGAGGGGCGGCCACGGAGGGCGGCCCCTCCAGTCCCACTCGGACCTGGCGGACATTTCTGCCCAACCTCTTCATGGTTGGAGATACGATTAGCTCCCACGCGCGTCTGGATTCAGTGATCGAATCCGCAGCCGCCCTTGCGAAATCTCTCGACAACCCTTGATTGTCTAGTGTATACAATCACCAGACAATATGTTCGTAACCGTAGATGAACGAGACGCGAGGCCGCTGTATCAGCAGTTGGTGGATGAGATTAAGACCCTGATTGCTCGCGGAGAGCTCGAAGAAGGGACGCTGTTGCCACCCGTGCGGCAGGTCGCCTCGGATCTGGGCGTAAACCTGAACACCGTGGCTTTCGCCTACCGCCGGCTCCACAAAGAAGGCCTGATCCGCGTGAAGCACGGCTCTGGAGCGGTCGTCATCTCACAAACCCTCAAAGAAAAGCCCGACGAACGCCTGCGAACGCAACTCCGAACAGCCCTGACGCAGTTGATCCTCGCTGGGATGAAGTATTCCGAGATAAAGACACTAATCAACGAAGAGCTGGACGAACTCTTGAAGGAACCACGCTGAGCCGCAGATTTGCTTATTGGGGTTGCCGCGACGGCTCCGACTTCCTCGACGGCATTCGATCCGGATTCCCTATCGGTCCAGGACGCATTGTCGGCGCCATCCTGACAGGGCCGCTGGACGGTCCACTGCCAGATGGAGGTGACGGACGATAACCTCCATTGCCTCCAGTCGAGCTACCACCGCCAGAAGGATAGGAGCCACCACCCGACGGATAGCCTCCACGCGGATAGGCCACGTTCGGACGCGGATAGTAATAGAGTGTATTCCAATAGGAACCGCCGTAAGGCGAGGTAATACCGTAATAAAACGGCAGGAACGTGTAGCAATTTGCATGGGTACTATAGAACCAGAACCCGAGCCGGCGACCCCACGGATCCCAATCTCTGAATGAAGAAAATGCAGATGTCATCATGCGATCGGTGATGCGTCGATTGGCTTTGGCAAGTGTCTGGCCCCTTTCCTTGCTCCAGACGTCCACTTCCTTCCTGTCCAGCGCCTTCTTCTCGTCCTTCGTGAGTTTTGCGACAGAGACATTGTTGGCGTTAAAAACGACTTTGTTTCCGCCTTTAACCTTCGTATGTGTCCCGTTCAGGATCACGCGACCCTTGCGAACTATGAGCTCGGTGGCGTCGCCAGGCACGACATTCAGGCGGTAAAGTCCCTGCCGGACGATGGCGAAGTTCGTATGAGGCGTGCTGATGTTGATATTCAGCTCCATCTCATCAGCGCCTGTCGCTTCGACAATGGCTGTGCCCCGCAACAGACGAACCTCGAGATTCGCAAGCGTGTTGTCTGAAAGCTCGATTTCCGAGTCGCCGCCGACACGCAGGTAAGAGCCCGGATTCAGAAGGATTTCGACGCGACCGTCGGACGCGGTACGCACGCGATCCCCGGCGTTCAGATCATCCGTTATGTTTAGTTGTTGCCAGTCGTTTTCACCTCTTGCGTGAACGCTGGCCTGTCCGGTGATTGCGTTGATCCCGCCCGCCTTGGCAGAAATCACGAATTTCTCACGGTTTTGCGCGAGATTGACGATCGAGCAGCAAAGGATGATCGCACTTGCCAGAAGTAGCGATACTGGGAGGTTGGAAGCTCTTCTCATCGAAATACCCTCCGAATCACACAAATTGGGAATGCGGGCTGGGAGAGAAAACTCCCGAGCATTATAGTCGGGATATAGACATTTACAAGTTTTTAGACGCGGATCAGGATTTCTCCAGGAGCCTGGCGTAGTAGCCTCGTTTCGTGCGGGCAAACAGATCGGAACGTTTGATCAGGTGGACCTCGACGCTGCGCCACTTTCCATCGAGTGTCTTGTTTGTAGGACGATAGCCGATGCTGTAGACAGTGCTGAGGTCGCGTACAACCTGCGCATAAACCGCGTCGAGATCGCTTAACTGTTTCGCCTGGTACATCGGCGTTCCACACACAACTGAGATCTGGCTAAGCTGCGCGCGCGCCTGTGCGTAAGCGGCTCGTGGCACGTGATAACGTTTGACGTTCTCCTCTTCCGTGTCGAGATAGATCGGAAAGACGAGTGTTTCGGACTTTCGAATCTTGTCGATCAATCCTTCGAACGTGACTCTGGAGCCGGTGCCGGGAACATCCGGAAGCGCGTTATCGATTCCATCAGTCATCACGACGATCGCGCTGCGTCTCAGGCCGGTTCCCATTGGGACCAGGTCCATCAAAACGTAATCCATCGAATCCCAAAAGTTCGTACCACCGACAGCTTCGTCGATCTCGTCGATCGTCTTTTTCAACTTGCGTCGATCCAAACTGAAAGGCGCGTAGAGAGCTGGTCTATCCGTGAACGTAACCAGCGCGATGCGATCGATGTCGCGCGCCGCGTCTACAAAACGCTTCGCGGAGTTGCGAATCATTTTCACGTTCCTGGAATTCGAACCCGATAGGTCGAGCAACAACACGAGATCAAACGGCGTGTCGGCGGCAGCGAAGAACGAGATCTCCTGTGGTATACCGTCCTCCATCACGAGGAAGTCTTTCGAATCGAGCAGCGGCACCGGAGCTTTCGGATCGAATCCGAGCACGCTCACCTTGAGATCCACCAGATCCGAATCGATGCGAATCGTCTCGATCGGATCCTGGCCCACCGCGATGCTGGCTAAAACAAGTGCTATCAAGATAGTTCCCTCGCAAAGGCGCAAAGCCAAAAAGATCCGGTTTTCTTTTGGGCCTTTGCGCCTTTGCGAGGGAACTCTTCTCAGGAGAGTGCGCTTAGTTTGCATAGTAACCACGTTTGCCGCGCGCGACAGCGTTACTGCGGTTAATACCGATCCGGATTGCTCGCCACTTCCCGTCCCTCGCGTTGTTTGCCGGACGATACGCCAGACTGTACATCGTTCCGAGGTCTGCGACGACCTGTTCATAAGCACCGGCGAGATCCGTCAGTCGTTCGACCGGATAGAAGACGCCGCCGCCAACGTCTGCCATCTCTTTCATGCGGTCGTGTCCGGCGTCGAAAGCTTCGGGCTGGGTGTCGAGCGGGCTCATGGCCTCGTATTCCGTATTCAGCCACAGCGTGTACAGAACACCGTCAAATTCCTGGATGTTCCGTAGAGTGTCCTTGTAAGAAGTACGGGAGCCTTGTTGTCCGCTGACACCGGGGATTGTCCCATCAAGACCGTCGCTCATCAAGACGATAGCAGTCCTTCTCGACTTCTTAGAGTCTTTAGCGACCTGTTCCATCGCAAAATTTGTCGCATCGTAGAGCTTCGTGTCGCCGCGTGCTGTATCGATCGTCTCGATGCGCTGGCGCAGGAGTTCGCGATCGGCGGTTAACGTGGAGACTACCGCCGGTTCTCCCGCGAAGGTGATGATGCCGATACGATCCGCGGGCCGCGCGGCTTCGACGAAACGAAGAGCCGCAGCACGAATCAGCTTCACGACTTCTCTGGTCGACCCGGACAGATCGATTAAGAGGACCAGATCGAAAGGCGCTGACGACGACTCAAACTGGACGATACGTTGTTCCTGACCGTCTTCGAATAACTTGAAATCATCCTGGCCTAGCCCGAGAAGTCCACGATTGGTGCCGCGATCGATGACGCTGACGTTGAGCGTGACGAGTTGCGAATCGACGCGTATCACGTCGCCTTCGCTGATGTCGTCGCCGGGTACTGGACCAGTAGGCGTACCGGCAGGAGTTTTTGAATTGTTGGCGCCGATGAGTTCGGGTGGGTTTGCGTTGGTCAGCGTTATCTCGCCGGTTGTGGTCTGGATATCGACTTTGCGGTCGGCTTTTCCGAGACGTTGTTGAAACAGAGTGCCGCGTTGAGAGCGACCAGTGATGTCGACGTCGGCGGGAACCTTGATCTTGAGATGCACTGAAACAACCGGATCTATTGGTCGTCGTACGACCGAAATGGTCAGCACAGAGCCGCGGTTTTCGATGATGATTGGCGATCGCGTGAGCTTCGCTGGACCATCAACCACTGCCGACACTGCGACAAAGGCGTTGTCCCACACTTCGGCGGAGACGTTGCCAAAGTCGTTGCGAACTTTTAGCTGTCCACCCGCAGGCAGGTCGATGCGGATCTCATCCTCGGCGTGGGCTGTGGTTGGGGAGAAGGCCGCTAGAAATACAAGGCCCAGCAGGACCCTTTGAACCTTCGAAAACATCAGTCGAGCGGCATGATAGCAAATAGCCACAAAGAGGCACAAAAAAGAACACAAGATATGTGTTCCGTTTTGTGCTTTTTTGTGGCCTACGGTTCGATTAAATCGAGCATTGAGGTTTCATCGCGCGCCGGCTCGGACGGCTGCTGAGACCGTGGTACACCCTTGAGATCCGCGATCTGAAGCAACAAATTGTTCTGATTCGTCGCATACGGCAGCGCGCCTTCGATACTCACCACGCCCTCCCTGATCAACCGCTCAATCACCGTATCAAACGTCTGCATGCCGTCCTGATCGCCCTGCTCCATCGCATCGATCAGCGACTTGCCTTCCGACTCGCCCTTCTCGATGTATTCTCGCGTGCGCATCGTCGACTTCAGAATCTCGATCGCCGCTATTCTTCCCTTTCCGTCGCCGAGCGGAATCAACCGTTGAGAAACGATGAATCGAAACGACTGCGCCACACGCGTCCTGATGACCTTCTCTTCATTCTTCGGAAACACGCCAATGATTCGATCCACAGTCTTTGACGCGTCGATCGTGTGCAGAGTCGACAGCACGAGGTGGCCCGTTTCGGCAGCTTCGAGCGCGACCTCAATCGTCTCGCGATCGCGCATCTCGCCGACGAGTATCACTTTCGGCGCCTGCCGCAGCGCGGCGCGAAGAGCGATCGAAAAGCTCGGCGTGTCGGAGTGTAGCTCGCGCTGGTGAATCGTCGAGTTCTTGTGCGTATGCAGAAACTCGATCGGATCTTCGATTGTGACGATGTGGTAGTAGTGCGTCTCGTTAATCAGGTCGATCACCGCCGCCAGCGTGGAACTCTTACCACTGCCGGTTGGACCAGTCACCAGCACGATGCCGTTTTTTATATCTACTATCTCTTTCAGTTGTTCGGGCAGGTTGAAATCGCTGAACCTCGGCGGACGCATCGGAATAACGCGCATGACGATGGCGTGTGTCCCGCGTTGTTTGAAGATATTCACTCGGAAACGCGCGTCGCCTGGCACACTGAACGAAAGGTCGGCGCTACCGGTCTTGTCCAGGCTCTCCTGGGCCGTCTGCTGGTTCGCGATGATCAGCTTCGCGATGCCGGCCGTGTGGGCCGGAGTCAACTTCTCCAAACCGGCGATGCGCACCGGCACGAGTTTGCCCGCGAGCTCGATCTGAGGCGGCCGGCCGGGGCTGAATATCAGATCGCTGACCTTGTCTGAAGCCCGCAGCATTTCGCGCAGGACAACTACGAAATTAGGTGGTGGTGGGGCCGGAGTTTGAGTGTTTGAGGTAGTAGGTTCGCTGCTCATTTTCTTTTAGGAACTTTTGCCGCGGGTTGCGCGTCAAATCGAATGACAAGTTTCGCCAATGAATATTTGTCCGGTGAAGAACAAACTACTTACGACCTGCGTACATCAAAGTGTCGTTCTGCTGAAGCACGGTGAGCAAAAAAATTGGACCGTGCTCGTGAAATTGAAAAGAAAGGCGCTGGAAAACATGGCAACCTACAGAGATCCTGTTAGATGCTTTGCACCACTGGAAGTAATTGAGCGCCTGCTGGAAATTCGTGTTGAAGCGGGTTACTCGCCTGCCTTATATCTTCTTTCCCCCGATGATTTGGCAGACTATCTCGATGCATATGGCTTTGATGTTTACGCATTATCGGAGGAAGCTGAGTTTCACTTTGGCGATTATCGTGCACCATTGGCCCCGGGCGGTGACCACGCTCACTGCTCGCTGACCGCACACTAGGATACCCTAATAAGCGCGGGCACAACGTAAGTTTTTCTCGCAAAGACGCAAAGGCGCAAAGGAATCCATCAAAACCTTTGCGCCTTTGCGTCTTTGCGAGGAAATTTCTTACTTATCTCTCAACGCTTTAATGATGAAAAACGTGACGTCGTCGTCAGCGCCAGCGTTGTCCGTCCACTCCAAAACTTCGAGTTCCAGCGTCGCAATCATCTCGCGTGCGGGTTTGTCGTAATTCTCTTTCACGGCTTGTACGAGACGCTCTCGGCCGAATTCCACACCGCTCGGACTGTTTGCTTCAGTTGCGCCATCCGTGTACAGGACCAGCACGTCACCAGGTTCGAGCAGCACGTGATACTCGTGATAGCGAGTTTGAGGAAACATTCCCAGCGGTTGCTCGCCGTGCTCGATAAACTGGCTTTCGCCGCTGGCCTTTATGAGGATCGGCGGATTGTGGCCCGCGTTCGAGTACGACAGAGTTTTGTTCGAGGCATCCAGAATTCCGTGAAACGCGGTGACAAACTGGTTTCGTTCAATCGACTCCCACAGCAGGTAATTCACTTTCGCCATCGAGATGTTCGTCGCGTAGCCGATGTGCGTCGCGGCTCTCAGGCTGGCCCGCAGGAACGCCATCAGGATTGCCGCCGGCACACCTTTGCCTGACACGTCTGCAATCACGATCCCGATCTGATCGTCGTAAATCTTGACCCAGTCGTAATAGTCGCCGGAAACCTCTTCGGTCGGAAAATTGTAGGCGCTGATATCGTAGCCGGGTATCTCCGGATCTCCCGGCGGCAGCAACTCCAACTGGACCTGCCGTGCTACTTCCAACTGTCCCTGAAGTCTCTTCTTCTCGATCAACTGCTCGTGCAGCATCACCTTCTCGATGATGATGGCCACCTGCGATGCAAGCAACATCAACACTTCCAGATCGTCGGCTGAATAAGCGTTGAGCTCGTCGCTTTCGAGATCGAACACGCCGATCACTTCCTCGTTCGAAATGATTGGCGCAACCATCTCCGAGCGCGTGCGGTCGCGGGCGTTGATGTAAATCGGATCGTTGCGAACGTCGGGAGAAATAACAGGCTGGGCGCTCAACGCTACGTGGCCGATAAATCCTTCACCGAGCTTCAGGTGCAGATCGGAAAGCTCGTCGATGTCGTAACCACGGACTGCTTCTGACTTGAACTCGCACGGTTCCTCGCCCGGCGGAACTGTCTCCGGGTCGACGCATTGCAGGACGAAGATGCCCGCCGCGTCGTATGGGATCAGCGAATCGAGCGTGTCCATCACCAGGTTGAGTACTTCCTGGAGGTCCAGCGAACGGCTGATCTTTTTGGTGATGTCCAACAGCAGGCGCAGCTTGTCGATCGTGCTCAGGCCTTGCGATGCTGCTTCTTTCAATCGTTCTGGCATGTTTTCAGTGTACCGACTCGGCTCAAAAAGAGATATTCTCGCGCAAAGGCGCAAAGACGCAAAGCTTTATTGAGCACCTGGTTCACTCTGCGCCTTTGCGGCTTTGCGCGAGAGATCTTTATGTTCACGCCAGAGATGCGTAACTTTCATTCGATATTCAACTAGCTCCGGGCTAACCCGAAAGTGCAATGCAATCTCCTTCGAGGTCTTTCCTCGTAGTAGCATTCTCTTCAACGATGCGTACGGAACCAGGGCCGCCGCGCCTACGCCATACGCTTCCTCTTCATCAGCCTTACGATAATCACGATTCATTACCTTTCCGCGTTCATCTCTCGTGACGACCGATAGTCGATTCGGTTGATGGCCCAGGAACACGTGACAAATCTCTTCCATGAGCGTTGCGTTCGTTCGCGAACGGCCGTGAGTTGGATTGAGTATTACCAGCTTCATGCCGTTGGGAAGAGTAGCGGCGCCGCCGGACCACTTCTCTGACGCGGAACCGAGCAGGTGCTCGCGCGAAGTCTCGCTGAGGCCCGCAACTTCGTCGAAGCGGATGACCATGAGATTCGCGTAGCTTGCGAGATCGAAGGGATTGAGCGGCTGGTCAACTGCGACGCGGGCGAAGTCGCGCAGTCCGAGAGCTTTCAACTCGAAGTTTCGCCATTTTTCACCGGAAGGTAGATCGCCGAGCAGCACAGAAAAAAGTATAACGGATTCACACTGGACTACGGTCGTTTAGCGTCGCTTCTTCGAACCCTTGTCGCCTGTGCTTTTACTGAATTGAGTGTAGGCGACGCGAAACAGTTCGGACAGCGCAGCGGCGGTTTCGGGTGTGAGATTGCGATCGGCGCGCAGGTGAGCTTCGACGATTTCAGGCACGGGCTCTTGCGGATAATAGACCACTGCTTGTGATCCTTCGGCCTGCGGGTCTCGACCGCTCAGAATGCGTTCCATTGGGACGTCGAGCCACGCCGTCAGCCGCGCGATGTTGTCAGCGTCTGGTTTTCCGGTGCCGTTCTCAATACGTGAGAGTGTGGACGCGGAAACGGATGTTTTGCCGGCGACGTCGCGGAGACTGAGTCCAAGCTCCTCACGCCGGCGGCGCACGGCGCGCCCGAGTTCTTCGGTGTTAACGAGGGCCTTGGCTGATCGATTTGGACGTTTCATGCCTCCCAAACCTATCACACGAGAGGTTTTAGACGCAAGACTTTGTTTTACGGTTGAAACATCAGGGAGTAGGTCCTATAGGACTTATAGGACCTATGTTTTTTATCTTTTGCTGAGGTCGCGGGCTTTTGGCAGCACGTCCACGGCTTTCGCAACCTGCGGATCGTTGCTGGTGATAAAAACTCTGTCGCCGATGACGCGGCCGTAAGCCGCGGTCACGAGGTTGAAGCGCAGTTCGTTTTCAATGAAAGCTCGGTTTCGATCGACCGTTGCGGTTGTGACTTTGAACGACGGGTCGGCCGCCACGAAATCACGAAACGCACGAAACATCGCGTCTGTAACCTTGAAATCTTCCGGCTGGAGGTCATATCTGTATTTGATTGGACCAGTCAGCTTACTCGACTCCAAACCACGAATGCGTCCATTAACCAGTTCGCGCGTAAAAGCAAACGTTGGACTAAGCAAACGGCGCTGCGTCAGGTTAACCGTCCTCGGATTCACGCTTTCGTCAGGCATGATTCCGCCGCCACCGTACACCGCGCGACCCGTATCCGTCTTCGACTCAGGCCCATTCGGCTTCGCCGGTTCCTTGTTTGGCTCGCGGGCAATACCTGCGCCGTGCGTGTAGTAGTCGTAAAAACCGCCATTCGAATAATCGCGTTGAATCAGCCGGCCCGATGGCGTGTAGTACTTCGCGGACGTAAGCGTCAGCCCCGCGCCGTACTCGAGCGGGATAATGCTCTGCACAAGACCTTTCCCAAAGCTCGTCTGGCCCACGATGATGGCGCGGTCGTGGTCCTGCATCGCTCCGGCTACGATCTCTGAAGCCGACGCAGTGTTGTCGTTGATCAGGATTACCAGCGGGGTCATGTCGGGCGCGTTGTTTCGCGACTCGTAGGTATTGTCGCGAAAACCATTCCGACCTTTCTGCGTCAGGATTAGTTGGCCGCTGCGCAAAAACACCTCAGCCACGTGAATCGCCTGGTCCAGAAATCCGCCTGGGTTATTTCGCAGATCGAGCACCAGGGACTCCATTCCCTTCGAGTGCAAAATTTCGAGCGCATCGAGCAACTCGTCGGTCGTCGTGTAGTTGAAACCTCTCGTCATGTCGATATAACCGACACCGGGTTTCAGCATGTACACATCGGGTATCGACGGCTGCGGGACCGCGTCCCGGACGATGTCGACCTTCTCGAGTTTTAGGTTGGCAGCACGTTCCAACGTCAGCTTGACGGTAGATCCGCGCGGCCCGCGAATCTTGTCGCGAACCTCCAGCGACGGCTTACCCGTCATCTTCACGCCGTCGACTTCGACAATGCGATCGCCATAACGCAAACCGGCACGACTCGCGGGAGACCCTTCGAAAGTCGCAGTGATGTAAGTGTCAGCCTGATCGCCGCGAATGTACGTTTGGATCGAGGCGCCGATACCGAAGTACTCCGAACGCTGATCCGTTTTCAGCTCGTCAAACTCTTCGCGGTCGTAATAGTTCGAATGCGGATCGAGTGAACGCAGCATGCCGATGATCGACGACTTGTACACATCGTTGTAATTCAGTTTTTTGCCGTCGACGTACTGTTCCTGAATCATCTTCAGCGCTTCGTCGAAATCTCGCTCGAGCCCGACAGCCGCGGGACTCAGCGGCGGCCGCACCGGTTTTCTCGCCGGATTTTGACTTGTTTGGGATAAAGCGAAACTGGGAATAATGAGCGTAAGGACGAGTAGAACGAGTGCGAGCTGAGTCGAAATTCTTTTCACTGCCAGACCTCGATTTTTGTTCAAACTTCCGCGACGTCAAGCAATAAATCTCGACGCCATTGCAATATAACGGATGCAGACTTGACGGGCAAGGTTGTGTTCCACAGGCGTTCACGAACGGCGTAGTGGTAAGGTTGAAAGAGCTAACCGCTAACGCCGAAGGCGTTCGCTAATTCCAGCCCAGGGTTGGAGCGGAAGCGACAACCCTGGGTACAAAACAAGTTTAGCTTCAACGCTGAAAGCGTTAGGCCTGTGCGGAATAACCCTTTCAGGGTTGAACGAATGATGGTTACGTTTACCCAGGGTTATCGCTTGCGCGCTAACCCTGGGCTGGAATTAGCGAACGCCTTCGGCGTTATCGCCCTTAGTCGCAACATCATATTCCCACCACCAAGCGCTTAGCTTGACCGTGTTTCCCGGGCTCCGTAGAATGAACTAACACATGAAAACAATCGTAAGAACGGACAGGTAGAATTCGGTAGTCAGTAAAGGAGTCTGTACCAAATGAGCAGTCCGTATCACAAGGAAGAACATTCAACACCTGAAAGAGTAGACGACCTGATGCTCCGTGACGATGATCCAACATCGGAAGAACAGAATCGAACGGCGTCGTCAGTGCGCGACATTGCTTCGCGCATACCTGAATCGCTGAGCGCTATTGGACGTGATATCAGTAGGACCATAGAGAAAGCCATCTCGGCAAAAGACGATTACGTTGTCGCAGTAAAGGTTTCGCCCGAGGCCCAGGAGAAGCTGGAAGCGCTGGTCCAGGCCGGTGTGTTTCGCAGTCGTGCCGAGGCGGCCGGCTTTTTGATCGAAGAAGGCATCAAGACTCAATCAGCATTGTTTGAGCGCGTCAGACAGAAGCTCGCCGAAATAGAACGACTTCGCGCGGAACTTCGCGGCTTAATCGCCGACAAAACGGTCTGAAGCTCCCGAAGCGGCGCGCGTGCTTCCGTGCGCCTCTAATTAACTTCCCCCCAAAGCAGTGCTTTACCTTCCTCGCGAATGGTAAAGCACGCCTTTGTTTCCGGCAGATAAAATCTCGTGGCAGAAACATTCCAATTACCGCCAACTCCGATTGACGACTTTACACTCGCAAACGGTCTGCGCGTCGTGCTGAGTCACGACCACGCGGTTCCCGTCGTCTCCATCGCCGTCTACTACGACGTTGGTTCGCGCAACGAAAAAGAAGGTCGCACCGGCTTCGCACACCTGTTCGAACACATGATGTTTCAGGGTTCGGAAAACGTCCCCAAAGCGGCGCATTTTCAATACATCTTCAACGCCGGCGGGACGATGAACGGCACCACGTCGACGGAACGTACAAATTACTTCGAGACGCTCCCCTCAAACTATCTGCCACTCGCCTTCTGGCTCGAGAGCGATCGCATGCGCTCGCTGAAAGTCACGCAGGAAAATCTCGACAACCAACGTAGCGCCGTGCAGGAGGAGAAACGACTTCGCTACGACAATCAGCCTTACGTCAACGCGTTCATCCGCATGAACGAGCTGATCTTCAGCAATCCTGCTAACGCACATTCGACGATCGGCTCGATGGAGGATCTCGACGCAGCCACAATCGACGACGTGCAGGAATTTTTCCGGATGTATTATGCGCCGAATAATGCCGTCCTGACTGTAGTCGGCGATTTTGATAACAACGAAGCTCGCGCACTCGTCGAGAAGTATTTCGGCAATATCCCACGGCAACCGACTCCCCCACGCGTGGACGTTTCCGAGCCGGACCCAGTGACGATTCGCGAAGAGACTTTTCACGATCCACTAGCGCCCGCGCCCGCTTTCGTGCTCGGCTGGAAAATTCCGCAACGACGAACACCTGATTTTTATGCGCTGTCGCTTGCCGGCACGCTTCTCTTTGAAGGTGACAGCTCGCGGTTGTATCAGCAACTGGTAAAGGGTGATGAATCTGTAGTGTCGATCGAGGGCGGCATCGACGAGCGTCGTGGTCCATCTGCTTTGTTTGTCTTTGCGCTGCCGAAGCCGGGTGAAGAGCCCAGTCAGATTCGCGACAAGATCTTTGCGGAGATCAAACACATCGCTGCCGATGGTCCAACTGAAGCCGAGATGGAGAAGTTGCGAAATTCACTATGCAACGACTCCGTGCGCGGTCGTCAGTCGACCATGTATCGCGCACAGCGACTCGCCGAGTTTGCTCTATACGATTCAGATCCGCGTCTCGTCGATTCCGAGTTGGACCATTATTTACGCATCACTGCCGAAGACATCCGTCAGGCTGCTGCTCGTCACCTCGACGTCGAAAATCGCGTGGTGCTTGATATTGTTCCCGGCGCCGCTGCGGAGCAGGGTGAAGAGGTTTCCGCGTCGGCTGCGCCACAATCACCGGCTGATCCACATCAACCTGCGTCGCCGCCGCCGCAAGTTCCCGCGGCGCCCACGGCCGAACCACCTTCACCCGTGAAGGTGGACGTTCCAGAGATAAAGCCGTCGTCTTCGCCTCAACAACCAAAGGATCCGGCGGACGTACCGCCACAAACAAAACCGGGCTCCGGTCCATTGCATCCTTAACATGAGTCAACCAGAAATTTTTCGCAGCAAGCCGCCGGCGCCGCTACAACCAAGGCCGATTTCGATACCGACACCGAAGGAGACTGTCCTCAGTAACGGGCTTACGCTCGTGGTGGTCGAAGATAATCGTCTGCCTTTAGTAAGTTATCGTTTGGCTTTCCGTGTCGGTGGTGCGTTTGATCCGCCCGCGCTTCCGGGTCTCACCGATCTGCTTGCAGGTTTGTTACCCGAAGGCACCACGTCGAGAACGAGCAAAGAGATCGCGGATGAAATCGCGCGTATGGGCGCGAGTTTGTCCGCGGGTGCAAACTCGGATTACACGATCGTCGCGGCATCGGCGCTTTCGCATTTCAACGATCCCGTCCTGGATTTGATCGCCGAAGTTACTCTCGAGCCATCGTTCCCCGAGAACGAAGTGGAACTGGCGAAACAGAATACAAAAGAGAGTTTGCGACAACAGCGAGCACAGCCATCGTTTCTGGCAACCGAGATGGTGTCGCGCGTGATGTTTGGCGATCATCCGTATGCCGTGGTTGCGCCCACACCGGAATCGATCGATCGTTCGACACGCGACGAGTTCGTCAAGTTTCATCGCGCCAAACTCGTTCCGAATAACGGCGTGTTTATTGTTGTCGGCAACGTTCGTTACGAGCAGATTCTGGATCGAGTCGAGTCGCTGTTCTCAACGTGGGAAAGAGGCGAGGATGTGGTCGCGGATTTTCCCGCGCCGCCGGTGCGAACAAAAAGAATCGGATATCTCGTCGATCGACCTGGATCGGCGCAATCGAACATTGTCATTGCAAACAGCGGCATCACGCGGACCAGTCCTGACTACTTTCCAATGATGTTGATGCATACGGTGTTGGGTGCGAACGCATCGTCGCGCTTGTTTATGAATCTCCGCGAAGAGAAGGGTTACACATACGGCGCTTATTCAAACCTCGATGCGCGCCGGAGCGCGGGAACATTCCGCGCGACCGCGGAAGTGCGAACGGCAGTTACCGGCGACTCGCTGAAAGAATTTTTCTACGAGCTGAATCGAATCCGCGACACGCGGGTTTCCGAGAAGGAGCTCGGCGATGCAAAGGCGTATCTAACAGGCGTTTTTCCGATTCGGCTCGAAACGCAGGAAGGACTCACGGATCAGTTACTTCAGATCAAGATGCTGCGTCTGCCGAACGATTATCTCGAGAGGTACCGCGACCGTGTTCAGGCGGTTACTGCCGAAGAGATTCAGCGAGTCGCGACAAAATACATCAGGCCCGATGTGGCAGCGGTGATCGTCGTCGGCGATGGCGCGTCAGTGCCCGAACAGATGCAGCCTTATTGCGAAGACATCGAGGTTTACACGACAGCGGGCAGGCGAAAAACTGCTGCCCCGGGCGCCACCGACCCGATCGGTTCGTGGTCAATTGAACTCGAAACACCTCTCGGGCAAACCATTCCCGCGACTCTTACGGTGTCACGTTCAAACTCCGGATTTACTGCGGTGCTTCACTCCGAGATGGGTGACGCTGACTTAGGCGCGGTTGAGATTAACGATAATTCGTTTCACGCAACCACATCTTTGGAGAGGGATGGACATGCCGTGGAGGCGGAGGTCTC
>DATNCH010000178.1:0-5020 GCA_035571655.1 Pyrinomonadaceae bacterium
CTGATGTGTTTCTCTGCGGCCTCTGCGTATCTCTGCGGCCCTCTGCGTTGAAAAGGCCTATTAACGCAGAGAACACAGAGATACGCAGAGGGCCGCAGAGGAAAGACTTCCATCCCAACTCGATTTTTTGTGCAAAGCCAGTTGACTAAGCTTGCGCCCGATATGACGTTTGACACTATCACAGCCGCGGTACTATATTTCTCGCATCCCTAAAGCCCAGACGACGATCCTCCCTACGAGCGTCCCCCTTGCTCATTGCTCTACTTACAATTGATAAGGAGTAGACGGATGTTTCGCACGGAAATCTCGAAATTAATGCGGAGGATCTTGATGCTTGCGGTCCTCGTCACTGGCTTGGTACTCGCGTCATCTGGGTTGGTAGGAAAAACTGCGGGTGCGGCAATCTGCTGTAACCAGTGCTATGTCAACTTCGATAACTGCCTTAATAATTGCAGCGACCAGACGTGCATTGACGGGTGCAATACCACGCTCGAGCACTGCACGCGATTTTGTGATTCCGGCTGTTGATTAGAGATCCCGTCGCTCTGATCACTCGGGTGAAGTAGCGAGGCAAGCTTTTGCCTTGTCAGGTTTTTTCTGCTTTGAGCTGGTTCGTTAAGAGCGGCTCCGTGCTCTCTCTGTACACAGACAAATGAATAACCTTTATAAAAGACTTGAACTCCTCGCCAATATCGCGATCATTCTCGTGGCAATCTCATTGATGGCGGTCCTGGCGAAGCGCTATATCTTCACCAGCGGCAATCAGACTTCGGAACAGATCCAGTCAAATGTCGGGACTAAGGTTTCTCAACTGGATATAGACTGGTCAAAAAGTGATAAGAATCTGTTACTGGTGCTATCGAATACGTGCCACTTCTGTACTGAGAGTGCGCCGTTTTACCAGCGCCTTGTTCAAGAGCGAACGCAGCGCGACACCTTTCGCCTGGCAGCCGTTTTACCGCAACCTGTTAATGAGGGACGAAGCTATTTGAATGGACTTGGCGTTAACATCGACGAAGTCAAGCAACTGTCTCCGAGCGCGATTCGAATAAGAGGAACGCCGACACTTCTCCTCGTTAACAGCGCGGGAGTTGTGACTGATGAATGGCTTGGCAAGTTGCCTCCGCAAAAGGAGAACGAAGTTCTCAGTCGATTGCGGTAACGGTTCCAATTGTTCGAGAACTATTCGTACCGCAGAATCACCAAGGGATCGACCTTCATCGCTCTGCGCGCAGGCACGTAACAAGCTAACAAGGCGACCACAGTCAAGAACGACGCTACCCCGCCGAACACCAACGGATCAGTCGCGCTTACGCCGTATAGCAGCTTCGTCAGTAAACGTGTCACGGCCCATGAGGCAAGCAAGCCGAGGCTCACGCCCGCGAGAGTCAGCTTTAGACCCTGTCGCAGAATCAGATAAAGCACGTCCCGCCTTTGTGCGCCCAGCGCCAACCGTACTCCGATCTCGCGAGTGCGTTCCGTGACGCTGGCGGAGAGCACGCCATAGAGACCAACAGCCACCAGCACCACCGCCACAAACGCGAATACCTCGAACAAGATCAACGCGAAACGGCGTTCCGCGGCTGACGATGCGAGCCGTTGGTCCATGGTGGCGACGCCGACAATCGGTTGATCCTTATCAACCGACCAGATTGCTTGTCTGATCGCAGGAGCCAGCTCTGCTGATGCACCATTGGTCCGAACCACTAACCACAACGCTCTATCGGCGAAAAGACGCCACTGCTCGTTCGTCATGTACACGGCGTTCGCCTGACTCGCCGTTAGCGATGTTTGCTTCACATCACCAACCACGCCCACGATAGTGCTCCATGGCCCATCGTTCGCGCCAAGACGTAAGCGCTGCCCGATCGGATCTTGATCCTGAAATCTACTCTTCGCCAACGACTCGCTGATCAAAACGACCGGCGGTGTGTTCGCCGTGTCACGCGTATTCAGCAGCCGTCCACGACGCAGCGGGATCCCCATCGTTTCCAGATAGCCCGGGCTCACCGCGTAACGAAACGCTCCTCGACTGTCTTCGGGGTTTGATTCGAAGTGCACGCCATAGCCATCGTCAAGATCGCCGCTCAACGGCAGTTGGCTGCTAAACGCAGCCGACGAGACGCCGGGAAGCTGGCGGACCGCGTCGAGAGACTGAGCAAAGAAACGGTGCGTCGTTTCATCGTCGAATCTGCTGGCAGACGCTTGCACCTGCATGGTGAGAAGTTGAGAAGTGTTAAATCCAGGATCGATCGCGAACAGCAGCGACAAACTACGGAACAGCAAACCCGCTCCCACCAGCAAAACGATCGCGAGGGACACTTCGGCAATCACCAGCGTGCGACGCATCCATTGATGCCCGCCCGCAGTGCGCCGCGAGCTTTGCTGTAGTTTTATATTCAGGTCACCGTGAGAAGCGTGTAGCGCTGGGAGTAATCCAACAGCGAGACCGATCAGTGTTGTGATCCCGAGTGCGAAGGCGAACACGGTCCTATCGACCCCGATATCCGCCATTCGCGGCAACTCTACCGGGCTGACGGTGACCAACGCCCGTACTCCGAACTTCGCCAGGAGCAGCCCGAGCGCGCCACCGATCAGCGCCACCAACAGGCTCTCTGTCAGGACTTGCCGGATCATTCGATTGCGCGCGGCGCCCAGAGCGATCCGCATCGCAAATTCTCCGCGCCTGCTTGCCCCGCGAGCCAACAGCAGGTTAGCCACGTTCACACACGCGATCAGCAGTAAGAGGACAACCGCTCCAACGACGGCCATGAGTGCGGGTTTGACGCCTCTCGTCACCTGATCCTGGAGTGAAGTCAGGAGCATACCGCTCTCGAGCGCCGCGTGACGTGGCCGGGGGAATTCTGGTAGCGGAGTGCGAGCGATCGTGTTGAGTTCCGATCTGGCTTGATCGGTCGTAACACCCGGCTTCAAGCGGCCCAACATCCGCAAGTGACGCCCCCACTCTCGACCGTCAAAGCTGGGAAGTGAAGCGTCGTAACGCAAAAGAGTCCAAACCTCGACCTTGGCAGCCAGCACGTTCTCAAACGCTCTTGGCATGACGCCGATTACGGTAGCGGTGTTGCCATCGAGCGTGACCGGCCGTCCAATGATTGCGCTCTCGCCGTTGAAGCGACGCTGCCAGAGGCTCTCGCTGATGATGATCAGGTTAGGACCATTGATCCGGTCGTCGGCTGAATTGAAGTTCGATCCCAGTGCAGGTAATACGCCGAGGACCTGAAAGTAACTCGCGCTCACGCGCTGTCCCTCGAGTCGCTCGGGCTCGCCCCATCCGGTCATAGCAGGCTGCCATGGTCTGACGACGGCGATGGCTGAGAACGATCTGCTTCGCTGCACCAATTCACGATACGTTCCGAAGGTCATTCCCACGCTCGAATCGGTCGTGCCGAAGTCGTCTGAGATCGTGACGATTCGACCAGCGTCCGGGTAAGGTAACGACTCGAACAGAATCGGGTTGACGGCGCTGAAGATCGCAGTGCTGGCCCCTATTCCGAGTGCAAGTGTGATGACTGCGATGGCGGTGAAACCGGGTTTCTTCAGCAACATTCGAATGCCGAAGCGCACGTCGTTCCAAATATCAGCGACCATGTTGATCCTCCGATTAATTCCCGTGTCGCACATGAACGCGAATCTGATCCGCATTCATCTGCGAAAATCTGCGGCCAAATTCTTCAGTTTCCATGTCCTTTGAAGATCGGCGATGAGGTGCTTGTCTTTATTATAACGAGAGGTGGGAGTCGTCAAAACGATTTCATAAACGATCCCGACTTCTCCCGGAACGTTTCTAAATGCAAGGAGCACCTCTTGCACTTCTGAAGTTTTTGACTTCATCATAAAACGTGTTGCTCTAAGCCCCCCTAGAACCGCCGGTACCCGCGCTACGACACTGACCTCGCCACCCACCTCGTTTTTGAAATACCTCTTGTGAGCATTGATCGCATCAGCGAAAGATCTCCACTCAGCGGCATTGTAGCTGGCATCCACAGAAACGCTGGCTTTCGGGTGTTCGGATAACTCAATCAAGAACCCATGATTAGGAAACGGTGACGGCGATCGCACGCCAGTCAGCCCTTTCGGAATCCGTACAGAATAACCATAGTCATAGTTCGAGTATCGATCCTTCTCCACCAAATAATCGGACCTCTCCTGAAAACGATAGGCGCCGTGGAGCGACCCCGAAAGGAGGAAACTAATCATCGCCGCTATCCTGAGGCTTACCATATTCGTATTTATAGCTCATTCCGAGGTCCGGTCATATACTTCCTGTACAACGGACCTGTGGTTTGTCTAATCTGGTATCACTCAAGATGGATCTACTCGAGCGCGCAGACTCTTTCCAGCAATTGCAAGACACACTCGCCGAAGTGATAGGTGGACGCGGGCATATTGCTCTCGTAAGCGGCGAGGCGGGTATAGGTAAGACTTCGCTGGTCCAGCAATTCGCCGACACAGGAAACAACCCCGTTCGCGTTTTGTGGGGCGGCTGCGACGCTTTGTTTACACCGCGCCCGCTCGGCCCGCTTCACGATATCGCGCTACAGATCCGCGGCAACCTGCTTACGTTGCTCGAAGAAGAAGCATCGCGTGCGACGATTTTTTCCGCCGTTTACGAGGAACTGCAACGTCAGCCTTCAACCCTGCTCGTTTTCGAGGACGTTCACTGGGCAGACGAAGCCACACTCGATCTCCTGAAGTTTCTCGGTCGCCGTATCAACAAACTCAATTCACTACTCGTCATCACCTATCGCGACGACGAGGTTCGAGCCGAACACCCTCTGAGGCTTGTGCTCGGCGACCTTCCGCGTTCATCCGTGAGGCGTGTTCGGCTGCCACCACTCTCTGAAGCTGCGGTCGACGAACTGGCAGCACGCGCGGGCAAACCGATCGACGATCTTTACGAAGTGACGGGTGGTAATCCTTTCTTCGTGACAGAGGCACTCGACAGCCAGGATCCCGGCGTCCCGGTGTCTGTGAGCGATGCCATGCTCTCTCGACTCGC
>DATNCH010000179.1:0-4699 GCA_035571655.1 Pyrinomonadaceae bacterium
ACGCGATGGAGCACAGCGCTCTTAATCACAATGGATTGATTCACCGCTAACGAAAACGTAGTCAAGCTTGTCCTCAAACAATCAGGTCATCGTTGCGAGCATTTCCTTCGTCACGCGATTGACCGGCGGCTCGCCCTTTGCGAACCGAACCACTTCTTCCACCGCCACTGCACCGATCTCCCGACGCATTTCGATCCCACCGGCAGCGATGTGCGGAGTGAGAATCACGTTCGGTAAACGGCGCAGCTCGTTATCCGCCGGCAATGGCTCAACTGGATCTGTAACATCGAGTGCGGCAGAGATTCGCCCGCTTTTTAATTCACTTGATAAAGCTTCCACATCGATCAACCCGCCTCGAGCTACATTGATCAGATAGGCTCCATCCGTCAGCAACGAGAGGCGACGTTTGTCAAACATGTTTCGCGTCTCCGCTGTCAACGCCGCACACAGCACCACCACTGAACACGAGCTCACGAGTTCATCGAGCTGGACCAGCTTCCCACCATGAGTCGCAACCTGAGCCGGCAGCGCATACGGATCGCTCACGTAAACCTCGACCTGGAACGGCTTTAACAAGTTCGCAAACGCGCGACCAATGCGGCCAAAACCAACGATTCCCACCCGCCGGCCAAACAATGTCTCGCCTTCACTGACGTACTCATTCGTTCTGCTCACTCCGGTGCGCATTTCCCCTGCATACTCAGGAATTCGACGAACGAGAGTTAACGTCAACGCCAAAGCCATTTCCGCGACGCCGCGAGCCATCGGATCTGCCGCGTTTGTAACCGTCACAAACTCAAAGACCTCTTCCGCAACGCGCGACTTAACTTCTCCTCCACAGTGTGCAATCAATCGCACGCGCGGGTTTGTCCCCAACATCTCAGCCGTGAGAAATGGAGAATGCCACGTCGTCATCAGCACATCAGCATTCGCGATCTCGCTTCGCAGTTGTGACGAGTCGTCGCGTAACGAACATCTGTTCCAGCCCGCTACCTCGCCAAGCTTTTCTAAAGACGTTTCAGTAAAGAAGTGCTGGAACAAGACGTCACTTGCCAACACCAGAACATTTGGTCGTATCACTCGATTCCCCAACAAGTTTGCGAATCGCATCGATGAAATCGG
This sequence comes from Pyrinomonadaceae bacterium, assembly GCA_035571655.1. Classification (GTDB taxonomy): domain Bacteria; phylum Acidobacteriota; class Blastocatellia; order Pyrinomonadales; family Pyrinomonadaceae; genus PSRF01. The sequence goes on from DATNCH010000179.1 coordinate 1,123, forward strand.
GCAGTGCAACTTCCGGTGCTTCGATCTCCGGATGCCAGTATTTTTCCCACTCAAAACTGACGAAGCCGTCGTAATTCAACTCTCCGAGCGCTGCGACAGCCTCCGCGAATGACACGCGGCCAACGCCCGCCAACACCGGAAGCCAATGTTCCGATCCGGCGACTGGCCTCGCGTCGCGAAGGTGAACATGGGCCAGATATGGTTGAACGACTCGCGCCGCGTGTTGAATGTCGTCACCCGCGGCAACCGAGTTCGCGACGTCCCAAATCAGTTTTACCTGCGGATGATTCGCGAGCGTGACGATCTCTGCCGCGTATTCCGCTCGCGCGAAATCTCCGTGAGTCTCAAGTGCGACGTTCACACCGTCAGGCAGACGCTCGGCGACGTCGCGCAGACTCGTAACGATCCAGTCACGCGTCTCCTCGCGCTCAGCACCAGCTTGAATCCTGTCTGGAAAAACGCGAATCAATGACGCCCCAAGCCTCGCCGCCAAATCCGCATGACCGAGCGCGATCTTCACCTGATTAGCGCGCTCATTTTGATCCGCCGAATGAAACGCACACGACGTGTCAACGCAGCAAATCTCAATACCTGCGTCTTCAAAATAAGCTCGTGTCGTCGCAAGCTGTGCCGGCGCAAACTCCGCAAGATCGAGCAAATCCAAACTTCCGCCAACGGCGCGCAACTCGACGCCGTCATAACCCCAGTTTCGAGCCGCCGCGACGATCTCTCGCAGCTCCCAATCCGGACAACCAAGTGTCGAGAAAGCCAGCTTCATACGTGTTGTTTATCCACAGATTACACAGAGTTCATCTGTGTAATCTGTGGTTGAAGCACCGCAATGAACGCGCCTCACGGCGTGAACTCGTATGCTCCTATATCAATCGCACCAAACACCGGTCGCGCCTGCGCTGTGCCGACCGCCAAAGCAGTATGAAATGGCGGCACAAACGCCGGTGGGAACAATGGACTGATGAACGGGTGTCCTGCCGGACTCTGCGGATTACCGTTGCCGGCATTAACCAGTGGACTCGTCGAAGTCGGGTGTACATCAAAAGTCGCGATGTTAGTGAAACCGGGATTCGCTCCAAATACTGTTCCGGTCCAGGCAGTTGGAATCAGCGCGGAACCAGTCGTTACCCAGTTGTTGCTGCCGGTGCTCACACGCCCTGACACCCAACGCACGCGCGTCTCCAACACGACCTTGTCTATCGCTGCACCGCCAACGCGGAACATCACGTTGTTGTGCATCTCGAGACTCTCGATGCCGTTGAAGACCTCCACTACCGGACTCGTCTGTCCCTGGCGCAGGATGAACGTGTTGTTGACGAAGCGATACCGACCATCAGTATCTCCGGTGCCGTCGCCGCCAACACGGGCCATGCGCGTGCCTTGAGTCGCAATGTGCTGAAACACATTTCCCACGACGTCGGAATCTTCACGCGCAGTATCGTGGCTCACGTTCTTGTTGCCGTGCGGGTCTGGTCCAATCAGCTCGATCTCGCCGTAGAAACCACCTGAAACCCAGTTGTAATAGATCTCGTTGCGTTCCGCGCGACTCTTGATATTGTTACCGCCGTTTTGATCGTGCAAGTAGCAGTACTGCATGCGAAACACGGAACCGGGATGAGCAAACTCATCCGTCGCCATGTAAACCGGATGCTGTCCGGTGCCATTGCCGCAGTGATAGACCTCCACGTATTCCATCAACAACGAGCCGGAGTCAGTATCCGCGCCCAGTATTCCGTGTGCCGGACAATCGTGGACCACACAGTCACGCAAGGTAATGTCGTGAGCGTGATGATAAATTCCACGAAAACTGCCGCCCGTGACGTCGAAACCTTCGAAGACGTAGTGGTCTGACAGGCGAAACTCAACGGTGTTCGTGCCGCCCGAAATCACCGGACGCAACCCGTTAACGCGAATTCCCCGGATCGTGATTTTATTAACGTCGGTGCCGGGTCGGGTAAATATCAGATCACCCGGATAAGTCGCATTTCCATCGACCTCCGCTATGTCGCCGGGATTAAGCAGCGGTGCGACATCCTGCAATTTTTTAAACGTCCTGGTCGGGCCCACTTGATATGTCACCGCAAGGGTAGTGCTACCGCAAACAGCAATCAGAAATAGTGTGGCAATGAGGTATCTCATCGATTCTCCCTTCGTTCGCGAGGTCAGGCGCCGTTTTCCTTGAGCGACGCGGTTTCAATCAAACGATTGAAAGCGCCGTCGCCCCTTATCCCTTACTTCGCTTCGCAATCGCTTGCGCGAGTTTGTAGCGAGCATGTTCGTAATCATTTCCAGCCTCGGAAAAACCCACGGCTGGTCCTGAGTCGGAGAAAACACGGGGGACCACTGATTGGAGAACTTCGTTCACTACTGCATCGAGTTTTAACTTCCGTGCGAGGGTTAAATACTGGTGGTCCTGTAGACCACGGCGAAAATTTGCGAGCTGAATGGTTGAGATTGGTCCGGTTATTCCGCGGTCCTGATCGGGATGAAGCTTGTCTTCACCCGGATAAATCAGAACGCCGTCGCCATTTATGTAGCCCTGGTCGTCGATGGGTTTGTTTGGTTGGCCACGGTTATCGAACGTGATCGGATTGGCCCATACGTTCTGTTTTCGCTCGCCTGGCTTTTGCCGGTTGTGCTGCCAATGCACGCCGTGCCAGTAGAAATAGTTGTCGACGCCGTGTTTGAAACAGGCCCAGATGGTAGCGCGCGGATCTGTGGCCGGAGCATCGATGACGATTGCACCCGCGGCGGGACGGCCGCCGTTGTAAATCCAGTACTTGCGCCCTCGTTCACGTTCCTCATCGGCACGGGCGATGTCGTATCCCAGCGGGCCGGTGTCCCAAATATCGATTGCTCCATCGAGCTCCTTAACATAGTGTTTGGTTACGAACGCGGGTAACGCCTTGCCGGGACCGGGATTCGAATGAAGGTTATCGGCAAGTTGGCGGATGTAGTCGTATTCGGACCGCCGGGGTTCGTCCGGCAGGTAGAGAAAAGTGATCGCGTTCGGAAGCTTTTGCTGAAGAAACGACATCCAGCTATCGGCTTCGCGCCATGCGCTGCTGCGTTCATCGAAACTTTTTCCCGGCCCATAGAATGTTCGCGGAATGACGCGGTTCCCAACACCCAAACCCGGTCCTTCGTAACCGTTTGCCGCAGTGAAGTCGCTGCCGTCGAAGTGTCCCATCGCTGCGGATACTGAATTGATGTCGTAGCCGTGGACCAACTCGATGCGTTGGCGATGAGCAAAGCGGTGATATCGCGCATCGAGATCGCGACCCTGATAAAGTTTCGGTTGCAGACTCTCGTAATAGACCATCGCGTCCATGCTGTTTTGATCCGGCAAGTTGAAATCAAACAGCTCCAGCTCGATCGGCAACGTTAGCTTTCGGTCGTCAGCAGTTACGGTTATGGTTCCCGAATACAGACCAGCGGGAAGATCGCGATTCGTGTAGACCTCGATCCATACGGCCTGGTTTAGACCAGCACTGACACGAAGCGGAAATCCACCGAGCCCTGCGCGCGCATTTTCAGGAACCAATTGGACTGGCTTCCATCCCGT
>DATNCH010000180.1:0-4812 GCA_035571655.1 Pyrinomonadaceae bacterium
ATGGGCGATGTCTACTTTGCGCAGAACGACAACACGCGGGCGCTGGAGTATTACCAGCGAAGCCTGAAAATTTGTGAGCAGACCTTTGACAAAGGCGGCGCGACTTTCCTTCTGAACCGAATTGCCGAGGTTTATGCCGCACAAGACCGCTACCGAGAGGCTGATGATTTCTATCAGCGCAGTTTGAAGCTTCAGGAAGAGCTGGGCATCAAGTCGATCACCGCCTCCACCTTGAACGGCCTGGGAAACATTCGTTACCGGCAAGGTAACTACGGCGAAGCCGCAAGACTTTCAGCTCGTGCTGCTGAACTCGCCAAAGAGGGTCATGCACCTGAGGTCTTATGGCAGACGTTGACCTCGTTGGGTCAAGCATACCGCGCGCTCAAGCAAGTGGATCGGGCACAGCAGTCGTTTGACGAAGCGATCGCGATCCTGGAAAAAATGCGCGGGCAACTGGTGGGAAGCGAGCGAGACCAACAACTCTTTTTTGAGAATAAGACTCTGCCTTACGTCGAGATGGTCGGGCTCTTGATCGCTCAGAACAAAATAACCGAGGCGTTTCATTACGCGGAGATGGCCAAAGGCCGCATGCTGCTCGACGTGCTGCGCCACGGCCGTTCAGACGTCTCTAAAACGATGACCGCTGAAGAGCGCGATCACGAGAAGCAGTTGCAGGCCACAGTAACGGCGCTCAGCTCTCAACAGCGCAAAGAGATTTCGCTGCGCGAGCCGGATAAATCACGGCTCGCCTTCCTGGATACGCAACTACAGAAAGCGCGGCTTGAATACGAAGCATATGAAACGCGCATCTATGCCGCACACCCTGATTTAAGGGCAGGGCGAGGCGGATCTGAACCTTTGTCATTGAACGAGGCGGGAGCGTTGATAAACGATTCGCAAACCGCGTTGTTGGAGTACGTGGTTACACAGAATCGGACCTACCTCTTTGTTGTCACAAAACCCAACAGCACAGATCCAGTGAGATTGAAGGTCTATCCAATAGAAGTTAGCGCTCGCGAAATGGCCGCACGAGTTGCGGACTTTCGCCAGAGATTGGCCGGCAACTCGGCTGATTTCAAAGAACCGGCCAGGAGCTTGTATGACCTCTTACTGCAGCCGGCGCAGACTGAGTTACATGGCAAGAACGCAATCTATATCGTCCCCTCCGAAGGGCTTTGGGAATTACCGTTCCAGGCCTTGCTATCGAGATCAAATAAGTATGTGCTCGAGGATCACGCATTGTCTTACGTGCCCTCGCTCAGCGTTTTGCGCGAAATGAAAAAGAAGGTTGTGGCGCAGCGTGTGGCTGGTCGCAAGGCCAACCCGGATGGTTTGCGGACGAAGGTCAGCACCACAGCTTTTCCGTATTTACCGCACCGGCTGCTCGCAATAGGCAATCCATCATTGAGCGGCCGCGCGACGTCAGGATTGGGCCTCACTCGCGGCGAGGTGTCCTTCGATTCTCTGCCGCAAGCTGAAACGGAGGCAAAGACAATAGGTGGAATTTACGGCGCGGAAGCGAGCACTATCCTGATCGGCACTGCCGCGCGCGAAGAAACTTTCAAGGCCACAGCCTCGACGTATACCGTACTGCACTTTGCGGCGCATGGGGTATTCGACGACGTGAATCCCCTTTACTCGCGCCTCTTATTAGCGACCGAAAGCGAGAGCGAAGATGGTTTTTTGGAGGCGCGGGAAATTATGAAACTTGATCTTCACGCCGACCTGGCGGTTTTGTCGGCTTGCCAGACAGCGCGTGGGCAGGTCGGTTCGGGTGAAGGATTGATCGGAATGTCGTGGGCTCTATTCATCGCCGGCACTTCAACCACAGTAGCGAGCCAGTGGAAGGTCGACTCTACCAGCACCGCTCGGCTGATGATAGATTTCCACCGCAACCTCCAATCCGAGAGTGGATCATCCCAGGCCAGCCCCGCCGAAGCGCTGAGAAGGGCTGCAATCAAACTAATGGCCGACCCCAAATATCGACATCCGTTTTACTGGTCCGGATTTGTGGTCGTGGGTAATGGGATCTAATGCTTGCCCCACTCCTGGACAGTTCGCAACAGTCTCGTTGCAACAGGGGAATTCGGATTTTCTCTCGCTAGTATTTGCAACTGTCCCTCGGCCTCAGCCAACAATCCAAACCGCGCGTACGTTAGACCCAACGTGAGATGTGAGGTGGGCTCAAGCTTTTTCAGGTTCGTTAACTCGATTAGCTTCTCCGCTTCCAATATTTTGAATTGGGCTCTGGGTGCGGGAGCAACCGGCGATCTCACCTCTTGTCCGTTTCTTACTGCTACTACTTCCCACGAATAGATCATCCCGCGGCGCAGGGTCGGTGTGGTCCATTGAGTGGCTGTTTGTGGCGCGCTGCGCGTTACCCGATTGAAATCTGCGTCAAAAACTGAAACTGTGTAACTGGTCGCTCCCGCCAGGGCTTGCCAGTGCAGGTTAGGACGATCCGTCGCGATTACTGTCCCGGATGGACCAAGCAATCCAAACGTGTTTTCTCGGGCAGTGGGATCCATCAGCGCGATCGAAGGTGTTGTCAATTTGTCCAATACCTCTGGCTTTGACAAGGTTTTATTCGCCAGCACACCGCGAACCAGCGAACGGCTCGCCTGAGGAAGTTCATCCAGGCCGATTAGTTTGCCGCTGTTATCCAATTGAATCTTGCGGCCGTTGTCTTCCAAACTTGCCGCGACCGCGAGCTGATCGGCGGTTGAGTCTTTGGTTGATTCCTTCTGTGTGGGCGTGGGCGAACCGGTTCCAGGCGTGTTCGAGGGTGTTTGGCCGCTGGCCTGTTGAGCAGTCTGATCCACGGTGCGCGAAGGCCAACGCAGCCACACAACAAATGCCAAAACCAGACCCGCAACAACCAACAACCCGGCTACTGCGCGGACTGGCGTAAACTGGAAAGGCGCACTCCATGCTGGGGAGAATTGTTGCGGCCGGATGTCAGCTTGTCCGGTCGAAGACGAAACACTTTCGAGTCGTGAGCTTGGCGCGAGCGATTCCACCGCCTCAATGCATTGATCGCAGATGTCTAGGTGACTTTCAAAGATTACGCGATCGGCCTGGTCGATTGACCCGTTCGCGAACGCCCTGATTTCTGCATTCGACAGATGAAAAGGTTCGTCCGCGCTGTCCGGCAGCAGAGCTTCAGTTAACTCGCTGTAGACCAGCAACGTATCTTCGGATGGCAGAATTCGACGCAGGCACGATTCACATTCAGCAACGTGCGAATCAATTCTTTTCCGTTCTGTTGGCCCTATGGTCCGCTCGCGGAAAAGACTAACCTCGGTTTCGCTAAGATGATACGTCATTCGTCGTCGATTTTTTTCGCCTGCTGTTTACTTAAACCGTACTTCTCTTCCGATTCTTACCAAGCGCGTTTGAAATTCCTCACTTCTCTTCGAGCTTTCTCATTCTTCGCGCCAGCCGTTCTCGAGCAGTTTTGCGCAGGTTAATGACTTGCTGCCGAGTTATGCCAAACATTTGCGCGATGCGGAGATCATCAAGCGGCAACTGTTTCCATAGCCTCTGAAAGTCTGCGTAAGGCATCTCGAGTAATCGGGCGAGCTCCTCTTTAGTAGCGACACCCAGGAAAGGTAGAAACGAAATCATTCCCCCGTCCCTCGAATCTCTGAGGTTAAGCAAAAGAGCGGCACGTTGGAGCACCGGCAATTGACACACCTCACGCCAAACCTGCTCAAAGAACAACCGCTGCTCCAGTGCTAAATCAACTCTGGGTTCTGAACTTGTAAACTGGTCGTCTCTCTCCGAGCCATCGGTATCAATCGATTCGGTCGATGGTTCGTGGATTTGCCACGTTTCTGCGGCGATTCTTACTACTTCATTGAAACCTATCGGTCGACCGGAGCGCTCAAACAAAACATTCAGGAACTCATCAGACTTTATCTGAGCATCACTCAGTTTTCCGTCCGTCGGATGCGTAACGGATTCAGGGGCGTCGGGTTCTTCGGCTTTGGATCCGGTTTCCTGACCTCTGCTGAAGCTTGCATACCATCTATTATCTTCAGCTTGCCACAAAGCAAATCGCGGGTTCTGTCTCAAGCGCCGGCGCAGCAAGTTTTTTAGCCTCCAGCGCTGCGGATGCTTCTCGCGAAAATAGTCAGCGCACGCGCAGTAGGTTTTGATCGCGACAAAGTCGGAGAAACTGGCGATTGCTGTTTGATTTGGACTCTGTCTTAGGGCTCGCAATGTTGAGATAATCGAGGCCCGCAGATCGCCGGCTATCTCGAGCGCGTCCTGGTTTTGCTGAGTGCCGCATCCATTGAGTGACACTCGCAGCTTGCTTCTAAGTATTTTCTTGATAATTGGCTCGGCGTGTTCGTCGATGATCGCTCGCAGCAGTTCATCTGAGATCGATTCCGACTTGGCAGTCAGGAAAGGAACCAACACGGAATCTGAACTGTCGTCTTTGGGTTCGTGCTGCATAGGAACGGCACGCGGGGCGCAGCAGATCTTTATACGGATCAGAAGTTAAAGTCAAAGAAGTAGTATTGAACGATCTTCGTCAACGCGACCAGGCGCTCCTTTTACTCGACACCCTGTTTGGGAACCTTTCTCGCCTGCTTGCGCCACAGTTTTGTTAGGCTTGGTTACCAAACTCTACTTTTCAACTTACATGGTGTCTATTTTGGGTGTGAGATAGATACCATGCCACGGTTGTGGATGTAACTCTGTGCTAGTGAACTTACGGCGAGAGAGGTGTCGAGAGGATCTCGAACCCTTTAATGGGCTACGCTGATGTACTAAAGCTCTTATAGGATGGTGCCGAAGGGGGGC
>DATNCH010000181.1:0-12385 GCA_035571655.1 Pyrinomonadaceae bacterium
GGCGCGACATACGTGGGAGTGCGTCGCGCCCATCCATATTCGTGGTTACTGTCCTCACCCCAGCAACCACTTGAGACGGAGGATCCACCAACCGTCTCTCTTGCCCCACAATATACATCGCAACGCCTGTGCCGTGCAAGAATCTTTTTGTGCGGCATTTAAGTCCCGTTTGTTTGCTCGCAAAATCAACGAAGTCAGTGAACCGAGGCCTTTTCGAGGTGAGTTGAGCCGGAAAAAGCATGTAGATTTTTCGTGGGGTCGGGTGTAGAAATTTCACGAACGCGACGCGCCCGCGCCGATCTCTCGCTCGATGGCATTCGCGATTTTCTGCGCGTAACCTTCAATCTTGAACTGGTTCTCGCCCTCGATCATGATTCTCGCCAGCGGCTCTGTCCCGGAATACCGCAGTAGCAACCGGCCCTTTTGCGAGAGCAGTTCCTCAACCTCGTCGACCTCGGATCGAACCGACGCCAACTCAGCAAACGGAACCTTCTCCCGAACACGGACATTCAACAGAATCTGGGGATACTGTTTGAAACCCACGGTCAGTTCGGCGAGCGTCTTTTGCGACTCTTTGACGGCGCGGAGCAGGCACAGCGCGGTGATCATGCCGTCGCCCGCGAGGCTGAGTTCCGGAAGGATAATGTGACCCGACTGCTCGCCGCCGATACTCGCCCCCCGCCGCAACAGCTCTTCCAAAACATACTTGTCGCCAACGTCGGTGCGGACGAGTCGAATGCCTTCAGACTGGAGCGCGAGCTCGAGCCCGATATTGCTCATCACCGTAGCCACGACCGTGTTGTCTTTCAGCCGCTCATGTGACCGAAGATACCCAGCCAGCACCCATAACGTAGCGTCACCATCGACGAATTTCCCGTCAGCATCGACAAACAGAGACCGGTCTGCATCGCCGTCGAAAGCCACACCCAGACGGGCACGTTCCTTCGACACTTTCTTTTGCAACGACTCGATGTGAAGCGAGCCACAGTCGCGGTTTATATTTTGACCGTCGGGACTCGCATTGATCGGGATCACACTTGCGCCGAGTCTTGAAAACAGCGCCGGCGCAAGCATCGAACTGGCTCCATTTGCACAATCGACCACGATCGTCAATCCCTGCAATTCCAATCCGCGCCCGATCTTGCGTACGAGAAAATTCAAATACTCCTCACGAAGTATTCGTTCGAGATCCGGAGAAGACGCTCGCTGACTTGCGCTCGTGACGGCAGGTTGTTCGGCGTTTGCGGCGACATCCGATTCGATCAACCTTTCCACCGAGTCGTCGAGCTTTTGACCTGTCGGCGCAAAGATCTTGATGCCGTTATCCTGGTACGGATTGTGTGAGGCACTGATTACGACGCCCGCGTTTGCCTGGAGTGCGCGTGTTAGATAGGCGACCCCGGGAGTTGTTATGACACCCGCGGAAAGACATTTTGCTCCCGCGCGCGTTGCACCTTCGACGAGTGATTGTTCGATGGATTCGCCGGATTCCCGCGTGTCTCTACCGATGACGATCTCCGGTGCGTGACTAGTGTTCGCGAGGTGCGAAGCGAGAGAGAATCCGATTGCAGTTACCGTCGAAGCGTCGAGCGGAAATCTTCCGGCTTCGCCTCGAATCCCGTCAGTACCAAAAAGAGCTTTCATGTATTGGAGAGTTGGATTCCTATCTGAGCGGTACAAACTTCGAAGGATGAACGGATTTCAAAACTACTTTCCCCTTCAACGGCTGCGGTAACTCGAGTCGTGGTTCGAGATTCTGGCCCACTGCATCCAGGACGATCTTTATGTCTTCGGGTTTCAATGAGTCGAGCAGACTCGTCGCGCCCAATAGAGTAACAGATGTGGTTTCAGGTTGGACCTTGCCGCCTGTTGCTGTGCTTACATTAACGCCAGAGATGTTTTTCTCCGTTCGCTGTTCGCCGATTTCGACGTCGACATTTACTACAGGCTCGAGCACATCGATCTTCGGATCGGGCACATCCAGGGCCAGGTTTTTGGCGGTGAACGTTTCTTTGTGTCCAGCGAGCCAGATGGTTTCAGTCACCACTTTTTGAAGTGCATTCACGCGACTTTCCGGCCCTCGTACCATCACGCTACCTTTACTCGGTTGGGCTGCGTAAACTTCAAATCCATCCGCCGGTTTGCCTTCGAATTTTGGTTCGATCGGAACCTGGCGCTCCAGAATCGGTTCGAGACGAATCGGGATCGCACTCGGTTGGAAGCCGTCGACCTTGATGCCTTGCGGCAAAGCGATTTGCGCCTTATCGGCGAGGCGTAGAACTCTTTCGCCGGCGCGCTGGTCGCTGATATCGACGGTGGCGACAAGGTCGAGTGACGTCAGATCGTCGAGCTTGTTTCTGCTGCCCGTCAGCATCACGTCGACTGCGCGTGGCGGATCGTTACTGATTTCGAGCGACTGGGGGCGAATGAAGTTGAGCTGCACGCTTACGTGTGCGGTGACGGGTTCGTTTTGACCTGTTACGAGGAGCCAGAGGACGATCGCGATGGCGAGTGACAGGAGTTTCAGGCTCCAGTCTTCGAGGAAGATCCGGCGCAACAGTTTCTCGACGCTGGTAGGCGCCGGCCGTTGAAGCTCGATCGGTGTGACTTCATCTATATCTTGAAAAGGCATAATCCGCGTTCATCTGCGAAAATCTGCGGCTCAAATCGGTGCGGCTTCCTCGGCGTCCGACTCAGCCTCCGAATGCTTCTGCTCCTTGTCTTTTCGCGGCGCGAGTTCCAGGGCGTCGAAGATCGCTTCGCGCAGCTTTGTCGCGTCGAGTCCGCGTCTGATCTCGCCTTTCTTCACGAACGAGATCAATCCTGTCTCTTCTGACACGACGACCGCCGCCGCATCCGTATCTTCAGTGACGCCGATCGCCGCGCGATGGCGCGTGCCAAGATCTCTCGAGAGACGCGGGTTCAGCGTCAAAGGTAGAAAGCAGGACGCTGCCGCGATCCGATGACGCCGTACGACAACTGCACCATCGTGAAGCGGGCTCGCCGTGTTGAAAATACTCACCAGCAGGTCGTAGCTGAGCTCCGCATCGAGTTGCACACCGCCGTCCGTCACATTCTTCAAACCGACGTTGCGTTCGATGACGATCAGCGCCCCGGTCTTCGTCGAAGCGAGCGTGGTCGCGGCCAGGATAATCTCGTCGTAAACGCCCTCACCAAACTGTCCACGATGCCTCGAAAAAGGCATGCTAAAGCGATTTCCGAACCTGATTAGTGCCTGGCGGATCTCCGATTGGAAGAGGACGATGATCGCAATACCGATGTAGAGCAGACCATTACTCAGGACAAACTCGAGCGTCGCGAGATCTTGTTTTACGGAAAGCCAGTAAAGGAAAACGAGGGCGGCGATCCCTGCGGCCATGGGAGCGGCGCGAGTTCCGCGCAGCAGTTTCAAAACCGCATACACCAGCAAAAAGACGAAGACTATGTCCGCGACGTTGCGCGGTTCAATCATTCGTTTTAAGTACTCGGTGTATGGCAGTAGAAGTAGCATCTCGACTGTTAGAGCGGTCGCCTCGCGCGGCCTCGAGAAATATCATCTCCACCTTAGGCTCAGCGCGTTTAATCCGCTCTTCGATCTCTTCGATAGAGTTCAAAATATCGCTGGTAACCAAATTGTCTTTAAGCTTCACGTGCGCGTTAATCAAAATCTGTTTTGGCGCCAGATGCATCGTCAACAACTCAACCACGTGTTCGACGTTATGATGACTCTCAATTGCCTCCCGGATTGCCGCAACTTCCTTCGCATTAGCGGCTTCACCTAACAACAACCCACGCGATGCGCGCGCCAGCACAAAGGCAACGATCGCCAGCACCACCCCGATCATGATCGAAGCGAGACCATCCCAGTAAGCTCCCGCTTGGCCTCCGACCTGATGGTCAGTGAGCCAGAGCCCGGTGAAGGCAATCACGATTCCTATCAGCGCGGCCGAATCTTCAAAGAGCACTGTCTTGGCCGTCGGATCCTTCGACTCGCGAAGGTACTGCGAAAAAGTCAGGCCTTCATGGTGCGCTTCATTAACTTCCTGGTAGATCGCCAATCCGATGGAACCGGCCTCTAAGACAAACGAGATGCCGAGTATCCAGTAAGCCGACACCAGGTTCGTTGGCGGGTGCGGATGTGCGAGTTTGTCGATGCCCTCATAGATCGCGTAGGTCGCACCAACGCCAAAGATGAAAATAGCTGCAATGAAAGACCAAAAAAACCGTTCTTTTCCGAAACCAAAAGGGTGCTTCGCTGAGGCTGGTCGCTTGTAAAACCGCAAACCCAACAAAAGAAAAATCTGGTTTGTGGTATCTGCGGTCGAGTGAAAAGCCTCAGCCATCATGCCTGACGACCCGGTAATCACAGCCCCTATGAACTTCAGTATCGCGATCAACGCGTTGGCAAAGAGCGCGCCGAGTACGGCCAGCATACGACGAGTCCTTCAAGTATCGAATCTGAAAGCTCCGTTCGGATTATCGCGGAAAAATTCGGCTCTGTAAATCTATTCAGAAATCCAGCCACACAGATTATTAAAACATCCGTGAACAGATCTGTTTAATCCGTGGCTGGATTATCGTTTTTTGCGTTTGAACTTACCGGATTGAAGAAAGCCGACGAGTTCGCCGCCCTTACCTACGACGGCAACAGAACCAATGCCGTTTCGTTTCATCAGTTCCTGTGCGTAGTCGAGAGTGGTGTTTGGTTCGACGAAAAACCGTGGTGCGATGGGTCGCATCACGTCGCGCGCGCGCGTGAGGTGCCAGCGTTCGCGTGGCAACGATTTGAGATCTTCCAACGACAACATGCCGTAAAGCCTGTGGTTTTGAGCTACTGGAAAAGCGACTTGCCTGTGCAAAGGTAAGACCGAATCGATCAAATGATTGATTAGTAGATCCGGCTCGATCGAGAACGGCGTCGACATCGCCTCGCTGACTATGTTCTGTATCCGCCCGCGAACGTGCTTCACGACGCTGTACGCGGCATCGAAAAGAAACAGGCCCACAAGCACTGACCAGAAGCCCATGAAGTAAGCTTGAAAATTGGGCGCGATCGCCATGTAAACACCAAAGATGATCAGGATCGCGGCGATCAACATGCCGCAGATTCCCGCGAGACGCGTGGCCTCTTTGATGTCGCCCGTGCGACGCCAGAGAATCGCGCGCAGTAAGCGGCCGCCATCCAGCGGATAACCTGGAAACAGATTGAACACCGCGAGCAACAAGTTGCCGGCGCCCAGGAGCAGCAACACGCCACCCGCCGCGAGATAACCCGAACGTACCGTCGGTACCATCAGCACAAAACTGATCGCAGCAAACAAAAAACTCGCTGCGGGACCAGCAATCGCGATGCGAAATTCTGCGCGCGGACTGTCTGGTTCGTTTCGCAGACGCGCCAAACCGCCGAATGGGTGCAACACGATCTCTTCGATCTCGATTCCTTCAGCGCGACCCATCAACGCATGTGAGAGCTCATGACCCAGTACCGAAAGAAACAGACCGATTGTTGTTACGACGGCGAGCACCCACGCCAGGCCGACGCTAATCGGAAGCAGCTTCACCGACCCAACCCACATTCCACCCTGAGCCAGGTTCATGGCGATGAGCCAAACGCTGAGCAGGAAGACGACAAACCAGCGATAGTCAAAACGCACCGGAATGCCGAACAGGTGTGCAACCGTGATCTGGCGTTTGTAAAACTCCAATATGTTCATCGGAAGAGTTTCAGGTCTCGAACGCAGTTGCTTCAGTGTCGATTAAAGGGTGGGGTTCTGTGCGTGCGACGCGCCGGAGCAACAGCGGTTCCTCATACAGTTGCGACAGGCCGCGTACGATGGCAAAGCGTGGCTCGTCCGCGACTCGTGCGGCGAGGCCCAGCTCTCTTTGCAGGTAGCTCGGCAGTCCTTCCAATGAAGCGCCGCCGCCAGTCAGGATGAGTCCGCGATCGAAAATATCACCCGCGACTTCGGGCGACAGATCGGCGAGTAACATCCGCACTTCGTCGGCAACGCGCCGGACGATCGGTAAAGTGATCGCATAGACTTCGCCCGCAGTGATGTCGACCGACCCCGGGCTTCCAGTCTGCACGTCGCGGCCGCGCACGTCGATTGTCTTGCCCGGATCTTCAGGCTCGATTGCTGAGCTGAGCTCGAGTTTCAGTCGTTCTGCGGTTTGCACTCCGATTGTTAGACCACGGTGACGCCGCAATCGATCCATAATTGCCAGATCGATATCTGAACTGCCGATTCTTTCCGCACGTGAAGCGATGATCGAACCGCTGATGATCGCGGCGACGTTTGTCGTGCCACCGCCGATATCGACAACAGCCGCGGCATGTTCGTCGTTGATCGGAACGCCGGCGCCGATGGCCGCCGCCTGACCTTCTTCGATCATGTAGACACGACTTATTCGTGCCTCTTCAGCAGCGGCCAGAAGCGCGCGTTGCTCGACCTGCGTCACTTCCGACAGCACGCTCATAATCGCGCGGCGGCTAAAGTGCGACATACCGCTACGCGCTTCCCTGACGAAGTGATCCAGCATCGTGCGCGTTCGTTCGAAGTCAGCAACGACGCCGTCGACCAAAGGCGCGATCACTGTGATGTCGCGCGCTTCGCGACCTTGCATCTTGTGCGCTTCATTGCCGACCGCGATAACCTCGCCCGTCACCTTGTTGACTGCAACCACCGAAGGTTCGTCGACAACCACACCACGCCCGCGCACGGCGATGATCGTGCTTGCCGAACCCATGTCAATCGCCATCGAATCGGAAACGAGGTTTTGTATGGCGTTGAGGCCGAGGAGAGTTTTGGTTTTACCGATGAACGACATAAAGAATAGGTCCTATAAGACCTATATGACCTATTGCTGTTAAGAAACTATGACTAAAACGATCCGCTGGCTCTTTGCCAATCGACTTCCCAGAGATTCACGGGTTGCTGCCGGTTCTTAACCGTGATTGGCTCACGCGGCTTCAGTTTATACCGGCTGTGGGCCGCCTTCGCGGTCGCGTCGCTAAGCAGAATCTCGCCACCACGAGCATTAGACTCCAGTCGCGATGAAGTGTTCACTGTATCTCCGATAGCCGTGTATTCCGAACGGCGGTCGGAACCGATGTATCCGACAATCGCCTCGCCGGTGTGAAGCCCCATTCCGACGCCGATCTCCTGCAAACCCTCGTCGCGCAATTCTCTGTTGATGCCCAGGAGTCGTCGCTGCATCGCGACGGCGGCGTTAAGAGCATTGGATGCGTCATCGGGCGTTGCAGTCGGTGCCCCAAAAAGGGCCATCAAACCGTCACCCAGATACTTATCCAGCGTTCCGCCATGCGCGAAGATGATCTCGGTCATCGCTGAAAAATAGCGATTGAGCAGGCTCACGATCTTTTCCGGGTTGGCGTGTTCGGAGATGCGCGTGAAACCACGAATGTCCGCGAACAAGATCGTGATGGTCTGACTGGTCCCGCCGAGTTTGAACGACTCCGGATTTTCCAGCATCTGCTTCACGACGTATTCGGGCAAAAACCGGCTGTAGTTGGCCCGCGCCACTTCTTCACGCGCGAGACGTTCGTGAGCGCGAGCATTCTCGACCGCGATCGCAGTCTGCGCCGCAACCGCGCTGATGAGTTCGAGATCGTCAGGCTTAAACGCCGCGAAAGGATCGAGACGATCGGCGTAAAGCGCGCCGTGAACACGAGACTCCGTCATCAGCGGCGCACAAATTGTCGACCGCACGCCCTGCGAGACGATCGAGTCGACGCCTGCAAATTGTTCGTCCGACGCAGCGTCCTGTGAAAGCAACGCCACGCGGTCGCGCATGACTTTGCGTGTGATCGTGCGGCCGATTGAAAGTTTACGCGCGTGTGCCTCGAGCCGGTTGTCGCGCGCACGCATGGCGATCGGCGTCAGGTTTCCATCTTCGTCAGCATCGTGGTCCGCGAGAAGCGCTACTACGCGGTCCGCGGGAGTCGATCGAAAAATAATATCGGTCGCTTTTTCAAAAATGGCGTTTAAATCAAAGACCGACCCGAGGGTCTTACTCATTTCATAGAGCGCGCTGAGAATATTGGCCTTGCGTTGGAGCGTTTCGAGAACCTTGTCGCGTTGCGGCGACGTTGCGACTTCTTCTTTCGAACGAAGCACGGTCGACATCACGTCGCTCGCTGAGATCAGCAACTGCGTGTGACCGAGCGGCTTATCGTCGTAACGAACGTCAGTCGTTCGTTCCTCGTCCGGCTGCTCGAAACGCAAAGTGCTCGCGCCGATGGTTACGCGATCGCCGTTTTTCAGTTGATGTTCGAAGCGCGGCTCGCCGTTGATGAAAACCTTATTCGCGCTGCGACGAAGCTGTCCGTTGACGACTGCGCCGTCGACGATGTTGAAGACGCCGTTTTCCGACTGGTTGATGTGGGCGTGATAACGGGATGCGCGAGGATCATCAAGCACCACGGAATTGTCGGGTGCCCGGCCGATCGTGCAAGGGGCTTGCGGCAGAAAGCTGAACTGCCATTGCCGCCCACTTGCGTCGGTGATTTTTAGATGAGCCATGGCCGGCGCGATCCTAACAGTAGAATCTTGAAGCTGACAACAGGAAGAACTATGATGCCACGCGCACTCCTCAGCACACCAAAAGGAGCGACCGGTATGAGTTTCTCCGCCCGTTACGTGTTCGCGGTCCTGTTTGTGACTCTGACGGTATCTCTCTGCGGTCCTCTGCGTATCTCAGCAGTCTCTGCGTTGAAAGCGAACTTAAACGCAGAGGGCCGCAGAGAAACGCAGAGAAACAGCAAGGCGCCCGGAGGCACAGTGTCCGGACGAGTCACGATAAAAGACAAAGGTGCGCCGGGAGTCGCGGTCGGTTTGCGCAAGAATGAGTCGGGTGTTGTTAACCAATCATTCTTAAGAGGCACGACGGACCAGGACGGCTTTTATCGCATCACCAACGTTCCGCCCGGAAGTTATGAGGTTACGCCGTCCGCGCCTGCATATGTTCTCGTCGACGCCAACGGCGGTAGAGGTAAGAGCGTAATCGTCGGCGACGACGAAAACGTCGACGGTATCAACTTCTCACTCGTGCGTGGCGGTGTCGTCACCGGCAAAATAACCGATGCCGAAGGCCGCCCGGTTATCTCGCAACAGATTAATATTTTTCCAGCCGACGCTTTCGACGTTCAGCGACAAGACCGCGCGATTTTCGCAACTTCCACCGCACAGACTGACGACAGAGGTATTTACCGCGTGTTTGGGCTCAAAGCCGGTCGTTACAAAGTCGCGACGGGACGAGGTGAGGAGACTTACTTCGGAAATTCGATGCCGTCGCGCACCACGTACCGCCAGGTTTTTCACCCGGATGTAACCGAGCCCGCAAAGGCAACGATCATCGAAGTCACCGAAGGAAGTGAAGCTAAAGACATCGATATCAAGCTCGGCGCGGCAATCGAAACATTCTCGGTGAGCGGGCGACTGATAGATGAAAAAGGCGCGCCCGTGCCGAACGTCCGGTTTGGCCTTCAGCGTATTGTGGGCCAGCGGCCTGAGTTCACTGGCTCGTCGCTGATATCGAACTCGCAGGGCGAATTCATAACTGAAGGACTTATTCCCGGTAAGTACGGAATATTTTTGTTTCAAAATCTCAGCACCGACATGCGTGCCGAGACCGTTACGTTCGACATCATCGATCAGGACGTAACTGGAGTAGTTATCAAGTTCACGAAGGGCGCCAGCGTGAGTGGAGTCGTCGTACTCGAAACTGAAGACAAGGCCGCGTTGGAACAACTATCGAAACTTCAGCTCAGGGCTTTTGTAGCTCCGCAAGGAGCAGGCGGTTTTGGCCAACCGAGCATGTCGCAGATCGCTGCCGACGGAAGTTTTCGTTTAGCGGGTTTGCCTGGAGGCACTGCGAATCTCTCGTTGGGCGCGATCAATCAACCATTCGTAAAAGGATTCTCGATAGCTCGAATTGAGCGCGACGGAATGGTGTTGCCGCGCGGGGTCGAGGTTAAAGAAGGCGAGACGGTTACGGGTGTGCGTGTAATCGTGGCGTATGGGAACGCGGTTATTCGTGGGGTCGTGAAACTCGAGAATGGTTCACTGCCGCCGGGAATGATGATGTTTGTGAGGGTGGCGAAGGCTGGTGAACTCGGGCCAAGTGGGATTCGGCCGGCGCAGGTTGATGCGCGCGGACACTTTTTGATGGAAGGAATACCACCGGGTACGTATGAATTGATGGTGATGGTTCCGGGAGCGAGTGGGTCTCCACCGCGACGGGTGAAGCAAGATGTGAGTGTGCAGAATGGTGTGACGACGGATGTCGTGTTCACGATCGATTTGAGTGCGCCGTCGACGATTCCATCGCCGTCGCTTCCACGACCGTAAGGTTCGACGAACGGACGGCCACGGAGTGCCGCCCTACAAAAGATGCAAGTGAGGCTCGTAACTTTCTGTCTGCTATTCGCGGTGAGCGTTCACGCGCAGACGCCCGCGTCGAAGAGTGCCGATGAACCGACCAGGGGAACGATCAGTGGAAAAGTCGTGAACGAGAGCGGCCAACCGATGGCGGGAGTGTCTGCGTTTGTCCGGCCAGCCAACTCAGGTGGTGGTCGCACTATGACGACGGATGCTGAGGGACAGTTTCAGGCGAACAATCTCGATCCGGGTCTGTATGTCGTGAGCGCCAGTGCCCCTGCGTACACCTCAACTCCATACGACCCGAATTCACCTGTTTATTACCGCATCGGCGACACAGTCAACCTGCAATTGGTGCGTGGCGGCGTCGTCACTGGAACAGTCACGAACGCATTGGGAGAACCCGTGATCGGTGTTCGCGTGCGAGTCGTAATGCTTCGCAACGCAAAAGGACAACCACCGGGACCGTTCTACTTCGGGATCATGGAGCAGTCGACCGACGACCGTGGTGTCTACCGGATTTTCGGACTTACTGCCGGGACGTATGTCGTCAGTGCGGGCGGAACGAACGTCGTGCAGCCGTTCATATTCAATCCTTACGACACTGATGCGCCGACGTACGCTCCGTCTTCAACACGCGATGATGCTGCGGAAGTGAGTGTCAGAGCCGGCGAAGAAAGCAACGTTGATATTCGTTACAGGGGCGAACCGGGCCACACTGTTAGCGGCACGGTCAGAGTCAGCGGTGTTATGACTGGAGCGAGCGTCACGCTGGCGCCTGCGGGCGGCGTCGTTATGCCGGTTGCTACCTCGTTCCAGGGTCCAGGCGCTCGAGGCTTCTCGTTCAGTGGAGTGAGTGACGGCGAATACGATCTGTATGCGCAGGAGTTCGTGCAGTCTCAAACGCCGGCGACGGCTGTGATGATGGTTTCCGAGCCGAAGCGCATCACGGTCAAGGGAGCGAATGTCGGTGGCCTTGAACTCTTACCCAAACCACTTACAAACGTGAGTGGGCGGCTCGTGCTCGAACCTGCGAAAGTTCCTGAGTGTGAGGGCAAGCGTCCACCATTGTTTGCTGAAACTGTGGTCCGTTTTCGACGACCCGAGAAAGAGTCGAATCAGCGATCGTTTGGAGGTGCGGGTTCGCCGGATGCGAATGGAGCGTTCGTTTTACGAAACCTCTCGCCCGGAAGGTATCAGTTTGAACCTCGCTTCTACGCGCGTTATTGGTATCTTCAATCAATCACGATGGGCGCCGCTCCTGCACCAACTGCGAAGGGACAAGCATCGAGAATCAATGCGGCAGCTAGTTGGACCGTCGTGAAGTCAGGCGATCAACTCAACAACCTCACGATCACGCTTGCTGAAGGAGCTGCATCGATCCGCGGGAAGTTAGCGTCGTCTGAACCAGCGTCGGGTGTGGTTTACCTGGTCCCTTCTGAACCGGACAAAGCAGACGACGTTCTGCGTTTCTTTGTTACCGACATTGCTGCTGACGGAACGTTCGCACTCAACAATCTGCCGCCTGGTCGTTACTGGTTGCTGATGCAAACGACTGTCGATGCGCAGATCGCGAACGTAACAAAACTGCGCGAGCCTGAAGCCGCAACCGCGCGAACCAAACTGCGCCGAACCGCGGAAACACAAAAGAATGAAATCCAATTAAAGCCCTGTCAAAACCTCACCGATTACCAGTTAAAACAGTAGGCCCGCAAAAAGCATAAAAGACACAAAATGATTTGTTTATTTTTGTGATTATTTGTAGCTCACCGCAGAACCTTGACGCTTCGCAAGATAGCTTGCTAGACTTCAATCACTTACCAAATAGGGCTTCGACGCAATCTGCGTCCTCGGAAATTCCCCATAGACCCGCGCGTGCGGCGCAGTCTGATATTTTCAAATTCGATGGAGGTGCATGGTGGGCTTCAAAGTCGGCCAGAAAGTCGTTTACCCGAATCATGGAATCGGGACCATCGAGCAAATAG
>DATNCH010000182.1:0-12139 GCA_035571655.1 Pyrinomonadaceae bacterium
CGTCTTGACTGCCATCATGCCGCAGCCGATATCCACGCCGACTGTTGCCGGAATGACTGCATCCTTTGTCGCAACGACGGAACCGACCATGCTTCCCTTGCCGAGATGCGCGTCAGGCATCAGGGCGACGTGCTTGAAGAGGCAGGGCAAACGCGAAACGTTGTGCAGCATTGTTTGCTCTTCGATGCTGAACTCGTGATTGGCCCACGAGAGGACGTCGTGCTCGGCGCCTCCGAGCGGTAGTTTTTCGTAAGGCATTGGATCCTCCTTTCTTAAGAATAGTTTTTAGCCACGTTGTTTCGCGTAGTAACCCGGGCGGTGGCGAATCTCGAGTTTCTGCTTGTGCAACGCGGGGTTTGTGATCTCGATGGTTATTTTCCGATACGCTCCATCGTGCTTCTTATTCGTTGAAGAATAAGCGATTAGATATTGAGTTCGCAGCTCGCGCTCGATCTCTGCAAACGCAGCGTTCAAGTCGAGTTTCTTGTCGGGAAAGAAGGCGCGGCCACCCGTTCGTTGGGCCAGGTCGCGCAGCGACTCGCGATAGACTCCATCCCTTTTCCCACCGATACCGATCGCGTAGACCACAGCTTCAGCCGCAAGCGTGCTGTTGATCGCTTCTTTCTGCATCAGCCGGCTCGCGGTGTCCCAACCGTCCGACAGGATGATGATCGCGCGTCGCCTCAAACCCGGTGCGTTCGCCAACACTCTGCTCGACGTCAGCGCGACCGCGTCCCAGATCGCAGTAGCACCTTCCGGCGGAGGCGCCAACATACCCGGGCCTGTAGGTATTCCTGTCAGTGGGCGACCAGAGCCGAGGTACGACGGCGCCGCGACTTCTACGCGCTCCAGCACGTGATAAACGTTCAACACGTCGGGTGTTAATCCCTGCTCGAGATACGCGAGACCAGTAAACGGAACGATCGCGACCTGATCCTTGCTGGACTGAATCACCTTCTCGATGAACAATCGCGCCGCGGCTTTTTCGTCGGGCAAGCTCGTCTCCTGCGATGCGCTCACGTCGATCAGAAACGCGATCGCCAGCGGTCGATCTGTTTCGCGTTGAAAGGTGAAGAGTTCCTGCGGTACGCCGTCTTCGAGCACGCGAACGTCCTCCGCGTGAAGAGTGGTCACGAAGTGGCGGTCTTTATCCATCGCGGTAAACGGCAGGTTAGTAACGTCTGTATCGACGCGGACGACGTCGTCCTGATCGGTGGTTTGGCATAACGCGGAAACACAAAAAATCAGAATGAAAACCAGAGTTCGCATCATGTGTAAAATTTTAGGGCACGGATCATCGCGGATCAAATATCGCGGATCAAATCTTGACTTTCACGAGCCAATGAAATAGAAGCATCCGCATGAACCGCGATAATTTAGAAGCCGGACTCAAACGGGCGGGAGTTAGCCTCAACGGGTGGCTGCCGGTGATGCACTGCGACACCTGCAACAAGCTCTGGGAACCTTTTGCGGTTGCGGTCGATGGTCCATCAGCGCCGACTGCGCGTCTGG
Source organism: Pyrinomonadaceae bacterium (assembly GCA_035571655.1). GTDB lineage: Bacteria > Acidobacteriota > Blastocatellia > Pyrinomonadales > Pyrinomonadaceae > PSRF01. Next base: position 1,513 of record DATNCH010000182.1, read on the forward strand.
ACTACTGGGTGTGTCCAAACAAGTGCAACGCAGACGCGCAGGTCGACCTCGAGATCAAGACTGTTATCCCAAGGTACGTGATGATCAACGACGTTCCGGGTATGATTTTTGACGATGAAGACCTCGAGGAATTCGAACGCTACGTGCGTTCGATGGACGTGACGCAGATCTTCAACAGGTAAAAATCATTCCGGTAGTCCCAGGCGGCGCACTAACTCCTTAAATCTCGGGTCCGAGCGAATATTATCGAACTCGACCGCCACGCTAATCCACGGCATGCTCGGGTCGTGCTCTTCATAGGCTTTCTCCAAATACTTAATCGCCTCGTCAGTCTGGCCCAGCCGTGCATAGAAAGCTGCCACAACATATGGTTTTTGGAAGAGCGAGACCGTCTGGAACTTTGTCACCAATGAATCGAGAACCACTCGCAAGTACGCTTTCCAACCTGATTTCCGGTAAATCTCCCTCGCTTCGTTCAGTGATTCCGCCGGTACCATGTTGAATGTTGAGTATTTCTCGTACGCATCGATTGCCTGATCGTACATACCCTTTGCCTCATAAGCACGCCCGAGAAACACGTATGTGTTCCAAAAGTTAGGATCGAGCTCCAGTGTCTTTTGATACTGTTCGATCGCTTCATCAAAACGCCGGGCGTCGACGAGGATATCGCCGTAACTCAGATTGATGACGGCCGAGAGCGGATCAAGCTCAAGGGCACGTCGAATTTCGGGGATGGCTTCGTCAAACCGTTTTAAGTGCGACAAATGAACGGCCCTCCAGTGGTGCGCTGTCGGATAGTTCGGATTGAGTTCCAAAGCCCGTCGAAACTCTCGCTCAGCAGTAGCGAAATCGTAATCGTAATACCCAACGATAAAGCCCAACGACGCATGCGCTTCCGCAAGCTTGTCGTCGAGAGCCAGAGCCTTCAGTGCCGCTTCTTTAGCCTTTGGCATCAACTCCTTCGGTTCCCCGCCGGCGTAGGTCGTCATCAAGGCGAAGGTATCGGCCAGACCCGAGTAAGCCATCGCGTAGTTTGGATCCTTCTCGATTGCCTGCTGGAAAAACGGAATTGCCTTGCGAAAATCCGCCGGTGTGCGCTTGTTCCAGTAAAAGCGTCCCTTCAAATAGAGTTGAAAGGCTTCGGGATTGGCTGTGTACTGCTTTTCCATCCGTGACTGTTCCGCGCCTGATAACCTTGGTCGAAGGTTGTTTGTGATCTCGCGCGCGATTTCCCGCTGCACGGAAAGCATGTCGGCGAGTTGCCGCTCATACTGCTCACCCCAAAGCTGTTTGTTGTCGCGAATGTCGATCAGCTCGGCGCTGATCAACATCGTCTCGCCACGTTTCATCAACCGCCCCGTCAACACGGCGCGCACACCCAACTCTTTACCAACGGCGAGCGGATCATTTTCGCGGCCTTTGTAACGAAACACTGAACTACGTGCGATGACGCGGAGATTTGGAAGCTGCGTGAGGTTGTTGATGATGCTCTCCGTCAGACCATCCGAGATCCATTCGGAGCCTGCGTCCTTGTTTTGATTTTCAAAAGGAATGACGGCGATCGATTCAACTGCGACCTCTGTGCTGCTTGCGTGCAGGTAAGAGCGAATCCCAAGCACAACAACAACTGATACGAGCAACACAACGATGGCAGCGATTGCCGTCGCTGTCTTATGTCGTTTTATGCCACTGACAATGAACTCAGCGCTCGATGCGCGTGTTGCAGGCGAACTCGGCGGTTCGCCAGTTGCCGGCGGCGCCAATTGCACGCGCGTGGCTTCGGAGTGCCACACTGTCCGCGCTTCGCTGTGCGGCATGGAAACGGATGGCACAGTCATTTCGCCCGTGCCCTCTATCTCATGGCGCACGTCTTTCAATTCAATCGCGACGTCCTTGATACTCTGATAACGCTCACCGGGATCCTTAGCCAGGCAGCGCCGGACGATGCGTTGCAAATCAGCCGGTGCGTTTGGAGTGAACGCGGCCAGTGGTGGGGCCGGTTCGCGAACGATCTTATTCAGTGTTTCGATTGGATCTTTGCCGATAAAAGCCTTCTGCCCGGTGATTGCTTCAAACAGGATGCAGCCGAAAGAAAAAATATCTGAACGATGATCGATCTCTTTCGTTTTTCCCTGCGCTTGTTCGGGCGACATGTAGCCCATCGTTCCGAGAATCAAACCCGGAGTTGAATGTTGCAGGATCGTGGGCTCTTCGCTGCCGGTGTTCGTTTGTGATTCGACGAGTTTTGCCAGCCCGAAATCGAGCACCTTTGCGTGACCGTCAAACGTGATCATGATGTTGTCGGGCTTCAGATCGCGATGGACGATTCCGGAATCGTGTGCTTTCGCGAGTCCTTCCGCGACGTGTTGCAGGGTGCGTAGCAGTTTCGGGAGTTCTTCGTGCTCGGTGTGAATCTTCGTGCGGAGGGTTGTGCCTTCGACGTACTCCATCGCGATGTAGTTTAGGCCCTCGGCCTCGCCGATCTCGTAGATATGCGCGATGTTTGGGTGGTTGAGAGAAGCCGCAGAGGTTGCTTCCTGTTTGAAGCGCCGCATTCTGTCCTGATTCGTGGCAACCTCGCGCGGCAGTACTTTCAGCGCGACCTTGCGATTCAGGCTCGAGTCGTGCGCGAGATAGACTTCACCCATACCTCCTGCGCCGATAAGCGAACGGATTTCGTAGCGTCCGAGTTGTGTTTGAGGAGGCAGACTCATTTGAGGATGTCAGGAGCAAATAGGTCCTGTAGGACCAATAGGACCTATACGGGAGGCCCTTCACTCGCGTCGAACTCATCCATCTCTTTCCGCCACTCCGTTCCGAGGCGGCTCTGAAGCAAACGCACGCAGCGATTCCAGCGTAGTATCGCATCGTCGTTGTCTGGCGGACGGATCTTCTCTGCCTCTTCGAAGCATTTCAGCGCCGCTTCAAATGCAGGGGTGACGGTGTGTGGCGGACGCCCGGCGCGAAGCTGCGCCTTGGCCTTGCGTTCGTGAAGAATTCCGCTGTAGTAGGCTCGATCGTAATCGTTCGTCAACGAACGGAAGATGTGCTCCGCTTCGCCGTAACGGTCAGACGTTCCTCCGGTGAATTGATCGGTGATAGCAAGGCCGAGCAGGCGCAACGCTGTTTGATGATCCGGCTCGAGCGAGAGTATGTCGCGACAGATCGACTCGGCTTCGCCCGGCTCGTTCAGATAGCGATAAAGCTCGATCTTCGAAATCGCTTCATTGATCCCCGCGTGCGATATTGGTTTTAGCTTGTATTCCATCGCTACTCACCTCGTTTCAATTTCCTCAGGAACCATTTAACCGGATCGTAATAATCGTCGACGACACGCTCCTTTAAAGGAATGATGGCGTTGTCAGTGATGTGGATGTCCTCCGGACAAACCTCGCTGCAACACTTCGTGATATTGCAGTAACCAATACCCAATTCCTCTTTCAGCAACTTTGTTCGCGACAGACCATCGAGCGGATGCATCTCGAGTCCGGCTACGCGGACGAAGAAACGTGGGCCGCCAAATTGCTCGTGCCGTTCGTGATCGCGCAACACGTGACAGACGTTCTGACAAAGAAAACACTCGATGCACTTGCGAAATTCCTGCACGCGATCGACGTCGCGTTGGTCCATCTTCCACTCGACGTTTGGGCGCGGCGAGAACGGCGGGATCTTTTTGTTGACTTTGAAATTCCACGACACGTCCGTAACGAGATCTTTGATTACCGGAAAGCTCTTTATCGGCTGAACAGTGATGGGTTCGTTGACCGGCAGTGAGTCGAGGCGTGTTTTGCACGTCAGACGAGGGCGGCCGTTGACCTCCGCGGAGCAGGAACCACACTTCCCTGCCTTGCAGTTCCAACGCACGGCGAGGTCCGGCGCCTGATGGCCCTGAATGTAGTGCAAAGCGTCGAGCACGACCATTCCCGGCGCGATCGGCACCTGGTAGTCGATAAACTCACCCTTCAGCTTATCGCCCCGAAATATTCTGAACGTCGCTTCAGCCATTTTTTTAGACAGGATTTACATGATAATCCTGATAAAAATCATGTAAATCCTGTAAAACCGCTTTTCAACTCACAATCTCTTTTAGATCAACCGGCATTTCCGGCACCGGCGATTGTTTCAACGTCATCCGATCGCCGTCACGCACGATGATATTGTGATGCCTCGCCCACGACTCATCGTAGTTTGGATAATCGATCCGGCTGTGTGCGCCGCGACTCTCTTTGCGCGCCTGCGCACTCACAGCCACCGCCTCCGAAACCGTCAACATCGACTTCAGATCGCGCGCGAGGTGCCAGCCGGGATTGAACAGTCTCGAACCCTCGACCTTCAGCCGCGCGACTCGCGCATTCAACAGCTCCAACTCCCCGAGACCTCTTTTCAAATCCTCTTCGTTTCGAAAGATCCCGACGTGGTTCTGCATCGTGTCTTCGAGCTCTCGATGAATCTGGTAGGGACTCTCACCTGCTGCCCTCTCAAACGGCTCGAGCACTTCGCGCGTCCCTTCGAGAACTTGCTGTGCATCAACTTCAACCGGCCCACTCCGGTTCGCATGTTCCGCCGCAGCCGATCCAGCACGACGTCCAAACACCAGCAAATCCGAAAGCGAGTTTCCTCCCAACCGGTTCGCGCCGTGCAGACCCGCCGCCGCCTCGCCCGCCGCGAACAAACCCGGCACCGTCGACTGCGCAGTCTCGGCATCGACGCGAATGCCGCCCATCATGTAATGACACGTTGGTCCAACTTCCATTGGTCCCTGCGTGATATCCACGTCCGCAAGTTCGCGAAACTGGTGATACATGCTCGGCAGTTTTCGTTTCACGTAATCCGCCGGCTTGTGCGAGATGTCGAGATAAGCGCCGCCATGTTCCGTCCCGCGTCCCTCGCGTGCTTCGGTGTAGATCGCGCGCGCCACGACGTCGCGCGTCGAGAGTTCCATCTTCTCCGGATCGTAGCGCTCCATGAATCGTTCGCCGTCTTTGTTGCGCAGTATCCCGCCTTCGCCTCTCACCGCTTCAGTCACGAGAATTCCCTGCACACCCGGCGGCCAGACCATTCCGGTCGGATGGAACTGCACAAACTCCATGTCCATCAACTCAGCACCCGCTTCGTACGCGATTGCCATCCCGTCGCCCGTGTACTCCCACGAGTTCGACGTGATGCGCCATGCTTTGCCGATGCCGCCGGTGGCGATGACGATCGACTTCGCTTTGAACACGACGAAGCGCCCGCTCTCGCGCCAGTAACCCAGCGCGCCCGAAACACGTTCACCATCCTTCATCAGTTTGGTGATGGCGCATTCCATGAAGACGTCGATACCGAGATGTACACCGCGGTCCTGTAACGTGCGAATCATCTCCAGACCCGTGCGGTCGCCGACGTGACACAGACGCTTGAACGTGTGTCCACCAAATGCTCGTTGCAGGATGTCGCCGGAGCTCGTGCGGTCAAACAAAGCTCCCCATTGTTCCAACTCACGAACGCGATCCGGAGATTCCTGCGCGTGGATCTGGGCCATGCGCCAGTCGTTGAGAAACTTGCCGCCACGCATCGTGTCGCGGAAGTGTGTGCGCCAATCGTCAGCCGTATCGACGTTCGCCATCGCCGCCGCGATGCCGCCTTCGGCCATGACTGTGTGCGCTTTGCCCAGCAGCGATTTGCAAACGACGCCGACGCGTGCGCCCTGCCCAAGCGCTTCAATTGCCGCTCGGAGGCCCGCTCCGCCCGCGCCGATGATCAAAACATCGTGCTCGTGAGTTTCAAACTTTTCGTTCATGTGAAGGCATTCACAGCAGTCTCAAATCCTGGATTGAACCGCTCGAGACCAGCCGGATGTACAAATCGGCCAGTCCAACCGAAAACAAACTCAACCAGGCAAACAGCATGTGGCGCTCGTTCAGAAAAGTTAGACCACGCCACGCACTGTGCCTTGGACCACCAAACGCGACGCATGAAAAACAGTCGACTTTACCGCCGACGATGTGACGCAGCGAGTGACATGAAAACGTATAAAGCGTGAGCAATGTAATGTTTGCAGTGAGCACGAGCGAGCCGACGCCGATGCCAAAGCTCCCGTTGAAAAAGAAAGCGTGAATCGCGTCGTACCAGAGAATGATCAGAAAAATGAGAGCAACGTAGAGGAAGTAGCGATGCAGGTTTTGCAGGATCAGTGGAAACGCACTTTCGCCGCGATACTTGTGTCCGCGCGCTTCACCGACGGCGCACGCGGGCGGGTCGAGAAAGAACGCGCGGTAGTAAGCCTTGCGGTAGTAATAACACGTCGCGCGAAAACCGAGCGGCGCCCAAAGAATCAAGATCGCAGGCGAGAGCGGCCACCAGCTTGGTTTGATTAAAGGCGAATAGAATGGCGAAAGGTATGGACCGAATTCGTAATACTGATTTTCGAAGGCTCGCCAGGTTGCGTAAACGCTGAAGGCGCCGAGGACGAGCACGACCGGCAGGATTTCGAGCCACCACGCATCGCGACGCATCGACGCGCCGAGACGACCACGTGGTAGTGCGGTCCGAGATTCAGCCATAGAGGATTTGCCACAAAGAAGCACAAACGATCTTTACGAGCATTTGTGCTTTCTTGTGGGTTAAAACCGCTGTTTACGAGGCGCCCTTGGCTTGCTTGTTCGGCTGCGGTGTGATTCGCAGGTAGGGCTTTGGTGCTCTCCAGCCGGCCGGGAATTTCTCCTTCGCAGCGTCATCCGAAAGCGATGGGACGATGATCACGTCGTCGCCATCTTTCCAGTTAACGGGCGTCGCGACGCTATACTGCGAGGTCAATTGCAGTGAATCGATCACGCGCAGGAGTTCGTCGAAATTGCGTCCGCAACTCGCCGGATACGTGATCATCAGCTTCACTTTCTTGTCCGGACCGATCACGAAAACCGATCGAACTGTGAACACGTCGCTGATCTCCGGGTGGATCATGTCGTAGAGTTCGGAGATTTTGTGATCCGGATCGGCAATCACGGGGAAGTTGAGTTCGGAACCCTGGGTCTCCTTGATGTCCTCAGCCCAGCGCTTGTGGGAGTCTGCGGGATCGACGCTGAGGCCGATCACTTTCACGCCACGTTTTTCGAATTCCGGTTTGGAGCGTGCTACGTAACCCAGCTCGGTGGTACAGACGGGCGTAAAGTCTTTCGGATGGGAGAAGAGGACGGCCCAGCCGTCGCCAATCCACTCATGAAAATTAATCGGACCTTCAGTAGTGTCCGCTGTGAAATCGGGTGCTATGTCGCCAAGTCGTAGAGCCATTTTGGTATCTCCTTCTTTGATTGCCACTTTTACAACTATGGAAGCGCCAAGTCAAACGCCAAGCTTAAGCCACAGATGACACGGATAAAGCGGATGATCCATTTTCATCCGTGTCATCTGTGGCTATGTTATTCTCGCCGATAATCAACCTATGAAACTCGCACTTAACGGCGCTACAACGATGAGGGCCGACCTCGTGACCGATTGCGGCGCGGCCAAAGCCGCCGGCTTTGATTACCTCGAGATTTGGGCAGCGAAACTGGGAGCGTTTTCCACGTCACAACTCAGGGATCTCTTCACCCCGGACGGCCCACCGCCGCTGAGCATCAACTCGATCGAGCACATCACTTTTCGCGACGCGCGCGCGTATGAATCGATCAAGCAGGAATGCGACGAGCTGAGCAGGATTGCTGCCGCGATCGGGTGTCCGTGCATCGTCGTCGTACCGGGTCGTTTGCCGGAAGGCGGTGCTTCCCGCGAGACGGTGATTGACGAGTCGGTCAGAGTACTAAATGAGCTGTGCGATATCTCGGGCCGCCACGGGGTGACGCTGGCATTCGAGTTTCTCGGTCAAACGGATTGCAGCGTGCAGACGTTGGATCTTGCGCATGAGATTGTGCGTGAGTCGGGACGCGAGAATCTAGGTCTCGTGATCGACAGTTTTCATTTCTATGCCGGCGGGTCAACAGTGGAGATGATCGAGGCGCTCGATCCGAAACTCATTCAGATTTTTCACATCAACGACGCCGAAGATTTTCCGCGCGGTCAGTTGGAAGATCGACACCGGTTGCTTCCCGGACTCGGAATTCTCCCGTTGGCTGAGATCGTCTCTGCATTTCGACTTATTGGATATGACAAGGTTGCGAGTGTTGAAATATTCCGTCCGGAATACTGGGAAAGAGATCCATTCGAACTCGCACGCGACGCACACGCAGCCACGGAAAGAATTTTGAGCCACAAAGAGGCACCAAAAAAGCACACAGTAAATGAGTAAAGTCAGAATTGGAATAATTGGTGCAGGCTACATCGGCGGGGTACATGCCGGCGTATTAGCGCGCGACGAGCGCGTGCAAATCACTGCCGTGCACGATGTGATTCCGGAGTCTGCCAAACGGCTCGCACGCTCGCACGGTGCGACTCCGGTTGCAACACTAATCGAGCTTCTCGAAAGGTGCGATGCCGTCTACATCACGACGCCTAACACGAAACACCGGTCGTTGGCAGTCGCCGCTATCGAGACCGGCAAGCATGTCTTCTGCGAAAAACCACTCGCGACCAGCGTGCCCGACGCGGAATCGATCTTTCGCAAAGCCCAGACAACGCAAGGCATTTTTCAGGTGGGCCATAATCGCCGCTTTGCTCCGGTGTATGCAGAGTTGAAGCGACTCATCACCGACACTCACGAGCCACACTCGGCACATGTGAAGATGAATCGCGGCGAGCTACTCAAACCCGAATGGACCGGCAATCCCGAGATCACCGGCGGCTTTCTGTACGAAACGCCAATTCACATGTTCGACATGATGCGGTTTCTGTTTGGCGAACTCGAAAGCCTGCACGCAATCGGATCGACTCACGAGTACAAAGAGATCGACGATTTCTCAGTGCTGCTGAAGTTCAGGAGCGGAATGCACACAACGCTTGCCACGTCCGCTGATGCGAGCTGGTTGTTTCCATTCGAGCGCGTCGAAGTTTTTTGCCATCACGCGACGCTCGTAACGAGTGAAATGGAAAGTCTGGCGTGCAGCACCAACGTCGAAGGCCACTTCACCGAACAGGCGATGCAGCAGCTACCGCGAGAAGAAAAGTGGGGCTACGTGCAGGAGGATCGTGCGTTCATCGACTCGATCGTTAATGGCTCACCGCCGCTGGTCACCGCTCACGACGGGTTAATGTCCGTCGAGATCGTCAACGCGGTTTACGAATCGGTGAAGACCGGCGGTCCGGTTGAAGTGAAGTCTGTTTTGTCGAGCTAAAATGCAAAAACCATTGATCCGTTGCTCCTGGGCCACTACACCTCTCTCCATCGCGTACCACGACAAAGAGTGGGGCGTGCCCGTTCATGACGACACGCGCTTCTTTGAGTTTCTCATTCTTGAAGGCGCGCAAGCGGGTTTGAGCTGGGAAACGATTCTCAGAAAGCGCGACAACTATCGCACGGCTTTCGATGGCTTCAATCCCGCAAAAGTCGCGAAATACGATCAGCGAAAGATCGCCGCGTTGCTGAACGACGAAGGGATCATCCGCAACCGTCTCAAGATCAATTCCGCCGTCAGCAATGCGATTGCTTTCCTCGAAGTGAAACGCGAATTCGGAAGTTTCGACAACTACGTCTGGCGCTTTGTAGATGGAAAGCCGTTGCGCCGAAAGCGCGGGCAGCCGATAGTTGCGCGAACGGAAATCTCTGATGCGCTGAGCAAAGACCTGGTCAAACGCGGATTCAGGTTTGTCGGCTCCACTATCTGCTATTCATTCATGCAGGCCGTCGGCATGGTCAACGATCACGACACGACGTGCTTTCGTTATCGCGAAGTCTGATAGTATTGTCCAACTTTTTGAACGGAGGTCTCCACTTGTCGTCTTCGAAATTACTGTTGTTAGCTGCTATCGCTGTTCTCATATTTGCACCGAGTGTGTTCGCACAATCCGGAGCCGCAGCTCTTTCCGGACTCCCTGAAGCAGACGTGCTGATCTACGTCAGCCCACAACGGATTCTCAACGAAGCCGCGCCGCGCGTAATGACGCCGGCTGACGTTACGAAAATGCGCGAGACGTTTGCCGAACTGAAGAAAGGCGCCGGTTTCGATCCGGCTTCGATTGAGTATCTCGTTATCGCGGTTCGCTTTCACAAGCCCGCAAACGATTTGAGTTTCGTTGTGCCGGACGTGATGGCTGTAATAGGCGGCGACTTTAGTTCCGAGTCGCTCATGACGCTCGGGCAGCTTTATTTTCAGGACAAAGTGCGTGTCGAGAAGTATGGGTCGAAATCGATTTCGATCGGGAAGGTCGATCCAATCGCCGCGGAGGCGGCGAAGAATCCGATATTCAAGCCGTATGTTGAGATCGCAGCCGTGGCGTTGAGCGCAAACTCTTTCGCCATCGGCAACCTGGGTTACATCAAAGCGGCGGTCGATGCGGCCGACGGCACGGGCCGGATCAATCCGGCAACGGTCGAATCGTTATTGCGAGATCAAAATGTGCTCATTGCTGCGTCGGGCGCGCCACTGACCGCATTTGCGAAAAGCATCGGCATGCTTGGACTTGAGACGACGCCGCGTGAGTCGCGTTGCGAGACGAATTTCGGTAACTTTTACGCCGCCGTTACAATGACGGGAACAAACTTCGTTCTGCGCGGTGC
>DATNCH010000183.1:0-19661 GCA_035571655.1 Pyrinomonadaceae bacterium
GTTGGAGCGCTCGAAAGCACTGCCGGCGGATCGCATCGCGTCGCTGCGCCAGGCGATTCAAAGCGCTGAGCATTCAAACGATGGAGCAGCGCTGGCGAAACTCAAAGAGCTGGCGCCATCGTTAGACGAGAGCGCCGGCACAACCCAGAGTGCTGACGCAACCCGAATGCACGCGCTGGCCGATATCCTGCGGAACCCTGCGCGATAAACGCCGAAGGCGTTCGCTAAGATCCTGCGGAACCGGCGCGATAAACGCCGCAGGCGTTCGCTAAGATCCTGCGGGACCGGCGCGATAAACGCCGAAGGCGTTCGCTAATTCCAGCCCAGGGTTGGAGCGCAAGCGACAACCCTGGGTAAACATAATCACCATGCGTCTAACCCTGAAAGGGTTATTCCCGCACAGGCCTAACGCTTTCAGCGTTGATCTTTCACGTCCTCGAGACCCAGGGTTGTCGCTTGCGCTCCAACCCTGGGCTGCAATTAGCGAACGCCTTCGGCGTTATGGAATTAGCGACCGCCTCGGCGTTATGGAATTAGCGAACGTCTTCGGCGTTATCCAATAACGAACGTCTTCGGCGTTATCCAATAACGAACGTCTTCGGCGTTATCCAATTAGCGAACGTCTTCGACGTTATCCATTAGCGAACGCCTTCGGCGTTAACCATTAGCGAACGCCTTCGGCGTTAACCATTAGCGAACGCCTTCGGCGTTATCCAATAACGAACGCCTTCGGCGTTATCCAATAACGAACGTCTTCGGCGTTATCCAATAACGAACGTCTCGGCGTTATCCAATAACGAACGTCTTCGGCGTTATCCAATTAGCGAACGTCTTCGACGTTATCCAATCAGCGAACGCCTTCGGCGTTATCCAATCAGCACCGCTACTATATGCTGCAAACCTTTGACTGTCCCAAGTGTGGAGCGCCCGTATCATACGAGCGCTCCACAGATCCTTTAGCCACCAACCACCAAATACGTTGCGACTATTGCCACAGCCAATTGCTCGCGCCTGATGAACTCGCAGGACAACCTGCGCGAGTCGTGCGCATTCAACTCGGGCTTGCTCAAGGTGCGAAATTTCCGAAATGGATCTGGTTGCTGCTGGCGATTCCGGCCTTCGTTGTAGTTGTTATTGCGCTCGCGGCGGCCGGCGTGCTCGTGCCGGTATTCTCGTCGGCAACTCGCACCGTTAATCCCATACGCGCCGATGTCCCTCCTAAGCCTAAAGAAAAAGCGAACAGCTTCGCGACTGTCCTTCTCACATTCGGAAGCGAAGGAATCGGTCCCGGAATGTTTACTGACGCACGCAGCATTGCGATTGACGGTGCGGGACGGATTTACGTCGGTGAATACAATGGCGGGCGGATTCAAGTATTCGATCCTGCGGGCAAATTCCTGAATCAGTGGTCCATCGGCGATCGAAAGACGATCCTTCGCGGGCTTGCCGCCGATCGCAAAGGCACCCTCTATGTCGTACACGGTGGAGGCATCGATCGTTACCAGGGAGAAACTGGAGAGAAGCTTGGGCAATTGCAGTACGAACGATCGGGTTTTGATGACGTGTCGATAGGAGCGGATGGCGGATTAGTAGCTTCGTGGCAAAGCAATCGAGACGACATCGTGATGTTTGATCCGAACGGCAAGGTGGTGCGTACCATTCCCGCCGCGATCAGCAGTGCTAGTGGTGACTCTGAGTTGGATATGCGAGTCGCGGTCGACGGCTCGGGAAATATCTACGCGCTCGGCAGGTTCAATAATGGTGTTTTCAAGTTCGGCCGCGACGGGAAGTTCATAAATCGGTTTGGCAGCGGAGGTGATAAACCGGGGCAATTGCGGGCTGCTTATTCGATTGCCGTCGATGGATATGGGCGCGTTTACGTTGGTGATTCGAAGGGGATTCAGGTGTTTGATACGAACGGGCGATACCTGACGATTCTCGAGTTGAAGGGCGTCGCATTCGGCATGGTCTTCAATGACAAGAATGAACTCTTCGTGATCGCCCGCGACCACGTGATCAAGTATTCGGTGCCAGCGCCGTGAAAGAGCCGCACTTCGCTCAGGCTCGTGGTTGGATGAGGTCAGTACCGTAACGCGGTAGCGTCGGGTCAGCTCGGCATCTACGCTCGTGCAACTAACGTTGACCCGACGCTACCGCGTTACGGTACTGACCTCATCCAATACAGTTTTCTTGTGAGCGGCCTTTTCTCATTCTCCCCAAGCTTTAGCTTGGGGACCACAGCTCCAGAATGACTGGAAAACCATTTAAATGGTTTTCCGGAACTTAACGCAACCAGAAACCCCAAGCTAAAGCTTGGGGAGAATGAGAAAAGATTGGGGAGAGAAAAAGCCCCTCGTATGACCTCTTACTCCAGTGGAGTTTGAAATATGCGTAAATTAAACATACTCGCACTCGCAATCTTCTTACTGATGCACATCGGCGCCACGAACCTCTTCGCCCAGGATGCCACGCGGCAGGAGACGTTGCGCGGCTCAGTCACCCCCGAACGCGAATGGTGGGACCTCCTTCACTACCACCTGAACGTCGAATTCCTACCCGAAACCAAACGCTTGAAAGGCTCAAACATCATCACGTTCAAAACCCTGAAACCCGGCAACAAGATGCAAATCGATCTGCAGCCGCCGCTGGCAATCACAAAAATTACTCACGGCGACTCGCAACTGAAGTTCGAACGTGAAGGAAACGTCTATTGGGTGATGTTTGACAACGAGCTGCCAAAAGGAATCGAAGACAAGATCGAAGTATTCTACGAAGGCGTGCCGGTCGTAAGTAAGAACCCGCCGTGGGTCGGCGGCATAACCTGGGGCCGCGACGATCTCGGAGAGCATTTCATCGTCACCACCTGCCAGGGAATCGGCGCGAGTATCTGGTGGCCCAACAAAGATCACGGCGCCGACGAACCCGATCGCGGCATGCAGATCAGTGTGACGGTTCCCGAGAACCTAACCGCCGTTGCTAACGGTCGTTTGAAAAACACAGACCATAACGTTGCCGAGAAGAAGAAAACTTTCCATTGGGAAGTCCAGAATCCAATCAACAACTATGGCGTCAACGTCAATATCGGAAACTACGTACACTTTTCTGAAAGGTACCAGGGCAAAGGCGGTGTGTTGGACATCGACTATTGGGTATTGGCCCACCAGAAAGATGCGGCGGTCAAATGGTTCAAGGAAGTACCGCGCATGTTTGAGGCGTTTGAATACTGGTTTGGCAAGTATCCTTTTTATGAAGACAGCTACAAACTGGTTGCGGTTTCGTATCCGGGCATGGAGCACCAAAGCTCAGTCACGTATGGCAACTGGTTTCGCAACGGCTACTTGCAACGCGACCCGTGTCGCTGCGGCGTAGGGTTTAAGTTCGACTTCATCATCGTTCATGAATCGGCGCACGAGTGGTGGGGCAATAACATCTCGATGAAAGACGCTGCCGACATGTGGATTCATGAAGGCTTCGCGAATTACGCTGAAAATCTTTTCGTCGAATACCACTTCGGGAAGAAAGACGCGGAAGATTACGTTGTCGGGACCCGTCGCGGGATCAGAAACGATGCGCCAATCATCGGTACGTACGGGACGAACCGGCAGGGTTCAGGAGACATGTATCCGAAAGGCGGAAACATGCTCCACACGATCCGTCACATCATCAACGACGACGCGAAATGGCGCTCGATCCTGCAGGGACTCCAAGCTGATTTCTGGCATCAGACGGTTACAACCGAACAAATTGAATCGTACATCACGAGGAAAGCCGGTATCGATCTCAGCAAAGTATTTGACCAGTACCTGCGGACGACGCAGATTCCGTTGTTACGATATGAAATGAATGGCAAGACTCTGTCATTTAAATATGACAGGGTCGTAAAAGGCTTCGCCATGCCGATTCGCGTGATGATTAACGGTAAGGAGACGCAGATCACGCCGAGCGAAACCAAACAGACTCTCGATTTTCCTGAAGAGATCAAAACGTTCGAGGTCAATCGGAACTTCTACATCGAGTCAGAGAAAAGCGATCTTTGATCTTTTCAACGAATGGAGGTTTCGCATGAGCAACGAGAACAGAGTAATTGAGCTTAATGACGACGAAAGAGCTTTCGTCGTGCACAAAAAGGCTACTTGCCCTTTTATCGGTGCTGCCGTAAATCAGGGCGACCTCACGGTACGAAACGACGCGAAGAACCCGCTCGCCGCAATCGAAGACGTCCGTCGGCTGGGCAATACCGGCGGCGGACACCTGGGAGAAGTGCTCGTGCTGTTTGCCAATGGCAATCACGGGCTGATGCGCGGCGATTCGGGAAAGTTGGACCACCCGGTATCCGAAGGCCTGTTCTCATTGGAGCTTCCCGGCTCGCAGGGTTCCCACGCGGGCCACAGCGGTATTCTTCAGGACGACCCACGCACGCTCGATTCAGGGCGGCTTAGTGAGGAGAATTTCGCAAGGCTCACAAGTCGGGCGAAAGACGGTTTAATTAAACGCTCAGACGTTGGCCGCTTTATCGCGGAAAATGTGTTCAGGGATCCAAACTCCAAAGTGCTCGAAGGAGAAACGGCGAAGGAGTTCGCTCACGACTTTTTCCAACTCCTGAAATCGATCGCTTTGGCCGCAGTCGGTATCTTCGACGACGAAGCACATCATCGAGACGTCCAGCAGAAGTTCACTAAACTCACCGGCGAGGACAACCTTGTCGGTTCAGCCGGCGAGTTCGGGCTGTTGTTCGCTTTCTTCGCAAACAAACCGGGTGCTGAAGAAGTTGATGGTGAGCCGGCGTTGGCGGTCGAGGATCTGAAGCTCATGTTTGTCGACAAGCGCCTTCCCGCAGGTTGGGAAACCTGGAAGAAATCACGACTCGATTGGGTGAAAAACACGAAGGCTCTATACGACAGCGCGAGAGAAGAATACGCACGACTCAAGCAAGCTTAAGCCGCGCGCCATTGCGCCTTTCAGTCATCGCAGGTGTTTGTTGAAGAACTCGAGCGTGCGCGCCCAGGCCAGTTTCGCGGCCTCTTCGTCGTAGCGCGGCGTAGTGTCGTTGTGGAAGCCGTGTTGTTTACCGTCGTACATGTAAACCTGGTAGACCTTGTTGTTGGCCTTGAGCGCTGCCTCGTAAGCTGGAATGCCTTCGTTGATTCGTTGATCGTTGCCCGCGTATTGCAACAACAGCGGCGCGGCAATCTTCGGGACATCGTCCACGCTCGCCTGTCTGCCATAGAACGCGACGCCGGCATTGAGATCAGGACCGAGCCGCACGGCAAGTTGATTCACCATGCCGCCGCCGAAACAAAAACCCACCGCGCCGAGTTTGTGTGTTGAATCGGAGCGTGCTTTGAGCCACTTGGCGGCCGCGACGAAATCTTCCGTCATCTTCTTTCCGTCGACCTTGCGGAAAGCTTCGGCGCCTTTTTCGTCGCTGCCCGGGTAACCGCCGACAGACGTCAGACCATCCGGTGCGAAAGCGATGAAGTTGGCAAGCGCGAGACGTCGCGCGACGTCCTCGACGTAGGGGTTGAGCCCGCGGTTCTCATGAATGACGAGCACAGCCGGCAGCTTCCCGCTTTTTGACGGGCGCGCGAGATAGCCTTTGATCGAGCCGTTCCCTTCCGGAGACTGCACGGTTTCGTAACCGGCCTTCATGTGTTTGTCGTCGGGCGCGACCTGTTGCGCCCATGCGTAGTTGGGTTTGAGGCTCTCAAAGATCGCCGTTACAGTCAGACCGCCGACCGCGAATTTTGCCGCGCGGTCGAGGAAAGTGCGCCGGTTGATGTCGCCGTGCTGGTATTCGTGAAAGAGGTCCAACAACTCCTGCGGGTAATCGCTTGCTACTTTACGTTCCATTCGTACTCCTTTAAAGCGGTCTGTCTCTGTGTGTTCATTATCATGACATGGCTTTGCCTCAAAGTCAGGATTCAGACTTGGATGAGGTCAGTACCGTAACGCGGTAGCGTCGGGTCAGTCTCGAACATACGAAATTCTTAGCAAATTTGAGAGGCTCTACGTCGACCCGACGCTACCGCGTTACGGTACCGACCTCATCCAACAATGACTCTCGACTCTTGAGGCAAAAGCTTCATGACATCCTTTACAGGATCAGCATCAGAGTGGCTTTTCTCATTCTCCCCAAGCTTTAGCTTGGGCTTCTGGCTGCGTTAAGTTCTGGAAAAACCATTTAAATGGTTTTCCAGTCATTCTGGAGCGGTGGTCCCCAAGCTAAAGCTTGGGGCGAATGAGAAAAGCCGGCGGCCACGGAGCCCTACAGTATCAGACTGGGATCTTCCAGGCATTCGCCGCGCCACCGTTCGCCGCCATCCATTTGATCGCGGTGATGCTCGGAAGGAAGAGATACAAACCGCCTCTCGTGGTTACAAAGTTTGAGAGGCCGTTCACCGTGACGGCCTTGCCGTTTTCCCAGTATGTGAACTTATCCTGATTCGGAACCTTGGGAACGTCGCCCACGTTTCCGAGCAGCGGATCAATACCTGAAAGAGCTTTCCCGCCCGCAAACGTTGCGCCGTTGACCCACTGCTTCATAAGGAACTCGAACTGATCGGTTAGGTTTGCGCACATGAAGTGCCCGGCGAGCCCGCGTTCCTTTCCGTCATCGACACCCGTGTAGACTGGACCATATGCATCGGCCCTACGCATGATGCGATGGTTTATTTTGTCGCCAACCACCACCACCAGCGGACCTCCGCGCGGATACGATCTCCTTGTGTGCGCAGAAAAAGGACATGGCTGTCCGACAGTGTCGTTGCCATAATCGAAGTCCCTCATTTCATTATCAGAGAGCCGTTGGCCGGGAGTATCCGGACGAAGAACCACTGGATTCCCGTTGCGCCACCTTCCGCACAACTTGCTCGCGAGTATTTCCTGCGCGGCTTCGTCCCTGCCGTCAGCCTTGAGGAAAGTCTCAAACGCCTTAACATTTTGTTCGAGAATACGGAAGGCGCTGAAGGTGCCGTTCTGTCCCAACTCTGGCGGGTTAGGCAAATTGTAGGACGTCATCTCTCCCTGACGGAGAACAAATTGCCAGGCAGGGACATAAGGAAGCTCTTGAGGACGGGGGCAAGGTAAACCGACCTCAGCGACGATAGGCTCCGAGATGCCATCGGTGTAGCCGAAATGGATTAGGCGATACTTCTGCATGGTGACCGGATCGAATTGAATGATCGGATCAACATCCCACTCCAGCACCTCGTGACCAGGTGCGCCTGACGGAGGTATGACTGGATCAAACATTGCTCGCAGTTTTACAGAGAACTCCCTGCGAGCTTCAGGTGTGAACGTATACAGCGAGAGCAAGACGTGGGCCAGGTCGGCGTTATCTCTGTTCAGCTTGGTCAACCAATTCGACGGGTCGTTGGGTCCGATGTCCAAAACTTTTTGAGCAACGGTGGCGGAGGCAGCGCCGCGAAGAAATGAGCCGAAGTTGCCCGGATCGAAATTGACAGTTGCCGGGAGCTTGAGAGCTTCGAGACCCTTCGCCGTCAGTCCAACGTGGAGCGCGTACTCCGGCTTCATGCCGGGTGGCCAGCGCGCAGCGCTGGTCACGGACATGAGGCCGGAGCCCGAGGTTAATGCATCCAGAAACGACAACGCCGCGCTGACCTGACCGATGGTGATAACGAAGTGGCGAACCTTCGGCATGTTATACCCATGCAGGATGTTTCCCTGGATGTCAGGAAGATCCTCAGGGTGAACTTTGAGAGGATCAGCGAATTTCAGATTTGGATCCGGGGTAGACTCGGGCATGACGCTCCTTTACGGGTGTAGGATGTTCTGCACCGTCAGCTCGGGATACGCGCTGTACCACTGGCCCCACGTGTTGGCCGGATTGGTTGCATCGTACTTCATAATTAAATCGGCAAAGGCTGTTGCATGCTTAGTAACGGGATCCAAGCCCTCGGCAGCTTTATCGTCAACCGCCTTGAGGAAATCGTTAAAGAAGGCAGCCACGCCGGGTTGGTTCACGAAATCCTGGATGTAGTCCCTGAAATCTCCGTCGTACGTTGTAATTACTGCCGCAAGGTTTGACGGAACACCAGAGGGATTGCCTGGCTCAAAAATGAAAATGCGCGCGAAATGGACTGTGCCAACAGCGTCGAGCCCGTCGCGATTGATGGGAGTGGTTTTGAACTTTCCTCGTAGGAGATCGACGTACTCTTTTTTTATGGGAAGCAGCGCGGTCAACGCATTTTGAACGGGTGTGTCGGACATGATTTTTCTCCTGTTGTTTGAGATTGATTTGTGGGATTGCCGATGCTATGTACGTCGTTTGATTAAGGGTTAACCAGTGACGTGCATGAAGACGACTGAACTATTGACTACTTCGATCAGAGATCTGGGAATTGATTCGTAAGGCGACGAGACCTTAGCATAGCCATCGCGTTCAAGACAAGATTGAGAAATCAAACATGCGAAAGTTAATTCACTTCATCGTTGTCTGCTTGCTTGCCGCGACTGTGGTTTGCGGGCAGAGTACGAATACGACCGCACTAAAAACCGCGCTTCAACTCAAACTCGATCAGTGGCACAAGGCGGGAAGCTTTCCCGGAGCGACACTCGGCGTCGTGCTTCCTAATGGCGAATCGTTCGGCCTCGCAGTTGGGTTTTCAGATCGCGAGAACAAAACGCCGATGAAAGCCACGGATCGGATGCCGGCAGGCAGCGTCGGTAAAACATTCGCTGCCGCAACCGCTTTGCAGTTGATCAAAGAAGGCAAGATCAACCTCGACGACAAGGTTGAGAAATACCTCGGTGGTGAACAATGGTTTCCGCGTCTGCCGAACGCGAAAGACATCACCGTACGGCAGTTGATGAACCACACGAGTGGGCTTGTGCGTTATGAGTTCAAAGAGCAGTTCACGAAAGATCTGACGACGAATCCGGAAAAGGTCTGGAAACCCGCAGAGCTCGTGAGTTATCTACTCGATGAAAAAGCGCCGTTCGAGGCCGGCAAAGGCTGGGACTATTCGGATACGAATTACATCGTGTTGGGGATGATCATCGAAAAGGTAACGGGCAGAAAGTTCTACGACGAAGCAAACAGACGGCTGCTCAAACCGCTGAAGCTAACTGACACGATTCCGCAGGATGGACCAAGATTGAAAGGTGTGGTCCAGGGTTATGCAGGTCCGAATAATCCATTCGGCGGAACGGACGCAATGCTCGTGAATGGGAAGTTTACGGTCAATCCGCAGTTTGAGTGGACCGGCGGTGGGTATGTTTCGACTGCACACGATCTCGCGCGTTGGGCGAAGATGTTTTACGAGGGCAAAGCATTCTCGCCGGACCTGCTGCCGCAAGTCGTCGACGGCGTAACGGCGCCAATGCTCGGCCGCGAAAGTAAATATGGCCTCGGAGCAATCATCCGCAAGACGTCCATCGGAACATCGTACGGGCACAGCGGGTTCTTTCCTGGATACATGACGGACATGATGTACTTCCCGGAGCAGAAAATCGCGGTCGCCGTGCAAGTGAACACGAGTGTGGGGCGCAGTCTCGGCAAACCGCTCAGCAGAGTGTTAGTCGAGGTGGTGGATGAAATCGCTCGACAACCAATGTAAGAAAATTTCAACATACCAGAAAGCCGACAAGTTAAAATGCATTCTCCTGCAGACAGACGGATCGCATGGGTGGTGACGCTCGCCGTACTGGCCCACCTCGTTGTTGTTGTGTTTCACGGCCAGGCGCACACGAGACTTGCGATTGCGCTGGCGAGCTGGCAACAAGTGTATGTCATGGTAGTTATTCTGCTGGCGCCGCTGGTCGCACTTGCGTTGTCGTGGACACGATATGCCCGCATCGGTGTTTGGCTCTTACTCGCCTCGATGCTCGGCTCGTTCATCTTTGGAGCAATCTATCACTACGTCATCATCTCTGAAGATCACGTGGCCCATCTGCCTCCGGGCGACGCACGCGGATTGTTCCGTGTTACTGCGTTGCTGTTATTAATAACTGAGGCAGTTGGTGTGGTGGTGGCGGCGATAGCGGTTCGAACAAAGCTGCACCGGAGTACGTCAAGAACATGAAAACCCTGAGTCTGTTTCTTACAGTGTTTCTCTTCGATCGTCGACTATTTGCGTGGCGGTGATGTAAGCAAGACAAAGATCGCGCTGCCGCCTTTGAAGTTCAACACGATCCCGAGCTCGAAGAACTGACAGACTTTCACCGCGGATAAAGGAGGCTGACGATGGGCAACATTCTCGACGAGGGTGACCGGGGTGCAATCAGTAGCAGGCTGCGATCGCTGTCTGCATCATCCACCAGACGGTGGGGAACCATGGACGTAGTGAGCATGCTCGAGCATCTTCGCTTGTCTGCACTCATGACGGTTGGAGAGTTGTCGGTGCCTTCGGTGAACAAGCGCGCGTTCCATAGGTTTCCTCTCAAGCACCTCCTCCTGTACGTGGTTCCATTCCCCAAGGGAGCGCCAACAGCTCCCGAGCTGAAGCCGGCGGATGCGGCATCGTTTGATGAGGAGCGCACAGCGTTGCTGGAGTTGCTGGAACGAATCGGAACAGGAGTTCGCGACGGTGTTGGACCAGATCATCCTCTGTTTGGAACGCTAACCCGGCGCGAATGGGGCGCGGTCATGTACAAGCACGCCGATCACCATCTAAAGCAATTCGGAGTGTAAGTTTAGCCGCAGATTTACGCGGATGAACGCGGATCTGATCTGCGTTCATTTGCGTAAATCTGCGGCTAAGAAATTAGCCCGAGGCGGAGCGAGTATCGGATGAGGTCGGCGGTGGTCTCGACGCCAAGAGTCTGCATCATTTCGTACTTATGCGTCTCGGCCGTTCTGGTAGAAATGTTGAGTTCGGAGGCGATCTCCTTCATCGTCAAACCGCGACTGATCAACTTGAGCACTTCGCGTTGCCTCGGAGTAATAGTCGTCTTCTGTGTGTGGACCATCGACGATTCCGCCGGCAGGTTAGTTACCAGAGGCGAGACATAATTGTTGCCCTGAGCGACTTCCCTGATAGCGTTCACCAGTTCCTCACCGGCAGCGTGTTTCAGGATATAACCCGACGCGCCGCATCGGAACGCCTCAGACACAAGCGTGGCATCGTCGTGCATCGTCAAGAAAATGATCTTAGCGTTGGTTCCGCTCTCCGTGATCTGTCGTACAGCATCGAAGCCGTTGAGAACAGGCATCGAGATGTCTACAAGAATCACATCCGGCTGCAAACGCTTTGTCGCTTCCACCAGCTCTTCACCGTTTCCCGCCGTGCCAAGCAGCTGAAACTCGTCCCGCAACAGACTCTCCAGCCCTTGAGCAAACATGACGTGATCGTCGGCAATTAGCAGTCGTATGCGTTTCATCTCTACACCGTGAACGGAACCCGAGCGATGACCGTTGTGCCGCGCTGCGGCCCGGACCGAATCTCGCACACTCCCTGTAACAAGCGCAAACGCTCTTCAATACTTATCAAGCCTAACCCACCACTCATCCTGAATACGTCCACGTCAAATCCCTGTCCCGAATCAGACACTCGCAGTTCCAGACCGTCGGAAACTCTCTTCAGCGATACAGCAGCCGATTCCGCACCTGAATGTCGAGCAACATTTCGCAGCGCCTCGACCGCCACCCGGTAAAGACAAATGGACGTCTGAAAAGGAATACGTTCATCGCCGATCTCCGCCGTGAGCTGCACGTTGATCTGTTCCTTATCGTTGAAACTGGCTATATACGACTCGAGAGCAGTCACTAATCCCAGATGCTCTAAAACAGCGGGATGTAGTTGGTGCGACAGTCTGCGCACCTCGTTTGTGAGTCCGTTTGCGGTTTCCCGCAGTCGATCCAACTCTTCGACCAATTCTCCTTCCTGCATCGGAAGCTTTCGCTTGAGCCGGCTGATACTTACCGAGAGCATCGCGATCTTTTGATTCAAATCATCGTGAAGCTCGCGTGAAATGCGGCGCCGCTCCGCTTCCTGGACGTCGATCAGTCTTCCGAGTAACTTCCTGATGTGGTTGTGGCTCTGGTGCAGTCTTTCCTGACTGTCGCTCAGTGCTTGTGAAGCCTGCTGAGCCACGTCGAGAGCGAGCACGAGTCGAACCTCTTTCTGCGACGCAGCGTTCTGCGCGCGCTCGCGCTCTTTAATAAGTGCGGCGAGAAACATCAGCGGCATCGATGCGAGGATCAGGAATAGCTGTACTGAAACAGCGCTCATTTCAGGTGATTGAGCCACGAATGGACCGACGCCGTTTATGGCTCCCCAAATCTGCAAGATGCTGACAATGACCAGCGCCGCACTCGATCCTCTTGGACCAAACCTTATCGCGGCCCAGAGCAGGAGTGGCAATGGCAGGTAGAGGAGCGCGTGCCGTGTGTCAGGCTCTGCGGTTCCGGAACGAAGACTCACCAGGCCCACAACCAACAAGCCAAGCGCGAGCAAAACACCTTCGAGATAATGTTTCCACGACCAGGTGTGTAATGACGAGAGTTCAAATCGACTCCACGTGACAATCAGCGGTACCAAAGTCAACGACGCAAGCACGTTCGAGAAAACGCGCATGCGAAAAACTGACCAGTAAGTACTATGGCCAAAGCCGTTGAGCACCACAAAAGCTGAATCGAGGAATGAAGACAGAAAGGGACCGACCGCCGCGACAACAAGAAACATCGATACGTGACGCGTATTATCAAAGCGCACTGCCCTCTGTGTCAGATATCGCATGATCGACGCGCCGATGAGAGCTTCAGCGCAGTTGCTTACAAACCAACAGAGGATCATCGTCATCGGGATGTCGGCGTTTACCTGGACGAGGAGGTGCGCGGGGAATGCGGCAAGCAAAAGAAACCACCACTGGCGTGGTCGAGACAACAACAACGCCGCCAGCAGGATCGAGTTTGGCGGCCAGAGAGTAGAGACTGGATGAGGTTGAAAGGTTAATGCGAAGCCGAGCTTCGCGCCTACATAATAACCACTGCCAACCAACAACGCGGCGAGAGCCGGGCGCAGCAATTGCTCACCTCGGCTCCTAACGTCTTGACGGCTTGTTTGTGTTGTACTCACGACGAGTTCGGACATCGTCGTGCCTCCGTTGCTGTGGTGGCGGGATTATAGCAAGAGGGTGGACACAAGGATCACAAAATCTAAGGAGTCACCGTCTGCGCAAAAGCTGCTTCCGGCGCTTTCCGCTCTTCAGCCAGGAAACGGTAAGCGACTCCAGCGAGCGCGGCGCCGATGATGGGCGCAACCCAGAAGAGCCATAACTGCTTGATCGCCCAACCGCCAACAAAGATAGCCGGACCTGTGCTGCGAGCAGGATTTACCGAGGTGTTTGTAACGGGAATTGACACGAGGTGAATCAACGTGAGAGCTAATCCGATCGCGACGCCCGCCAGGGCCTGAGGTGCATGTTTATTAGTGGCGCCAAGAATCACGATCAGAAAAAAGAAGGACAAGACTACTTCCGCCGTCAGCGCGGAGGTCAGGGAGTAGCCACCCGGTGAATAGCTGCCGTAGCCATTCGCCGCGAAACCCGCGCCGGCATTGAATCCAGCTTTGCCACTCGCGATGAGGTAGAGGATGCCTGCACCGATAGTGGCTCCCGCAAGTTGTGCGACGATGTAAGGAATAACATCCCTCGCGAGAAAGCGACGGGCTGTGCAAAGACCAACTGTTACCGCTGGATTGAAATGCCCTCCCGAAACATGACCCACGGCGTATGCCATCGTCAACACTGAAAGACCAAAAGCCAGCGACACTCCAAGCAATCCGATGCCGACCTGAGGAAAGGCCGCAGCGAGCACAGCGCTACCACAGCCACCAAGGACGAGCCATAGTGTCCCCAAAAATTCCGCGGTCAGTCTTTGTGAAAGTGAGAATTCGTGCATTGCTTTATCCTGTTCCAGATGTAATTGCGATCAAACCCTGAAAAGGATTAGGCGATTGGCGAACCCTTACAGGGTTTCAACGACTATTTAATATTCTGATCCCAGGGTTGTCGCTGCGCTGCGCTCCAACCCTGGGCTGAAATTAGCGAACGCCTTCGGCGTTGTTTCAAACAATAGCGAAATTAGCGAACGCCTTCGGCGTTGTTTCAAACAATAGCGAAATTAGCGAACGCCTTCGGCGTTGTTTCAAACAATAGCGAGATTAGCGAACGCCTTCGGCGTTGTTTCAAACAATAGCCAAATTAGCGAACGGCTTCGGCGTTGTTTCAAACAATAGCGAAATTAGCGAACGCCTTCGGAGTTAATTTTCAAACTGAGCTGAAGTTTGGATGGGCCGAAGTTTCCCTTCTATTCGCGCCTCGGCCCATCCGCCCGAGGTAAGTGCCCAGTGCTGCTCCCTCCTGTTGAAGTAGCCTGGCTCACCCCAGCCACAAAATCGCCTCAGGGTAAATGACAAAACGTGCGACCAGCCAAAACCTCTCGCACTGCAAACAACAAATCGCCCCCCATTCGTGCTTTCGTCACATATGCTTCCGCACCCGTCGCAAGCGCTGCCGTCTTGAAATCGAAATCGTCGTGGAGGGTCAGGAAAACGATCCTGATCTGCGAATCACTCTGCTTGATCCGGTATGCGACTTCTATCCCGCTCATGTCGGGCATCGAGATATCAAGCACGCAAACATCCGGTTTTAATCGAGCTACTGCCTCGAGGAACGCCGGGCCGTCGCCGACTGCTGCCAGTACTTCAAACTGGCGCTTCAACAAACGTACAATCGTGTTGCGTATTTCCTCGTGATCATCCGCTACTAGAATACGGGCCCGCGCCAACTCGAACTCCTTTGTCAGGAAGTGTTCTACCACCTCCCGGCATAGCTGGGGACTAATGCGTGACTATCGTAAGGGGCGCGTGCTGGAAAAGAACTGGCAAAACTAACAGGTCAGCAACCGATTTTCAGTAATGCGTCAGTTTGAGATTTGGAACAAAAAACGCCGAAGGCGTTCGCTAATTTAAGCCCAGGGTTGGAGCGCAGCGACAACCCTGGGAATAGTCCATCCACCATGCATTCAACCCTGAAAGGGTTGCTGTCGCACAGGCCTAACGCTTTCAGCGTTTTTCTCTTTTTGCTTTTGTGACCCAGGGTTGTCGCTACGCTCCAACCCTGGGCTTGAATTAGCGAACGCCTTCGGCGTTTTGTACAAATTTCAAACTGACGTACTACCAAAACGTAATACCAAAACGGTACTACCAAAACGCACTACCAATTCGCCTATGCAGCGACTATCGAGCTTCGCATCGCATATTCAATTAATTCTGCGTTGCTTCGGATGTGGAGGTGTTCCATCATCGTGTACTTGTGGAAAGCAACGGTACGTGGAGAAACGTTGAGCACAAATGCAACCTCTTTCATTGACCGTCCTTCGGCCAGTAATTGCAAAACCTCCTTCTGCCGCAGCGTTAGCGGACTAGTGCTCTTTCTTAGTTTGAAGTTCTGGACGAACGAACCATCCATTCCCTTGGTCATCAGCGGCGTCACGTAAAAACCACCCCGCGCGACTTCACGGATTGCATTCTGCAATTCAGTAGCCGCGGAATTCTTCAGCAGATAGGCTGAAGCACCGAGACGGAACGCTTCGCCGGCCATGTCCGGATCGTGGTTCATCGTGAGATAAACAAGCTTCACCAGGGGCATTGCCTGTTTGAGTCGTTGTCCTGCATTCAAGCCGTTCATCGCCGGCATGCCAATGTCGAGCACGATGACGTTGGGGTGAAGGCCCGGGGCGCCCTCCATCAGCGAACGGCCATCGGCAAACATGCCGACGACGTCGAATTCGGGTTCCAGCAGATTCTTCAGAGCATCCAGAATCAGAGTATGGTCATCGGCTAGTATGACTCGGGGGCGTTTCATAAATCTCTCCCTTCGATCTAAAGAAATCGTTCCTAAGCAAATCGGGATTTCGTCGGAGACTCAGCTTCCAGCTTCAACGGCACAGACACCTCGATGCGAGTGCCGTGCAGATGTTTCGAGTAAACATTTATCTGACCGCCGAGAATGTGTAGTCGTTCTTTCATGCTGATGAAGCCCAACCCTTTTTCCATCAAAGATGTCTTTGGGTTGAACCCACAGCCGTTGTCTGAGACCGCGAGGCGAACGACATTTCGAGTTCTGGTCAACACTACTCGAGCAGATTCTGCGCGACTATGCTTCACACAGTTGCGCAAACCCTCCTGCGCGATTCGGAAAATACACAACGTAATGTCCTTGGGGAGAATGGACGGAAATCCGTTCTGATGAAATTCCACTTTGAGCTTTCCGCTCTCAGTCAGATCGGCGCAGAGGCTCTTGATCGCGGCTGCCAATCCCAGGTGGTCCAATTTCGAGGGATGAAGCTTGTAAGACAGCCGGTGAATCTCAGCCGCTATTTCCTGAGCCTGCGCCTGTAGACGTTGCACATCCTGGCGGAGACCGAGCGGTTTCTGTATTTTTTGTCCGAGCTGGTCCAACTCGATAGACAGGACCGCCAATCTCTGATTGAAGTCGTCGTGCAATTCGCGAGCGACTCTGCGGCGCTCATCCTCCTGCGCTGCAATCAAACGCCCGCCCAAATCTTTCAAAGCCTCTTCAGCACGCTTTCGTTCAGAGATGTCGATCATAAAGCCATGCAGTTTCGTGGCTTCTTCGCTCTCCTGACCAACACTAATCAGGTTCTGAATCCAAACGAGCCGTCCATCACGCGCCCACATGCGGAAAGTGAGATCGAAGTGCTCAGTAATTTGGGTGTGATTCTCGTAAGCTGCCAACACGGATTGCAGATCATCCGAATGGACATGTGAAGCGAGGAAATTCGATTCGTACCACGCTGACACTGGATAGCCGAGCATCTGTACCGCGTGTTCACTCACGTACGTGAACCGTTGCCCCTCGACCTCGCCTTCCCAAGCCAGGATCTTTGTCCCCAGAGCTTTAATTAAGCGCTCCTTGCTATCTCTAAAATCCTGGCGAAGAAACGGCAGTTCTTCATGAGTTATCAAGACTCTGAAAGTTGATCCCGGCAGATTCAGGCGTGCGGCGTGCATGATGAAAGGCCGCGCCTCATTCAACAACGGGTAGTAATATTTGCGATGAAATTCCTTCTCGTTCCCGAATAGTATGTTTTGAATATCGTCAGCCAGAGTGATGTTTGCGTCGTCATCTGCTTCTGACTGCGTCAATCTTCTACAGCTTTCAAAGTAAGAAGGTCCGGTGGTGTTTTTGCCTTCAGCGCTCTGCTCGAGCAAGCCCCAGGCTGTACTCGCATAGATAATTGACCCTGATTCATCGAGGACTGCGACATTCGAAACGCAGGCATCCACGATCGCCTGCAACGAATTATCCGGCGATATGTTGTCCTGCATCATCGAAGTGCCTGTTCCCTTGCCAAAACGCAAAATCATGGTGCTAGTCCATTTCAACTGAGTTTGATCCCACTTCACGAGGTCAGGCTTCGATCGCTCACGCTTCACGGTTTAGATTCGTGCGAGGTCACGTTTGCTTTCGAATCGATACTGCGAATGCTCAATATGGCTATCGCCCCTCTCAGAACAGCGAAGTTATTTGAACCGAGATAGTTTTTGAGATCTCTTTCCGTGTCCCATTCACTAACGAGCAACGTCGAATCCTCGTCAGTCATATCGAGATAACAATCGAGCGCGCGGCAACCTTTAGCGTTCTTCAATGGCGCGAGTAGACGGTCGACCGTTTGGAGAAACTCTGTTCGCTTCCCCGGCTGTAGAGTGATCCTGGTCGTATTCACAATCATCTTGAACACACTTCAACGCACACGTTAGATACCGGGCCGCACACTCCGCCTATCAAACCTCGTAAGTCTTTCTTCGGTTTTCTCTCGGTAAAGAGAGGGGCGATTTGTAAACCTTTGTGCTCTTCTGTTGCAATACGCGTGCACAAAGGATGCAGAACACGAGAAGTACGTTAAGCCTTTGAACTCAATAATTACGTATGTAACCGAAGCGAGACATTCTTCCCCACCTCAGAAATGTGCCGTTGTATATCGCGGGAACTGTGATACTGCACGGCAGTCGGAGAGACTTCGTTGGGATCACGTTATTGCGCGGATGTATGTGAGTCGCTTGCTATCAAACTAGCAGTACGCCGCTGTATTCCGAGCTTTATCATCCTGGTGCGAAGAGTGCTCGGATTGAGGCCAAGTATTCTCGCGGCTCCATACTTACCTTCGATTCGCCAACCGGTATTTTCGAGAGTGCGAATGATGTATTCGCGCTCGACCTCTTCCAGAGTTTGTGTGGGACCCTGATCGGCAACCTCGTCAAATTGATCGACAACCTGGAGAACACTTCCCTGCGTATGTATGACTGCTCGCTCGATCACGTTTGCCAACTCTCTGACGTTCCCCGGCCAGGAATGGCCTTGCAAGCTCTGCATCACTCGTGGCGAAACCGACGAGATCATTTTGTCGGTCTTCTTTGCGTACGTGCTGACGAAGTGTTCGATCAGTAGCGGAATGTCGTCTTTGCGCTGTCTGAGCGGCGGCATCGTTATCGGATAAACATTCAAGCGATACCAGAGATCCTCTCGGAACGTGCCCTGCTC
The DNA here is from genome assembly GCA_035571655.1 of Pyrinomonadaceae bacterium. Taxonomy (GTDB): domain Bacteria; phylum Acidobacteriota; class Blastocatellia; order Pyrinomonadales; family Pyrinomonadaceae; genus PSRF01. The sequence continues at coordinate 18,529 of DATNCH010000183.1, forward strand.
CACTTCGAGCTTCAGATTACGGTTCGTGGCCGCGATGATGCGTACATCGACTTTTATCGTTTTACTTCCGCCCAGCCGCTCGAACTCGTTCTCCTGGATTACACGCAACAATTTAACTTGCAATTCAGGCGGCAACTCTCCGATCTCGTCCAGAAAGATCGTGCCGCCGTTTGCCACCTCGAAACGGCCTTGCTTCCGTCCAATGGCGCCGGTAAACGCACCTTTTTCGTGGCCAAACAATTCACTCTCGATGAGCGTGGGAGACAGTGCGCCACAGTTGACCTTTATCAAAGGGCGGTCTTTCCGAGTGCTCGCGCCGTGAATCGCGCGCGCCGCGAGCTCCTTGCCTGTTCCCGTTTCACCTGTGATAAGCACGGTCGAATCTGTGGGTGCAACCTGATTGATCTTGAAGAGCACGTATTTGATCGCATCGCTCTGGCCGACGATCTCGCCAAACTTTTCATCCAGTTGCAGCTCTTGTTGAAGGTAAATATTTTCTGCCTCCAACTGGTTTTTTAACTGGTGGAGCTCTTCGTGTGCGGTCTGTAGTGCGACTTCCGACTCTTTGCGCTCGGTGATATCGATGGCAGAACCGATGTAGCCGAGAAACGTGCCGTCAGGTGAAAACCGTGGTACGCCTGAAGAATATACCCAGCGATATTCTCCATCACTTCGCCGTAACCGGTATTCCAGCTCGAGAGGTTCTCGGTGTTCCAGCGTGTTCGTGTAGGTCTCGAGGACAGCATCGTAATCCTCTGGATGAATGTCCTGGGTCCACCCATCGCCTAACAGTTGTTCCATGCTTCGGCCGGTAAAATCGACGCCGCGTTTATTGACGTAGGTACATTGCTTATCCCGGTCGACAATCCAAATGATGACGGGCGCCGTATCAGCCACGTTTCGAAACCGCTCTTCACTTTCCTGCAAAGCGGTTCGTGCGGCGACTCGCTCCGTAACGTCGCTCGAGGCTACGAGCAAGCACGCTTCGCGACCGATATCTAATTTTTCCGCGGAGGAAAGGAGCACTCTGAACGATCCATCTTTCGTCCGGAACTTGGTTTCATAGTTGACCAAAGAACCGTGCTTATCAAGCTGTCGAATGAACTCGGTGCGGGCCGCCGGTGTTTCCCAAA
>DATNCH010000184.1:0-11221 GCA_035571655.1 Pyrinomonadaceae bacterium
TTGGTTGACTCGCTCCGACGCGGCGCTTCCGACATTCACGTCGAACCTTACGAAAAAGAGTTACGCATCAGGTTCCGCATTGACGGCGTGCTCTACGACGTGATGCACCCGCCCCTGAAGCTTCGCGATGCGCTGATCTCACGCATCAAGATCATGTCGAAACTCGACATCTCCGAGAAACGTCTTCCACAGGACGGCCGCATCAAGATCAAAGTGAAAGTCGACTCACGTTCGCGTGAGCTCGACTTTCGCGTTTCTACTTTGCCGACTCTCTTCGGTGAAAAGGTCGTGCTTCGTCTGTTGGACAAACAGAACCTGATGCTCGACATGACCAAACTCGGTTTCGAACCTGAGTCACTGACTAAGTTCAAGCGAAACATTTTCAAGCCGTACGGGATGGTTCTCGTGACTGGTCCAACCGGAAGCGGTAAGACCAACACGCTCTACTCCGCGCTACAGTCGCTCAACACGGTCGATACCAACATCATGACGGCCGAAGATCCGGTTGAGTTCAATCTCGTCGGCATCAACCAGGTGCAGATGAAGGAACAGATCGGCCTGAACTTCGCCGCGGCCCTGCGCGCTTTCCTGCGCCAGGATCCAAACATCGTTCTCGTCGGCGAAATCCGCGACTTCGAAACCGCGGAGATCGCCATCAAAGCTGCGCTCACCGGCCACCTCGTACTTTCCACCCTCCACACCAACGATGCTCCTTCAACCATTTCCCGCCTGATGAACATGGGCATCGAACCATTCCTGGTCGCCACCAGCGTGAACCTCATCCAGGCACAACGACTGATTCGCCGCATCTGCAAGGATTGCAAACAAGAACATCAAACGCCCTCCGAGGCACTAATCGAAGTTGGCTTCTCGGCAGACGAAGCCAAAACCATCAAGACCTACAAAGGCAAAGGATGTTCGACGTGCAATAACACAGGTTACAAAGGCCGAATCGGACTTTACGAAGTGATGGAAATCACCGACGAGATACGTGAGTTGATCCTGATCGGTGCCTCCGCACTTGAATTGAGGAAGAAGGCGATTGACGACGGCATGATCACACTACGCGAATCCGGTCTGTACAAGATTCGTGCAGGCGTGACCACGCCGGAAGAAGTTGTTCGTGAAACGGTCGCCTAATCGAGGAGAAACCCGAACATGTTAAGAACAATTGCAATATCGCTGATCCTGGTGCTGTCAGTGGGCGTGATGATGCCCTTTGCAAATTCAGCACATGGCGTCAGGCAGACTGTCCAACTCGGTGCGACGAAGAGGTATTCGTATCACTATCGTTCTCGCGCCTGGTGGAGACGCTATCGAGCGCGCCTGCGTCAGAAGAGACTAGCCGCTGAGTTGGCCCATCGCAAGACTTTGCTGGCGCTACCTCAGAACGTCGCTGTTGGTGACCTGTCGGGACTCGCTGGTCCAGCGTTGCCATCGCTGCCCACGACTTCGACTTTCACCGCGACAGTACCTCCGCCGGCCATGACGGCGCGTGTTCCGCCCGCTTCGAACGCCGCCTCGAACGGCCAGACACGCCCAAGAGTCGTCAACGCGGCTCATTCGGCGACTCCGGCGTTCACGGCCGCACCGGCGACACCTGCGCCTGCTGCTGCTCGTGAGTCTGCAAGACTGCCGGGACAAATGAACCTGTCGGTAGTTGCGTTAAGCCGTCCGAATCCAGCGTTCCTGACTTCGCGTGAACAGAAGAAAATGCTGGCAGGAGTCGCTGTTGCCGATCTACGCAGAATGGTGATCGACAAGATGGTGGTTGTCGGTGGTTGGGTCGTCAACGACTTCGTGCGCGAGATCAACGGTCAGCGCGTGTTTGTCGTTACGGCACGAACGCCGAAAGATTCGTTGACACCGGAGAAAGCGTGGACGTTCTACTTTACCGAAGCGGGTGGTCGCATTTATGGACTCACTACCGATTCACCAGTTGAGTTTGCGGATCGAATGACGAACGAGGCGGAGCGCTTTATCGAGTCGCTGCGCGCCAGATCTGAAGAGAACCGCTAATTCTTCTTTGTGCCTTCTTTGTGCAAACGGCACAAAGAAGGCACACAAAAACTCAGGAGAGTCACCTAAATGCGACTGAACGAAACTGTTCCCCAGATCTCGCTCTCCGAACTGCTGCGAAAGCTTTCTGAACTCGGCGGCTCGGATCTTCACATCACTACCGGCTCACCGCCGCAGGTTAGAGTCGACGGCCATCTGCGCCCGCTCGAGAGTTATCGGGTGCTCACCTCAGCAGATACCAAGCAACTCGCCTATTCAGTTTTGACTGACGCCCAGAAACACCGGTTTGAGGAGAACCTGGAACTCGACTTCTCGTTCGGTGTGAAGGGCTTGTCGCGTTTTCGCGCCAACCTGTTCAACCAGCGTGGAGCAGTAGGCGCTGTGTTTCGCGCGATTCCGTACGAGATCAAAGCATTCGAGGACCTGGGTCTGCCCGCGATCGTCAAAGAACTCTGCAACAAGCCGCGTGGCCTGATTCTCGTCACTGGACCAACCGGATCCGGAAAGTCGACGACGCTCGCAGCCATGATCGATAAGATCAATCGCGACCGCCACGAACACATCCTGACGATCGAAGATCCGATCGAGTTTCTGCACAACCACAAAGGCTGTTTGATCAACCAGCGCGAGGTCAATGCTGACACGCACGGTTTTGCCGCGGCTCTGCGCACCGCGTTGCGCCAGGACCCGGACGTGGTGCTCGTCGGCGAAATGCGCGACCTCGAGACGATTGAATCAGCGCTGCGCATTGCGGAAACAGGGCACCTGACACTCGCTACGCTCCACACCAACTCGGCAGCATCGACCATCAACCGCATCATCGACGTGTTTCCATCCGATCAGCAGGCACAGATTCGCGCGCAGCTCTCGCTCGTGCTCGAAGGAATTATGTGTCAGGCACTGCTGCCGCGAGCTGAAGGAAGCGGACGCGCGATGGCGCTCGAGATCCTTGTGCCCAACGGCGCGATTCGAAACCTGATCCGTGAGGACAAGGTCCACCAGATTTACTCGATGATGCAGACGGGCCAGGACAAGTACGGGATGCAGACGTTCAATCAGTCGCTGGCCACTCTCTATCACAAACGTCAGATTAGTTTGGAAACCGCCCTGCAACGTTCGTCTAACGTAGACGAGCTGCGCGAGCTGATCGATCGCGGTTCCGGTGTGAACCCCGGTAGCGGTGGTGGAAAGCCGCAGCAGCACGCGAGCCCTTACGCTCAGGCCCGACCGATCGGTACGAGGCCCACGATAAACCGATAAGCTCTGGAGCTTACAGCTATGCCTACGTATGTTTTTAAAGGCCGCAACAAACTGAACGAGATCGTCGTTGGCGAACGCGTCGCCGACAATCGCGAAGCTCTGCGTCAGATTCTGCGGAAAGAACAAGTCACGCTGACCTCGGTCAAAGAAAAAGGCCGTGAGATCGGTATCCCCAAAATCGGCAGTCGCAAGAAGGTCAAGGCAAAGGAACTGTCGGTTTTTACGCGCCAGTTTTCGGTGATGATCGATGCGGGTTTACCGCTTGTTCAGTGTCTCGAAATATTGGCCCAGCAGCAGGACAATAAGTACTTCCAGCAGATCCTCTTGCAGGTGCGCCAGGACGTGGAAGAGGGCTCGACGCTTGCGGCAGCGATGGCTCGGCACACGCGTGCGTTCGATACGCTTTACTCGAACATGGTTGAAGCCGGAGAGACGGGCGGTATTCTCGATCTGATTTTGCAGCGACTCTCAACGTTCATCGAGAAGATCGTGAAGTTAAAACGCGACATCATCTCCGCCATGATTTATCCAGCGGCGGTGATTGTGCTGGCAGTCGTCGCGGTCGCGGTGATCATGGTCGTGGTTATTCCGCAGTTTCAAAACATCTTCCTGGGTCTTCTTGGACCAGGCGAACAGTTGCCGTTACCGACGCGTATCGTCGTGGGCTTCAGCAATTTCCTCGCGGGCTGGGGAGGATTGGCGATACTTGCTTCAGTAATCGGTTCGGGTGTGGCGATCAAGTTTTATTACAAGACGCCGGCCGGAAGAAAGACTATCGATCGCATACTTCTCAAGCTCCCGATCATAGGAGACATTTTCCGCAAGATTTCCGTCGCACGGTTTTCGCGAACGCTTTCGACTCTGCTCTCTTCCGGTGTGCCGATCTTGCAGTCGCTGGACATCACTGCAAAGACTTCGGGCAACGTGATCATCGAGGAGGCCATTACGAAAGTGCGGGCGGGCGTGGAGCGCGGTGAAAGCTTCGTCGATCCGTTGAAAGCGACCGAGGTGTTTCCACACATGGTGGCGCAAATGATCGGAATCGGCGAGCAGACTGGTGCGCTGGACGCCATGCTCTCCAAGATCGCCGACTTCTACGAATCTGAAGTCGATGCGGCGATCGCGAATCTGTTGACGCTGATCGAACCGATATTGATCGGATTCCTGGGCGTTACCATCGGCTCGATCGTCATCGCGATGTACCTGCCGCTGTTCACTCTGATCGGCAAACTCTCACAGGGGCATTAACGGTCCACAAAAAGGCACAAAAAATTTGTGCGCTTTTTGTGAACTGAGTGCGTGATAAGGAACCTCCTGCTATAATCCTTTCACCCCTGCACCCCCTTTAATCACTCTCCTGAAAACAAGTACGAGAGTTTCGCACGACTATGTCCAGCAAGCGCCCTGTCGGTGAGCAGCCGGCTGGCAGTTCAACTAAACACCAATTCACCAACTTGCGGAGCCCGGAGTTGGCCCCGTATTGGCTCTCGGCCCTCATCGAATCCGCCGACGATGCCATCATCAGTAAGACGCTGGAAGGCATCATTACCAGTTGGAACAAGGGAGCGGAACGGATCTTCGGCTACACGGCAGACGAGGTGATCGGCAAACCAGTCACCATTCTGATTCCGCCAGGCCAGGAAGATGAAGAACCCGCGATTCTCGCGCGTCTCAGAGCCGGCGAGCGCATCGAGCACTACGAAACCATACGCGTCCGCAAGGACGGCACACGCATCCACATTTCGCTGACCGTCTCACCGATCAAAGGTCCAAAAGGCGACATTATTGGCGCTTCGAAAATCGCGCGCGACATCACAGAACAAATACAGGCACACACAGAGCTCGACGCGGCGTATCGTCAGGCGGAAGAGTCGAGCCGTCTTAAAGAAGAGTTTCTCGCAACTATCTCGCACGAATTGCGCACGCCGCTCAGTGCCATTCTCGGATGGGCGCGAATGTTGCGCCTGGGCCAACTCTCTAAAGAGAACGCAGCCAAAGCGCTCGACACGATCGAACGCAACGCGCGAGCACAAGCGCAACTGATCGACGATCTGCTCGACGTGTCGCGCATCGTCACCGGCAAGTTGCGCATGGACGTGCGGCCATCGGATCCGAGTACATTCATCGACGCGGCAGTAGATGCCGTGCGTCCGGCAGCGGAAGCGAAGGGCGTGCGCATGCAAAAGGTGATGGACACCGGGCTCATTTCGATCCCGGGAGATCCCGTCAGACTGCAACAGGTGATCTGGAATCTACTCTCAAATGCGATCAAGTTCACTCCACGTGGTGGGCGTGTTCAGATCCGATCTGAACGAGTGAATTCACATCTGGAGATCGTCGTCAGCGATACTGGCCAGGGCATTTCACCCGATTTCTTGCCGCACGTTTTCGATCGTTTCAGACAAGCCGATCAGAAAACGAGCCGGCAACACGGCGGTATGGGATTGGGGTTGGCCATCGTGCGCCATCTCGTCGAGCTTCACGGAGGAAACGTAAGTGCGGCGAGTGACGGAGAAGGAAAAGGCTCGACCTTTATTGTGAGGCTGCCGATCAGTCCGATTTATAAGGTCGATGCAACAGGCGCGCGTGTGCATCCGGCGGCGCGAGATCTGTTGCCTGCGAATGAGGCCACTGAGCGATTGGACGGGTTGCGTATTTTGGTCGTCGACGACGAACCTGACACACGCGACTTACTGAAGCAAGGTCTGGAGAACTGCGGAGCGAACGTTCGACTCGCCGCCTCGGCGGCGGAGGCGGTGGATTCAATTGTGGCTGAGATTCCGGATATGTTGATCAGCGACATCGGAATGCCTGGAATTGACGGCTACGACTTAATCAGGCAGATCCGCGGCTTACCGGCTGATGCGGGCGGAAAAATTCCAGCGGTCGCCTTAACTGCTTACACCCGCGTCGAAGATCGTCTACAAGCCTTGCGCGCCGGCTACGACATGCACGTCCCTAAGCCCGTAGAATTAGCCGAACTAGTCGCCGTCGCGGCCAGCGTCGTCCGCCGACAACAGAACCCGCCGCACTAAAACTCCAGCTTCTTGTTTTCGCCGTAATCTGCCTCTTTTCCGGTAACCAGCGACGAAACAAAATTCAACATAAAGCCAACGGTACTGGAAGGACTGTCCCAGTACTCAGCCTTTTCCAAACTCACACGCAACAGTGCGATATCCGGATCGTTTTTGCCTCCGGGAAACCACATTTTGAACTCAGGTCGCCAAAGCTCGTCGATCTTATTTTGATCGCGAACGAGCACGGCGTTCCCGCTGATCGAAATGTAATGTTGATTGTCGGGATCTGCGAAACTCACGTTAACTTTCGGCAGCTTCTCGATCTCGCTCACCTTGTGTGAGGCCGCACTCGTAAAAAACCAGATGTCGCCGTTGTGATCGATGTCACCGTTGGACGACATCGGACGGCTGTGAAGGTCTCCGGTTTTATCCATCGTCGTCAACATGCAAAAATCGATGTCCTTGACCAACTCTCGAAGTTTCTGCAAATCGTCTGCACGTCGTTCTGGTGTCGCCATAAGTGCCTCGCATAGATGAATTTTCTCGGGGACTGAGTTTGGCGTGACCTCTTCACAGATCCGTGTCAATCGAAAGTCAAAACGGTATAGACTGAACGAGTCAAAGAGATCATGGTCCGCCGCCTCCGCCGGGTTAATCTTTGAATTATTTAATCTTCATCACGATGCCGAACTGATCGTGGAGGATGCGGTTGTATTCTTCCTCGGTCAGGGTTCGTTCCTCGCGGAGTTGTTGGGGGCCGGAGGTGGTGATGAGACGCATGCCCGTGACGGTCACGCGACCGTCGTCCGTGGCGAGAGAGCAGATGCGGTTTTGGGTGAAATGTGAGTCGGGGGATGTCTGGTGCCACATCGATGTCTCTTCGTAGTCTGCGAAGGTGTAGGGTTGGAGCGTGAAGCGATACTGCGGTTGCCAATCCGAGCCCTCGTTGCGTCGCATCAGGATCAAATGATCGCCGTCGTCGACGATCCGAAAGGAGCGACTTCCCTGCAACTGCTCTTCGCGTGAATCAAGTAACAGAGGCTCGACGAACGAGTCGCCGAAACCGACGTCCGATAACCAACGCTCAGCGAGTGTGACGATTAACGTCATGTGATCGAACTGCGGCCCGAATCCTCCCTCTTTTTTAGCCACTCCCGCCGCAAGCATTGCCACTTCAAATCCCAAAGCGCGCAACAACGCCGCAAACAGACCGTTCGCTTCATAACAATACCCGCCGCGCCTGCGTTCAACGATTTTCGCGAACAAAGCATTCTCTTCAAGCACGATCGGCTCTTTAGCATGAATACTCAGATTCTCAAACGGCACTGTCTTCAGATGTGCTACCTGAAGCGCGCGCAGCGTCTCCGCAGTCGGTTCGAGCGAGCCACTGTAATTAATCCGTTTTAGATAGGCATCAATATTCATCGGGCGCCTATTTTACTGGTTTGGTTCCTTTTGTGCCTTTTTGCGGCATGCTTTGACAATCTAGGTATCAGTCCGTATGATGCCTACCATTTCTAGGTATCGACCGCTCAAAGGAGATTTACGTGGCCAAAAACAAGGCGGATCTGTTGCAGGGGACACTCGACATGCTGATCCTGAGGGCACTGTCGCTCGGCGAGTTGCATGGATATGGAGTTATTCAACGCATTCGCCAGTTGTCAGACGAGATGCTCAACGTGGAGCAAGGCTCGCTCTACCCCGCACTGTATCGCATCGAACAAAAAGGCTGGGTGTCGGCGCGTTGGGACGTACACGACACCGGACGCGAAGCGAAATTTTACAAACTGACGCGAACCGGTCGAAAGCAGCTCGAGACGGAGGAGGCGAGCTGGGATCGGCTCGTGCTCGCGATCGCTAAAGTGCGCCAGGCCACATGAGAAAGTAGGCCACAAAAAGGCACATAAGGCGCACAAAAGATTTTTTATTGAAGGAGCGAATATGAAGTGGTTCAACATAATTCGCGATCGGCTGCGAGCGTTGAGGCAGCGCGAGACGGTTATCAATGAGATCGATCGCGAGATGCGCTCGCACGTCGAATTGCAGGTAGAGGCAAACATCAGGGCGGGAATGTCGCCCAGGGAGGCACGAGAACACGCAATGCGCACCTTTGGCAACGTCAATCGAGCCGTCGATGCGGCTTACGATGTTAAGGGCGGCGGCTTTTTCGAAACGCTCTTGCAGGACATCCGATACGGCGCTCGCATGCTTGCCAAACACAGAGCGTTTACGATTATCGCAGTGATCACACTCGCGCTCGGCATCGGCGCGAATACGGCGATCTTTTCAGTCGTCAACGAACTGCTCCTGCGTCCACTTCCCTTTCGCGACGCCGATCGAATCGTGATGTTGTGGGAGGTCAATCCCGAGGGCCGGCATCAGAACTCAGCGTCGCGTGCGAACTATCGTGCCTGGCGCGCTCAGACCTCGAGCTACCAGTACCTCGCAGCGTTCAGCTATCAACGCTACAACCTCACGGGCAATGGAGAACCCGAAGAACTCTCGGTACAGTTTGCCACTCCGGACCTGTTTAAAGTACTCGGCGTCGATCCGCTTCTTGGTCGAACGTTCCTGCCCGAAGATGACGGAGACGGAAAGCCTCCCGTTGCCGTGCTCAGTTATGCACTATGGCAACGTCGGTTCGGTGGACAGCCCAGCATAGTCGGTCAGCCCATTACACTGAACGGCGTCAAGTACACCGTCATCGGGGTGATGCCGTCGAATTTTCAATTCCACCTGAAACAGCGGTCAGGCACCGGCCGTCCGCCGGACCTTTGGTCCATCTTGCCGATGCCGCTAGACTCAAATGAGCGCGGTCGATTTCTCGCCACCGTTGCTCGCCTGAAAGACAACGTGACTGTCGAACACGCGGATGCGGAGTTACGAACGATCGCCGCGCGCTTGGCTGACGAGTTTCCGCAGTTCAATAAAAACTTCAGCGCCGAAGTTCTTCCCCTGCGCGAACAGTTCTTTGGCAATGTTCGCCGCCCGCTCTGGTTGATGCTGGGCGCGGTTGGTTTCGTGTTGCTGATCGCATGTGCGAACGTCGCGAACCTTCTGCTTTCACTGGCAACGACGCGCGAGAAAGAGATCGCCGTTCGCGCAGCGCTGGGTGCGCGTCGCGGTCGAATCGTCCGCCAGTTGCTGACCGAGAGTATTTTGCTTGCGCTGTTCGGAAGCGTGCTCGGTTTGTTCTTCGCGTGGCTGGGCATTAAGGCCCTCGTCGCGATCAGCCCGAGAGATCTCGTAAGCCTGCAAACTGTAGGTTTGAACGTGACCGTGTTGCTCTGGACTCTCGGCGTGTCGCTCCTGACGGGAATCATTTTTGGACTCGCACCGGCGTTTCATATTTCACGTCTCAATCTAAACGACTCACTCAAAGAAGGCGGCAAATCAGAAGCGGGACAGGCGACCGGAAGTCGCAGACTGCGAAACGCGCTGGTCGTTTCTGAAATCGCGCTCGCCGTCGTATTGCTCGCGAGTGCGGGGTTGCTGATCAGAAGCTTCATACGCTTGCAGCAGGTCGACCGGGGTTTCCAAACAGACAACATCCTCACGATGGTCGTTCGCTTACCGGAGTCGTATAAAGAGGATCCGCAAGTTATCGGTTTCTTCAGTCAGGCACTCGAGAAGGTGCGCCAGTTGCCCACCGTGCGCTCGGCGGGCATCGTCAATTTTCTTCCACTGTATGGTGGAATGGGCTCATCGACGGGCTTCAAGATACTCGGGCAACCGGAGCCCCCACCGGGTGAAGGAGCCGGGTGTGATGTGAGAGTCGTGGACGCGGACTACTTTCCCACGATGGGTATTCCACTGTTGCGCGGCCGCAACTTCTCGCGTGCCGAACTCAGAGAGCCGAAGCATGTCATACTCATTAACGAGGCACTCGCACGCACGTACTTCTCAGGAACAGAACCGATTGGACAACGACTCGACGTCCTGATGTTTGACACGCCACAGCCGGCGGAAATCATCGGCGTGGTCGGCAACGTCAGGTACGACAGTCTTATCGACGAGTCACCGCCGGCCGTCTATTTTCCGCACCCGGATCTTACTTATTCATTCATGACTCTCGTCATCCGTACTGACGGAGACCCGACTGCGATTGCGCCGGCGGTCCAGCGTGAAATTCGCACGCTCGATCCGAATCAGCCTGTCTCAGACGTGCGCACGATGAACCAGGTCATGTCTGAATGGGTCAGCCGTTCGCGTTTCAACACGCTGCTCCTTGGACTGTTTGCAGGGCTGGCGACACTCCTGTCGGCCGTTGGGATCTTCGGCGTGATGAACTATTCAGTCGCGTTGCGCACACGCGAGATCGGACTGCGGCTCGCGGTCGGCGCGCAACCGCGACAGGTTCTGCTGCTGGTTCTGAGACAAGGACTGTTGCTCACGATTGTCGGTGTCGTACTGGGACTGGCGGCAGCATTTGCTTTGACGCGTCTATTGGCGAGCCTGCTGTTTGGTATCGGGGCGGTTGATACGACGACGTTCACAATCATCTCGATACTGCTCGTGATCGTCTCGTTGCTGGCATGCTACCTACCCGCGCGACGTGCGATGCGGATCGATCCGTTGCGTGCGTTGCGATACGAGTAAATTGAAGGTTTTCTTCTCTGTGGCCCTCTGCGTATCTCTGCGATCTCTGCGTTAAGGCGCGATCAAACGCAGAGATCGCAGAGATACGCAGAGGGCCGCAGAGAAAAACCAGGATTTGCAAGATAATCCTGTGTTACGCTTTGACCCCGTATGGCTGCGCTGGAACATACGGGCGAGTGGAGCCGGGCCGCAGGGTCGAAGCTTGGATGGCTTATCGCCGGCAGACTTGCAACCGCAGTCCTCCTCAGCGTCGTCGCCACGCTCTGGACCAGCTCAGGAAGCCCGGAGTCAATCAACAAAAATCTCGGCCTGGTCACAATCGTCGC
>DATNCH010000185.1:0-15606 GCA_035571655.1 Pyrinomonadaceae bacterium
TTTGTGCCTTTTTGTGGCTCTAATCGACCATTGCGGCGCTCCAGCGGCGCGCGTCTTTGATGTGTTGTACGTGGCAAGAGGTGCAGTTTGGTCGACCGTTCTCGACGTGACAAGCGGCGCATGTTGTTCGTGGTGTGGTGCGATCGACATCGGGCGCGAAGGACCTGTGGCAGCTCGAGCATGACAGTCGCCCTTCAGAATTCCCCTTCATACCCGGCGCAACTCTCACACGTTGATCGTGCAGCGCGTGGAATTGATTGCTGCGCCACTTTTCATCGGTGTCTGCCGGTTGGCGCGTGGTCCCGAGTTGACGCAAGTCCCAGTATTCGTCGCTGATCGACTTCGCACTCCATGCGCCATTGACCACCGGATAACCAAACGTCCCGCCATGTGGTGTCCCAACCTTGCGCCCGTTGTAGACCTTTTGATTGCTATCGTTATGACACGCGGTACACGAAGCTAACGCGCCCTGAGTCGCGTTAAACTCCGCCCCCTGGTGTTCGGCATGACAATCGACACAACCAATTCCCGCCGCCTCGTGGGGCTTGATCATCGTCGCGACAAACGCCTCCGTGTTGTGACAGGACGCACACCGTTGCTCCATGTGGCCGGTCAACGAATGGCATGTCCTGCACGAACCGGAGTTCGGCGTCGTCGCAATCGCCGGAACGAGACTCAACTGCGTCGCAGCGTGAACTTTTGAAATCGGCGCGGGCGCAAACGCGCTCGTGTACCAGTAAGCCGCCGCAACTGAGAGCAGCCCGACAATCAACAGCGCCCACGTGAAAAACGCCACCGGCCAGCGCGACATCAAGTCCGTGGTCGGCATCCAGTTGAACTGAGTCTTCCCACTGCGGCGGCCGCCCTTCGGATACAGCGGCGACGGGCGAAACATCTTCCCGACTTCGCGCATCCGCTTGTCCCAAAAGATGTCGAGCGCTTTCGTCCCGGCAACCGGCTGTGGCCGCGACTTCTTCTCCTTGCCATCCGGCACCATGATCAGCTGGTCAGTAGTCACTCCTGGATCGCTGACGTCGATCTCCGACGGCTTCATGCCGATGCTAAGTTCGACGCGAATCGTCAACGCGTCATTAGCAGCGTCGATCTCCAACTGAAATGGTCCGACTTCGATGATGTCGCCCGGCGCTAGCGCTTCGTTCTCCTCGACTGGTCTGCCGTTCAGCAGAACCGGATTTCGGGGACGCAGCGCAAAGAGATAATAGTTGTCGCCGACTTGTTTGATTCCCGCCTGAATGCGCGACACCGACGGGTGATTCAGGAGCACTTCACACTGCGGCAAACGGCCGATCAGCAACCCGTCGCTGATGACCGTCACGGGATCGATCGGTAAATCGTCACGAATGATGACGAACTTGTTCATTTCACGCTAAAAAAGACGACCTGCCCGATATGGACCAGCATCAACGCAAGCATCAACGCAGTCGCAACGATGTGCATGGGAATCCAGAATCGCAGAAACCAATGCAGCGCGAGAAGCGCGTCCACGCGGCGCAGCGTCACGGCGGCTTCCACAGCCGCGAGCAACAGATCTCTTTCCTCTTCGGTCGCCGTTCGCGTGGTGCGCTCTTTGAACTCCTGACGGGCCTGCGCCAACAGCGCCTTCAACTCCTCACGCCTCCAGATCTGTCGCCACAGAAACCCGCTCGACAGAAACCGCCCATACACACGATCGCGGATCTCCTCTTTCAACCATCCGTCAGTCTTCTGGTAAATCGTCCGCGTATCCTGTCGCAACTCTGCACGCCGCTTTTCGAGATCTTCAACCAACAATGGCTCACCTTCGATGCGCGTCATGAGTCGCGGCGCGACTAAATACGCAACCACGCCGACCAGTCCCGAAAGAATCGTGAGATCAAACGCGACGTAGAGCAGACTCGTGAGCAAGCCGCCGGTTCTGGTGCCCGAGTGCAACAGAAGAACTACACCCGCGATCGCGCCAACATACGCATGGGCGAGCATCCAGTAGCGCAGCGCGCCCGCGCGACGACGGTAGATCTGTTTGCGAAACGGATACGTCATCACGACGGCAACGCCGGCGAGGCCGGCGATCCCTGTGAGCCAACGCATCGTCAACCAACTGCCTGCAATCACGCCGTCGAATCCGTGTTTCGCCAGCCCCCAAGCCACCGCGACTGCCGCAACGATTGTGAGAATCGTTCCACCGACGTGCCAGGCACGTGCCAGCGGGTCGTTCTTGTGAATGTTTCGTCCGACGGCGTGCGTCTGATCGCGAAAGACAAAAGCCTGCGCTGGTCCAATCTCGCTGAAGTATTCGATCGGATCGACGCGCACGAGCGCGCCTGTCGGACAATTCTCCTCGCACGAATACGCTTTGCCTCGCGCGCCCGGCGGATTCAATGGAGTCGCCTCACAGAGATTGCACTTGATCGCAACAAGGTCGTCTGACGCTTCAACAGCCGGCGGCGGATCGGTCTTGAAACTAATCGCGGTTCTCAGTTTCGAAATAAAACCATGGCGCTTCGGCGTCATGGTGGTGCGCGGCACCATCGTGATCGCGTCGTACGGACACTGCGTCGCACAGTCGTAACAACCGATGCACGTTCCGGCGTCGATGTCGATGTCTCCCCGCGCATCGCGAAAGATCGCCCCCGTGGGACAACCCGTCACACACTCCGGATCCGCACAGTGCATGCAAACCTGCGGCACTAACGCGTGCTGGAGTCGCTTCTTTCCGATGGTCACCGGACGCTCGATCTGTATCCCTCGACGCAACAGCCGCGACTGCCCGTGCACCTTGTGACACGCCAGCGAACAGTTGCCACACCTGATACAAAGGTCCATGTCCATCACGAGGACGTTGGTGCCGTCGACGATGCCGGTTGCGATCTCTTCTTCAGCGGCCTTTAGCGCGTTGAGGTCAGGAAGCTCATCGATGTTTAGTGGCAAAGCACTGCCGGTAGTCGATAACGGCGAAAACGCGGCGACCAGTTGCCGGCGCAACTCTGGATCTGTCGAGAACTGATCGAGCGGGATCTCGAGAACCTCGGTTCTCGCCATCAGGCTCGCTCCGTATTTCCAGGTTGCTGGTTGAACGACGCCTTCGAGACCGAGACAATTTCCACCGCCGAGAAAATCGACGCCGATCGTCTCATCGATCCCCATCACGACTTCCGGTGTAGCAGCGTGAAAAAGAACGCCGTGCGAACGCCGCACCCAGCCGCTCTTGATCAGAATCACTCGATCGATCAGGTCACCTTCTTTGCACAAGAGGTGATTCTTGCCATACACCATGAACCGCGCCGAGCGTTGCAATTCTTCCGCGAGCGGGCCGACGAGAGGCTTACCGGTGACTGTGCTCAGCTCTTCGAGCACACGACCAAAGCCGTGAGCGCGGTAAGTATCGTCGAGGATGTTGCCGAACGTTTTGAGTTTGCGCAGCAAGCGCAAGGCGGGACGACTTACTTCCAGCACGACGGCTTTTTGATTTGCAGGAACTGAGATCGTCGCGTTGCGCTCGATCCCTGCCAGCAGAGACATTTCGCCAAAACAAGTCCCGGGCGCGAGTTCGCCAATCTTCTTCTGTCCCGCCGTGTCGCGCACATAAACATCGAGCGCACCTTCGACGGCGATATAGAAGTCGTTTCCACCCCATTCGCCCTGGCGCATGATCTCTTCGCCCGAGTCGTATGCGAGCAGCTTGACGTAGGGCCCGACCCGCTTGCCGTTGCCGTAGTCTCGCCCCTGAACAATTACTTCGAGATCGCTGCCGTACTTCTGCTTGCCGTTTTGTTCTTCGAAGAGTTCAGCAGTAAGAGCGAGATTCTGGATGGCTTCAACAACGCGACCCCGATCGGTAATTTCGCGCGGCATGGGTTTGTTTATACAACACTCCAGTAGCCACAAAGAAGCACAAAATGAATTCGGGTTCCTTCTTGTGCCTTTTTGTGGCTATGCTAAACTCGTCGCAGCGATGGTTTCAGAAAATCTTTACGCCCTTCCACTCGAACAACAAATCGGACAATTCCTATTCATCGGACTTCCGGGCACTGAGCTCGACGGCGAGACACGCGACCTGGTCGAAGAGGTACAGCCTGGCGGCGTCATCATCTTCGGCCGCAACGTAGCCGGTCCGGAACAACTGCGCTCGCTGCTGGATGGCGTCCGTGAACTCGTCAAGACACCGCTGCTCTTCGGCATCGATCAGGAAGGTGGTTTGGTCGACCGCCTGCGCAGGATCTTCACGCCGATGCCTTCGGCGCGCACGATCCGGCAGCACGGCGACCTCGCGGCGGCACGCGCGCTCGGTCGAATCACAGGCGAAGTGCTGCGCATGCTTGGTTTCAACCTGAATTTCGCGCCCGTGATGTCGATCATGACCGAAGATCGCGATCTGTTATCGAACGGCCTTTATTCACGCTCGTTCGGGCGATCGCCCGGCGAAGTGCTCGGTTACACGACTGTTTACATGCGCGGACTGCAAGGCACCGGCCTACTTGGTTGCCTCAAGCACTTTCCCGGAATCGGCGCCGGCGAGGTCGACTCACACGAAGAGATGCCGGTCGTGCAACTCTCTCACGACGATCTGATCGCTCAGGATCTCGCTCCGTATATCGAACTCTTCCAGCGCCGCGACGATCGCGTTCGCTGCGTGATGGTGAGTCACGGCGGGTTTCCCAACATCGACATCAGAGAAGAGATTACAGGCGGATTACTGGAACCGGCGTCGCTCAACTACAACATCGTCACCAAACTTCTCCGCGAAGAGCTCGGCTACCAGCATCTCGTCGTCACCGACGATCTCGAGATGGGAGCAATCGCGCGTCACTGTGAAATCGAAGACGCGGCGGTTCGAGCTGCGAAGGCCGGTGAAGACATGCTCCTGATCTGCGCGTCTCCAGACAAGATCCGCCGTGGGTATCAAGGGCTGCTCGAGGCGGCAAAGAACGGCCAGCTCTCGCAAACACGCATCAGACAGACGCTCGATCGAATCGCGCGGACAAAGACGATCGTGGAACCGCCGCCGCCGCTGGATCTGGATCGTTTTCAACAGCTCTCGGATGAAGTGGCCAGACTGAATTCCAAGCTCAACTATGTCTATGGAGGCACCGTTAAGTGAGCACGAGCAAGTTAATCATCGGAGTTGTACTCGTCTGTCTGATGTTCTTACCGTTGGGCTGTCGCCGGCGGAGCGATGCATTCGTGATCGGGCTCGGCGACAACATCCGCACCATCGATCCGATCGGTTCGCCATCAGTCGACGCCGCAAGCGAACGGGTCGGAAGGCTGATATTCAACTCGCTTGTCAAGAAAGACGAAAAGTTTGACTACACGGGCGAGCTCGCGTCGGATATCAAACGTTCTGACGATGGTCTGAGTTATACGTTCACACTTCGCGACGGTGTCAAGTTTCACGACGGGCGACCATTCAGCTCAGCAGATGTGAAGTACACACTCGATCTGGTCTTCTCGAGCAATTTTGCCAAGTCGGCGAGTTTTTACGAGGGAACCGGAGCGAATAAGCGCAGTTACATAAACAGCGTTGAAGCTCCGGATCCGAAAACGATCGTCGTTAAGCTGAACAAGCCGTGGGTGGGACTGCTGTCGAATCTGGTGCCCGTGGCGATCATTCCAGTAGACAGTTACGAGTCACAAAAAACTCATCCACTCGGAACTGGTCCGTTCAAGTTTGTTCGTTACGACAATACACAGCAGGTCTGCGACGTTGAAGCATTTCCTGACTACTGGGAAGGTGCTCCGAAGATCCAAAATGTTCGCGTGCGCGTCATAAATGATATGAACGCGTTGCAGTCAGAATTGCAGGCGGGCCGGGTTGACATCGCGCCGATGCCGACGAGTCTTTCACCGGATGCGGTGAAGCGACTCGAACAGGATCGGAACCTTCAGGTGAAGGCGTTTCAAGGTTCAAACCTTGTGCTATTGACGTTCAATACGTCGTCACCTCCGATGGACAACGTAAAAGTTCGTCAGGCGATTGCGTATGCGATTGACCGCGCGAGCCTGATACAAAACTTGTTGCTTGGTTACGGAAAGATCGCGCATTCGATCATTCCAGAAGAGTCGTGGGCCTATTCGCCAGGCCAGACTTACGCGTACGACCCGGCGAGGGCCAAGCGACTCCTGGATGAAGCAGGCTTCCGCGACCCCGACGGCGATGGTCCAAGAATGCGCTTTGACAAGCCTCTGCTCTTCAAGCTTTCCGGAAGCAGTATCGCCGGCCGGCAGTATGCCGCTGTGATCCAAAACTCACTGAAGGAAGTCGGAGTTCCAGTGGAACTCCAGACTCCGGAGATCAATACGCTGTTAGACGAGTTGCGACGCGGCAATTTTCAGATCGCATACTCGCAATGGGTCGGCGGTAATCAGGATCCGATCTTTTACAAAGACTTGTTTGCCACGTCGGAGATACCGACCGAGACGAGACCTTCGCGCAATCGCAGCCGTTACAGCAACAGCGAACTCGACGCTTTGCTCGAGGAGGCAGTGAACACGTTCGACCGGCAAAAGGGCAAGGAGTTGTACAGAAAGATTCAGGACATCGTGAGTCGCGACGTGCCCGTGTTTCCGTTCTGGTACCAGTCGAACATCGTGATCGCGAAGAAGAACGTGGGGAATATTCAGGTGAATGCGAGTGGCGACTGGGGCTTCGTGAGGAATCTGACCGTCGCAAACTAAAAGCCATTGGACAGGATTCATCCTGTCAAAAGCGCACCTTGACGTACGACACGCGGTGGAACTGTCGTTACGTCGAGCACGGTCGACGGTTCGGTGGCAGTAACTTCACCACTATCAATTACCAGATCGATTCCTCCCGGAAAATAGTCGCGCACGTCCTGCGCTGAACGCGCGGGTTCCCGTCCGGACGGATTCGCGCTCGTTGCGGTCAGGGCGCCTCCACAAGCACGAACAAGATCGCGAACATCACTGTCTGCTGGCACGCGTACGCCGACCGTGCCTGTGCCCGCAGTGATCTCCGGTGGCAAATTCGAAACTGCCGCTCCGACGATCGTGAGTGGCCCCGGCCAGAACTTCCTCGCAACTTCTTCAAACGCTTCCGAAACGTCGGCGATAAAGCGATCCGCGAGGCTCGCATCAGAGAGCAGCAAGAGGATGGGTTTGTTCTCTTCCCTGCCTTTCAGTTCTCTTATTCGCGCGACTGCGCGGGCGTTGAACGGGTCGGCGCCGAGCCCGTAAAAGGTGTCGGTGCGAAAAGCAATCACGCCGCCCGCGGAAATGATTTTGGCTGCTGCCGGAATCACGGGTGCGTCCAGTTTGTATCCATGCGCGTCTTCTTCAACGACGGCACATCGAGCACATTCGAATCAAAGCCCGACACGTATGGCTTCACCAGCGAATACGACGATGCGAAATAGATCGGCATCGCCTTGAGGTTCTTCAACGCCTGCGATTCTGACTCGACGACGATCTTCTCTGGAGGCTTGGGCGGCGTCGCACCTTCAGGACTCGGCGACGGCGAGGGCAACACACGCGCGTCACGCTCAAACAGCATCCGCAGGTTGATCAGCTCGTCGCTCGTCTGCATGACGATTCCGCGACGCACAACATCGTAGTCACCGGCGTTCATCGCAGCCTCGTACTCGTCCCAGTTGCGGATCACGATCTCGCTTTCGATGTTCAAGGCTGAGCGCCACATCGCCGCGATCGACTGCGCGACAATTCGCTGCTGTTCGTTCCGATTTATCAACAACCGGATCACCGGGAATCGCTCCCCGTTGGGATAACCCGCCGCGGCAAGCAGTTCCCGAGCTTTGTTGACGTCGTAGTCGAGCAGATCCGTCTTATCCACCACCGGCTTTTCTCCAGACATTGCGTCGGGGAGAAACTTTCCGGCGGGTTCGGTCGCGCCGCCGAGATCGTCTCGGCTGACGCGCTCTCGATCGATTGCCAGCGCAAGCGCTTCACGTACGCGCACATCATCGAACGGCTCACGTGAAGTATTGAAGCGGTAGTAAGTCAACGCTCCGAAGGTCGAACGGCGGAAATCTTTGTACGGCGCCAGGAGCTTCAACGCCAGTGGCTCGAACGGCGCGTTTGTGATCGCGTCGATCTCGCCGGCCTGATAAGCCGAGAGCGCGTCTTCCGGATCGGTGGTATTTACAAACGTGACGCGGTCGAGTGCGACGGAGGCGTCGTCCCAGTAAGTCTTCGCACGTTCGAGTTCGACTTTATCACTCTCGGTTGTCGACAGGTGGAAAGCGCCGTTCGAGATCAACTCGTGCGACTCCAAGCGGTTCGTGCGATCGGCAGCCGCGACTTTCACCGGACGAAACACGGGATGGGCCACGAGTGCGGGGAAACTGTGGTCAGGTTGATGTAGCGTCACCTGCAAAGTGTGTTCGTTGATTGCGCGAGCGCCGAATTGATGGGGCGCGGGTATTGTAGGCGTTGCGCCTTCGATATTCGAGAGTAATTCGGTGTGGGGAGCGAGCGGTCCAATCTTGAGCGTGCGTTCCCAGGAGCGAACGAAGTCTTCGGCGGTGACGTTTTCACCATTGGACCAGCGTGCGTTGTCTCGCAGGTAAAACGTCCAGACGCGACCGTCGTGCGACGATTCCCAGCGCGTCGCGACGGCCGGCACCGGCGCCAGCGTGCGTGGATCGTAATCGGTCAGCCCTTCGAAGAGCGCTCTCACCGCGTCGGTGTCAGGGGGCGCTGCGGCAAACGCGGGATCGAAAGTTTGCGGCAGCCCGCCATTGCTCCAGCGAAACTCCTGTGCTTTTGGAGGCACGACTTTTCCGTAGTACGTCGACGGCTCGTTGCTGCTGAAGCAACCCGTGTGAGTCAGGCACAGTGCCAGGACCAGCGAGCAAATAACTGATAGTCGGGAGCGTCGCATCTGATTAAGTCAGTTTCACAGGAGTTACATGATTATTCAGGATTATCATGTAAATCCTGTCTAAAATCGTGCTAATCCTGTCTAACTAATTTCTTATAAACCGTGACCGTCTGTTCTCTCGTTAATTCAAATCCATCCGAAGTGTCGATCAAATAGTCGGCGAACTTTTGCTTCTCTTCCTGCGGCATCTGCGAATCGATCCGCCGCTGTGCTTCGTCGCGTGAGAGTTTGTCGCGAAGCATCAGTCGTTCGAGCTGCACCTCCGGACGACAATGGACGACGATCAGTTTATCAAACCGGCGATAACCACCCGATTCGATCATCAGCGCCGCGTCGACGATGCCGATGCCGTGCGGATCTTCTTTTTCCCATTCACGAAGGATCTCGTCCTGGCGCGCAATGATGAATGGATGAAGAATGTGATTCAGACGTTGGCGCTGACTCTCATCTGCAAAAACCACGGCGCCCAACTGTTTTCGGTCGAGCGTGCCGTCGCGATTAAGAACCTTTTCACCAAAAGCCTGGGTGAGAGCCTGCAGACCCGGCGTGCCCGGCATCACGACTTCGCGCGCCGTCTGATCCGCATCGAGTACATGACACCCGAGCTCTTCAAATACCGACGCCACGAACGACTTACCAGCAGCGATAGATCCTGTTAGGCCGGCGCGCAACATGCTAGTGACGTCGCAAACTCGCGGCCTTCAAAGTGTTCTTCATCAGCATCGCAACAGTAAGTAGACCGACGCCGCCCGGCACCGGCGTAAGCATGCCGGCCACTTCGGCGGCTTCCGCCGGATGAACGTCACCGACAAGCGTGAAGCCGCGTTTTTCGACGACCTCCAACCGCTTATCAGCGTCGCTGCCGAACAGTGAGCGTACCAACGAAGGATCTGAGACTTTATTCATTCCCACGTCGATCACAGTCGCACCAGGTTTGATGTGCTCGCCTCTGATGAAGCCTGCTCTGCCGATTGCAACAACAAGCAAATCAGCCGTGCGCGTCACAGCAGCAAGGTCGCGCGTGCGTGAGTGACAGATCGTGACCGTCGCATCTCTCTGCAAAAGTAATTGCGCCATCGGACGGCCAACGATCTGGCTGCGGCCAACCACACATGCGTTCGCGCCACGTATCTCGATCCCACTGTCCGCCAGTAGCTCGATGATCCCGGCCGGCGTACATGGCACGAAGAGTGGTCTCCCCATCGCCAGGCGTCCGACGTTAACAGGATGAAACCCATCGACATCTTTCTTCGGATCAATCGCGTCGATAATCGCTGTCTCATCAACGCCCGCCGGCAACGGAAGTTGCGTCAAAATCCCGTCGACATCGTCACGAGCATTCAAGGAATTGATCAGGTCGAGCAACTCGGAAGTGGAGGTCGACTCCGGCAGCGCATGATGTTCCGAACGTATCCCAACCTCTTCGCACGCCTTAATCTTGTTCCTGACATAAACAGCCGACGCCGGATCCTCGCCCACACGCACGGCAGCCAGCGATGCACGAACGCCACGATCGATCTCCGCCTTCACTTCCGCCTTGATTCTCGCAGCAAGCGGCGCCGCTCCCAGCAAACGCGCGCGTGGCCCGGTTTTAATATTTTCTGCAACCATTCTTTTGTGTACTCTTTGTTCCTCTTTGTGGCCTCATTATAATCACAGAGATGAAAATCGCGAGTCTACTACTTTTACTGGCGCTTGCCTTCCCCATCGCAGCACAATCTTCAGACCCCATTATCGCCGCTGTCGAGTCACAAGACTGGCAGACAGCTCGATCCGAGATCAACAAGCTGCGCAACGATCCGGTCTTTCGTGAAAGAAATTACGAATACCTCCTCGGCCGCATCGCAGAGCGAACCGGAGACTTCGCGAGCGCAACCGCAAACTACCAGGAGATCGCTGCAAACGATTCCAGGCTCAAGCAATACGCCCTCTGGCGACTCGCGAAACTCGCGCGCGCGACCGGCGACCTCGTACTCGAGCGCGAACGTCTACAGCAACTCGTCTCAACCGCTCCGTCGAGTCTGCTCTTCGAAACCGCGACGCTGAGACTCAGCGAGAGTTTCTTTGAGAGCGGTGATTTCCAAGCGGCTGCCAACAGCGCTAAGCCGTTGACAATGTCGAAGAACATTCCAGTCGCACGCAAGAGCGCGGCTTTGATCGGTGCAGCTTACATCAAAGCCGGAAAACCTGTTGAAGCACGTGACGTCTTCACAAAACTCGTCATGCAGATGCCCGATGCTTCTCGGCCGGACGACTTCGCACTCGAAGCCGTTCGTCAACTCGACGCACTCGACACAACTTCACAAGCGAATCTCACCGAAGCCGATCACCTGCTACGCGCATCTGTTTACCACTTTAATCGAGACTTCGCAGGCGCGCGGTCTCACTACCAATCCGTCGTCGACCACTTTCCGCAAAGCACGACGATTCCAAACGCTACATTTCAAATCGCCAGAACTCTCTCCCAGGAAGGCAAATACGACGACGCCGTCAAACTCTTTCAAAAAGTATTCGACTCGTATCCGCAATCGTCCAGCGCGCGCGATGCGCTCGGCTTCATCGGCTCCAGCTACAATCGAATGAAGCGTACTGACGACGCAATCGCAGCCTACAAGCTTTTTATCGACCGTTTCCCCGACGCGCCAAACCCTGAACGAACTTATCTGAACCTCATCGACGCGCTGCACGAAGCCGGTCGCTATCCGGAAGCGCTGAACTGGGTGCAACAAACACGCGCGCGCTTCAAGAACGACATCGGCGGCGCGCTCGCACTGTTCGCACAGCTCCGCATTCACATGGCCCAGCAAGCCTGGGCCACCGTCGTGCGCGACGCCGACGAGCTTTTGAAGATCTCGGATCTCGGCGGCACGAAAGTCCCCGGCGGCACAACTTCCGCCGAAGTGACATTCCTCCGCGCGTACGCTCTCGAGCAGCTCGGGCAATTCGAAGAAGCTGTCACCGGGTACTTAGGGATCCCGGACGGTCGCAATGAGTATTACGGACGGCGTGCGACGCAAAGACTGTTGCTACTCGCGGACAACAATAAGTCGCGGTCATTCACAAGAAACCGTCTCAATATGCTGCGCTCGTCCGCGTCGTCCCTCACGCGCAGTTCGAGTATCCTCGGACAGTTGGAAGACCTGCAAAGCGCTTTGAGACTCACCACTGATCCGCAGATTCGCGCGGATATTTTGCGGTCCGTACGATCAATCTACAACATCGTCAACACGTACTTTTTGCCGAAGTTTACGAAGATCTCTCTCGGCACGAACTCAGATTCCATCGCCGGCAACCTTCTCCTGCTTGGTCTTTACGACGAAGCACTTCCCGAATTGTTGGCTAAGCGAACTCCGAACAATAGCGCGAGCCTATCGGACGAGGATTACACCATCGCCCTGCTGTCGCTGCGCGCCGGCATTCCAAATCGCGCCGTGCGATTCGGCGAGCAACTTTGGAAATCGATGCCGCCGGATTACGTGATCGAGGTAGCTCCACGCGATGTGCTCGAGCTGCTTTATCCAGTTCCTTTTCGTGAGCCGCTCTTGAAGCACGCGACGTCGCGCAGCGTCGATCCGAGGTTCGTGCTCTCGATCGCGCGACAGGAATCCCGCTTCCAGGCAGATGCGAAGTCCGCCGCGGCCGCGCGTGGAATGATGCAGTTCATCGCCTCGACCGCCAACGAAGTCGCCACGCAACTCAAGGTGAACAATTTCGATCAGGACGATCTCTACAACGCCGATACGGCGATTCTATTCGGCTCGCAATACCTCGCGAACCTGTTTCAGCAGTTTCCGAATCAACCGCAGGCCGTCGCGGGTTCCTACAATGGTGGCGCGGACAATCTGGCCCGCTGGATCGGCCGCGCGCGCTCGGACGAGCCCGATCGCTACGTTCCTGAAATCGGGTTTACGCAAACGAAAGACTACGTCTACAAAGTGATGACCAACTACTGGACCTACCAACGTCTTTACGACGCACAGCTTCAACCACTACTTCCTACTAAATGAAGCCACAAAAAAGCACAAATGAAACAAATGGATTCTCATTGATCTGCTTGTTTTTGATGATATGTCTTGCCTTTGGGATTTCGTGCCGTCGAAACAGCGCGAACGAGAAGCGCTACGAACTAAAAGGCAAAGTCGTCGCGGTGGAAAAGGAGAAGGCGCTGGTCACGATTTCTCACGAAGCGGTCAAGGGCTTGATGCCTGCGATGACGATGCCGTTCAAGGTGCCGAGTGAATCAGACCTGCAAATCCTCGCGCCGGACGATCAAGTTACGGCGACGCTCGTCGTGGATGGTTCGCACTCCTGGCTCGAAGAGCTGATCATCACGAGAGAGAGTGCGAATCCTTCGGGCATGCCGGCAGTGATCTTCGCAAAAGAAGGCGACGAGGTTCCGAACTTCACGCTGCGCAACCAGGACGATCGCGAGATTCGCATTCACAACTATCGCGGCAAAGCGTTGTTGCTCACGTTTATTTACACGCGTTGCCCGGTTCCCGATTACTGCACACTAATGAGCAACAACTTCGCGCAGATCGATCGCGAGTTGGGGAAGGACCAGGAGTTGTATGCGAAGACGCACCTGCTCAGCATAAGCATCGATCCCGAGTACGACACGCCGAAGGTGTTGCGCAGTTACGGCGCCGCGCACACGGAGCGCTATCAAAATGAGACTTTCGCACATTGGGAGTTCGCTGGAGGAACACCGGAGCAGGTGAAGGAGATTGCGAAGTATTTCGGGCTAACGTACTTCCCGGAAAAGGACCAGATCATTCACGCGTTGAGGACGGTGATCGTGAATCCTGACGGTAAGGTCGTGAAGATTTACAGCGGGAACGAGTGGCAGATTGATGAAGTCGTAGAGGCGATGAAAAAGGTTTCACAGGATTTACATGATTAAGGGAGGATTCACAAGATAAATCCTGCCGAAATCTTGTAAATCCTGTCTAACTGCCTTTGATTTTTTTTATTTCCTCGGTCAGCACGGGGACTGCTTCGAAGAGATCGCCGGCGATCCCGTAATCCGCGATGTCGAAAATTGGCGCCTCTGGGTCTTTGTTGATCGCGACAATGGTGCCCGAGTTTTTCATTCCGACGAGGTGTTGAATGGCGCCCGAGATACCGAGCGCAACGTAGAGCTTCGGCGCGACGGTCTGTCCAGACGATCCGATCTGGCGATCGATTGGTAACCATTCGGCGTCGCAGATCGGACGCGACGCAGCGAGATCTCCGCCGAGCGCTTCCGCCAACTTCTCTGCCAGCGCGAGATTGTCTTTGCTCTTGATCCCACGTCCGACGGCAACGATCACCTCAGCCTTCGTGAGATCGACCGCTTGCTTCGCTTCCTGGAACGGTGCTTCGGGCACCATGCGTACGTCGCCAATCTCGACCGCTACATTTTCGACCGCCGCACCGCCACCCTTCTTCGCATTGTCCGGACGATAAGCTCCGCTCTGAAAAGTCGCGAACACCGGCGGCTCACCATCCGACACGACGTCGGCATCGAGCTTTCCGAGAAAGATCCTGCGAGTGAACCCAATTTTCCCACCATCTGCTTTTGCGCGAATGCAGTCGCTGATCAGCGACTTCCCGAACCGCGCCGCCAGCTTCGGTGCGAAGTCACGGACCTGGTACGTGTGCGTCATGAAAACAAAACTCGGATCGACCTGCTTGACGATCTGCTCCATGCCGTCCGCATACGCGTCGGGCGTGTAATCCGCCAACTTCGGATTCGTGGCCGCGATCACTTTAGCAACGTCGTACGCCGCGATCTCCTGGGCCAACCCGGCGACGTCCGCGCCAAGCACGACGGCGGTCACCGGCTGCTGCAATTCAGCGCCCAACGCCTGTCCCGCCGCGATCGCTTCCAGCGAACTCCTGTTCGCGACTCCACCTTTATGCTCAATGAAAACCAGTAATCCGTTACTCATCCGTGTAATCCGTGCTAAAAAACTCTCGCCTCAACATGCAGTTTTTGCGCTAACTCCGCCGCGCCCGCCTTCGCGTCGCCGTTGCCGAGCATCTGCGTCTGCTTCGTCTTTTGCGGCAGGTAGATCTTCTCGACGCGTTGATGCGAAGCGCGTCCGACAAGCTCCGCCGCCGCCGTGACTTCCTTAATCTCTTTCTTCTTCGCCGCCATGATGCCCTTCAGCGTCGCATAACGAATCTGGCTGATCCCCGATTGGATCGTCAGCAACGCAGGCAGCGGCATCTCGTACCACTGATACCAGCCACTCTCGAGTTCTCTCTTGACGCGGAGTTTGTCTGCCTGCGCGTCGAGTTCGATCACGATCGTCGCGTGCGGCAACCCGAGAAGCTCAGCCATGATCACGCCGGTTTGTCCATAACCGTAATCGTCTGACTGCAAGCCAGTCATGACCAGATCAGGCTTTTCATCGCGAATCGCATCGGCCAAAATTTGGGCCGCGGCATAGGGCGTGAGATGCGTGAGGTTGTCGCCAACAACATGAATCGCACGATCGGCGCCGCGCGCGAGCGCATCTTTGATAACGCTCTTGACGCGCTGCGGACCCATCGAGCAAACAACCACTTCACCACCCAACTTCTCGCGCACACGCAACGCTTCTTCGAGGGCGTAACCGTCAGACTCACTCACCTCGAACGAGAGATCGCCCTCCTCGATCCACGTCGCATCTTTGTTAATCCGCAGGATCGCATCCTTGTTTGCGACCTGCTTCATCATCACTAGAATCTTCATTACTCTTCGTACCTCTTAAACAGCAACG
>DATNCH010000186.1:0-15677 GCA_035571655.1 Pyrinomonadaceae bacterium
ATCTGATTTGTTTTCTCTGCGGCCTCTGCGTATCTCTGCGGCTCTCTGCGTTGAAAGGCCCATTAACGCAGAGAACGCAGAGATACGCAGAGGGCCGCAGAGGAAAGACTTCCATCTCAACTCGATTTTTTGTGCAAAGCCAGTCGCTGGGGCTTTGCCTTTAAAGTCTCATTCTCACCAGGCTTTAGCCTGGTGATTAAGTAGCACTCAAGCAGAAAAACGTTTCAACGGTTTCTTCCTACACAAGCACCAGGCTAAAGCCCTGGTGTGAATGAAAGACACAAGTCCTGACTTTGGACCCAAAACGCGTGCGGGTATAGAATGCGGCGGTCACCTCTGAGTTTAGCCAACCACTCGCGTGCTTCCTCGCCCAGTCGTCATGCCGCGTGGGCCGGCGGGATCTGATCGCCATGAGCGCAAGCACTTTTTTGCCGTCACTCACCCTCGTGCTCTTACTCTCTCTCGGTGTTGAAACGTTCGCACAAAGCCAAACGACAGGAGGCATCGAGGGGAAGGTCCGCGATCAAATGGGAGCCGTCGTTGTCCAAGCAGAAGTCACTGCAACCAGCCACGTCACTAACGAAGAGCGAAAAACAAAAACGAATCACAACGGCGACTTTGTACTCTTTCTCTTACCCCCGGGCTCATATCGCCTCACCATCACCGCCAACGGTTTCCAGCAGCTTGTCGTCACCAATGTCGTAGTCGGCATCACCGAGACCACGCGGATCAACGCTGAACTACTCGTGGGCTCAGGACCCGAAGCCTCTCTGACAATCACGACGACAACTGATGGACCAACTCTCGGCCGTATCGTGGATTCCCGCGCCGTCTCTGAACTGCCACTCGCGACGAGAAATTACACACAGATCCTCGCGCTCTCGCCGGGCACGGACGCGAGTCTCGCCGACAACACGGGTGTCGGTCGCAACTCACAAAACATCTCCGTCAATGGCGCGCGCCGAACGCAGAATAACTTTCAGATCAATGGCGTGGACGCCAACACGATCGGCACGAACAGCGCGTTGTTCATCGCGCTTCCTGCGCCCGAGACGATTCAGGAATTCAAAGTACAAACGTCGCTTTACGACTCGATGTTTGGTCGTGCAGGCGGCGGCAACGTTCAGGCTGTTACGAAGAGTGGTGGCACTGACTTTCGCGGAACTCTCTATACGTATTTCAGGCTCGAGAGCCTAAGCGCGAACAACCCTTTTCTTAAGGCCGCCGGTGTCGAGCGACCGCCGCTCGAGCGCGACGTTTTTGGCGCGACATTGAGTGGTCCTGTCACCAGGAATAATGCGTTCTTCTTCTTTGCGTACCAGGGCACGCGCGAGCGAAACGGCGCATCGGTTAACAGCGTCTCTCCGAGCGTCCTAATCGCCCGGGGCCTGAGTGACGATCGCTCGGAGCAGACCCTGCGCTCAACGTTCAATCGCCCGTCTATTCATCCTGTTTCGCTGGCGTTGTTGAATGCGAGACTGCCTACGGGCGAGTTTCTGATTCCGACGCCGCAGGCGAATGGTCGATATTCAGGCTGGTCCATGTCGCGTTTTGAGGAACAGCAGATCAACACCAATGTCGAGTTCAGGCCCAGCGACAAGAATTGGTTTGCCGCAAAGTTCTTCCTCGCGAATGCACCCTGGACACTCGCGATGTTCAACGGTCCGAACGTTCCGGGCTTCGACGACGAGCGACAGCTCAATCATCGCCTGCTCTCGATTCAGGACATTCATACGTTTCGATCCAACGTGCTGAACGAAACGCGCGCAGGTTACAACTTCGTCCGCAACAACTCGTTCCCGCAAGAGCCCATCAAGGATTCTGACGTCGGAATCCGCCGGTCCAACGCCGCCAGTTTTCCGGGTTTACCTCTCATTCGCATCGCACCGAACGCTCGAGGTCTAACATTCGGCACCGGCTTCGCGAACATAGACCTGATAGCGACACACCATTCCGCAACGCTTGCAGATGTTGTTTCGATCATGCGCGGCAGCCACACGACGCGTGCCGGCGTCGAGGCCGTGCATTACCAGGCGACGATCGCGCTGAACTTTTTCAGACGCGGTCAGATCGATTTCAACAGCTTCACAGATTTTCTGAGCGGCAATGCCAGTGTTTCGTTTCTCGGTTGCGGCATCAACGATCGCAACCTCCGCACGACTGATTACGCCTTCTTCGTCCAGGACGACTGGGAGTTATCGCCGAAGTGGACCATCAACGCCGGGTTGCGCTACGAACTGAATGTGCCCTTCTACGATACGCGCGGACGCATTTCGACTTTCGACCCGACGCTCTACCAGCCGCGCATGCTGGTCAACAGCGCAGGAGTTCCTCAAGGACCGCCCGCCGGCGGGTTTGTGCAGGCAGGAAACGTCATCCCGTCATACGATCTTGCAAGTGTGCCGAACGTTTCCAAGCGCCTCGTAACAGACATCGATCAGAACGATTTCGCACCGCGGGTTGGATTCGCTTATTCGCCTCTCGCATCGGCGCGATTTGTGCTGCGCGGCGGTTACGGGATTTTTTATTCACGCGGATCAACCGGGCCGCTCAACAACGGTATTCAGTCACCGCCGAGTTACATTGTCAGGACGCGAGCCGCTTCGGTGATTGATAATCCGTTCTTCGACGTGCCTTCCGGCGACCAGTTTCCAACGTTCATCGAAGGCGCTGCGCTCAGCGGCGTCTTTTTCGATCGAAACACACGCACGCCGTACTTTCATCAGTACAACCTGAGCACGCAATACTCGATCGGCAAAGACCTTCTGCTCGAAGCGGCGTATGTCGGCGCGCGCGGCGTGAATTTGCCGCGACTCATCGCGCTCAACCAGGCGCGACTCGCGAGTCCACAGCATCCGATCGTCAACGAAGTCACGGGCGCGATCATCACGACGAATACGCCTCAGAACGCGCAACTGCGCGCGCCGTATCAGGGAGTCTCGACCGTCAACTTCAGCCAGGCACAAGGCACCGCGCAATCGAGTTACAACTCGCTTCAGGTGAGCCTGACCAGACGACTTTCGCAGGGGCTGCAATTTCTCGCTTCCTACACCTTCGCGAAGGCAATCGACAACGCCTCGGGCAGGGACGAGTTCGACTTCAGTGCAATACTCGGCGATCAACTGAACAACCGAGCCAATCGTGGCGTGTCAGATTTCGACCGCACGCACCGGTTTGTCGTCAGCTATTTGTGGGAACTGCCTGAACCCGCGTTTGCTCGAGTGCTTTTGTCGAACTGGCAACTGGCGGGTGTCGTGGTGTTGATGTCTGGCCAACCGATCGACATTGTGGACACGGGCGCAGGATCTTTCTACGGTTTGAACAACGGTGTGAATCCGCTGGCGCGTCCGAACTGGGCGCCTGGTGTGAGCAACTCGAGTGGTGTTCCGGCTGGCTACTTCTTCAATCCGCGAGCGTTTGTACGGCCAGTGGTGACGGCGGGCCGGTCGATTCCAAGCTCGAACGGCACTGCCATCGCGAACGCGCTCGGCACCGATATCGGAAATGTCGGCCGCAACGTGTTACGCGGTCCAGGACAATACAACGTCGATCTCTCGCTCACGAAGCGCTTTCAGCTCAGGGAATCCCGGAACATCGAGTTCCGCGCCGAAGTGTTCAACCTGCTAAACCACGTCAATCTCTCCAATCCAATCAGCGACTTCAACGCCGTCTCCGCGACCGGCAGCTTCGATCCAGTCACTGGTCAGATCGTGAACCCCGGCGACTTCGGACGAATCACCTCCACCAGCAACAACCCGCGCATCCTCCAGCTCGCCTTGAAGCTTAACTACTAAGCCAGTCCACAAAAAGCACAAAAGACCACAAAAAGGCACAAAAATGAATTTCTCATTTATGCGTCGTAAATCCTTTGTGGTTCAGCCAAATGCCGAGCGGCTGCCTGAATACACGAATGTGCGTCGCGCGTCGGTGGAGCTCGCGCTCGTTTCTTCTTGTGTGCCTTTTGTGCCTTTTTGTGGCCAATGAGAAAACGTTGAGAAAAGGCTGAGCGTGGGTTGAGGACTTATTTTCTCCTTCGCTGGATTATCCGCCGCGAGAGGAGAAGCTATATGAATAGGATTAATTGCCTAACGTTTTTGCTGATCGCTTTTTGTGCAGTCGTGGTTGTCGCACCCTCGAGGGCGGCCGGTGGGGTACATGCGGGAACGCCATTCCCGAGCGATCTATTTACTGTCAGCGATGCAAGTCAGAACACCGGGCTTCGCATCGACTTGCCGAAACCCGATTGCCAGATTCGTCGCTCAGACTGCGAAGACATCGACCTCCTCAACACGCTCGACGGTTTCAATCTGCTGCCTCGATTATCCATACCCTTCGACGGTGCGATCGACCCCGCGACAGCCACGAGCCAAACAGTCTTTCTGATCAACCTTCAAGGCCGCGTGACAGGTATCAATCGAATCGTTTGGGACCCTGCCACAAACACGCTTCACGCCGAGTCAGACGAACTGCTCGACCAACATTCTCGCTATGCGCTGATCGTAACGAACGGCTTGCACGACGCACAGGGCAATCCGATCGAGCCGAGCGAAACCTTTCAGCGGTTCAGGCATGATCTGAATTTCGGACAGACTGGCGATCGCGACCTGAAGGACTATCGAAAATCACTACTTGATGCGATCGACGTAGCACGCACAGCCGGAGTTCAGGAAGCCGACATCGTAGCCGCCAGTGTCTTCACGACACAAAGCTCGACGGCGACGTTGGAAAAAATACGAGACCAGATCAAATCGTCAACGCCGGCTGCCGCGGACTTCAACCTCGCGTTCGACGGAAGCCGCACAGTGTTTCCACTCGATAAGGTCAACAGCATCACCTTCAACCAGCAGACGGGCGTAGCACCTGCAACGGCGAGCCCGACGCCGCTCAACGTCTCGCTGCTGCGAATCAATGCCGGTGCGGTGGGACAGGTCGCATTCGGTAAATACCTTTCGCCCGAATATGTGGTTCGTCCGGGCGATTACATCCCACCAGTCAGCACGCGTTCGGGCACTCCGGTGTTGCAGCGCACGAATGAGGTCTACTTCAACCTCTTTCTGCCGTCGGGTCCCGCACCCGCTGCGGGCTGGCCGGTGGCGATCTTCGGCCACGGCTCAGCAGCCAATAAGAACAATCAGCCGCTCGAAGTCGCCGCTACAATGGCGTCTCACGGAATCGCCACGATTGCGATCAGTTTCTACGGAAACGGCTTTGGACCACTCAGCACATTAACCGTCAACCGCGTCAACGACACGCCCGTGACGCTTCCAGCCGGTGGACGCAGCGTCGATCAGAACAACGACAACGTGATCGCTGAGGGAGAAGGTCGCTCGGCTGCGTCGCCGCGAACTCTCATCTCGAGCCGCGACGCCGCGCAACAGACGATCGCCGACTTCATGCAGCTCGTTCGTGTGATTGAGTTTGGTATGGACGTCGACGGCGACACCGCGCCGGATCTCGATCCGTCGCGGATCTACTATTTCGGTCATTCACTCGGTGGAATGTGGGGCACGATCTTCCTCGCGATCGAGCCGAGCGTGCGTGCCGGCGTTCTTAATTCCGTTGGCACACCGTACGACAATCTGCGGCTGTCGCCGGCTTTTCGCGCCGGCTCGATCGGCGTTCCGCTCGCCACGCGCGTTCCGTCGCTGATCAACTCACCCGGTCTCACACAAGTCGGTGGCGTCAATGTTGGACCACCTTTCTTCAACGAGAACCTGCCGGTGCGAGATCAGCCGCCGTTGGTCAATACAGTCGCAGGTGCGATGGAGATCCAGGAGGTTTTGGATCGCATGAAGTGGGTAACGCAGTCTGCGAGTTCGCTGGCCTGCGCGCCTTATCTGCGAAAGAGTCCACTGCCTGGCGTGCCTTCGAAATCGGTGCTCTTTCAGTTCAATATCGGCGATCGAATAGCAACCAATCCCACGACAAGCGCGCTCCTCCGCGCCGGTGAATTAACGGATCGCACGACGTTCTATCGCAACGATCTCGCCTTCGCGGAGAACGCCGCGGTGCCAAGAGATCCACATCTTCTCATACGGAACATCGCTGTCCCGGCTGTCGCTGCAATGGCGCGTGGCATCCAGGAACAGATCGCGGTTTTCTTCGCAACGGACGGCAAGCTGATCATTCAACCCTTACCGAGCCGCTTCTTTGAGGTACCCATCGCGGGCCCACCTCCCGAACAACTCAACTTCATCACACCTTAAGGAGTACACACATGCCAGACAATATTGAAATCTACGTCGACGCCCGTAGCGATAACGACGACAATCCGGGAACCGAATCAGCTCCCGTAAGAACAGCCGGCAAAGCATTCACTCTGCTGCCGCCTTCGTGGCGTGGAAGGGCCGCGATCATTTTTGCCCCGGGCAACTACACGATCGAGACCGATGCAGTTTCCTTCGGTATGCCGGTCGGCCCCGACGCCTCACCATTAGTGATCCGCGGCACATACAACGATCTGTTTACGATAACCGCGCAGGCTGGCTCAAACGAGAAGACGGTGGTAACCACGCTCGAGGTTCCCGCCGACGAACTCGTCGGTGCCGTGCTGACACGACGATCAGGAACAGGTTCGCCAATTGGCCACGGGGTTTCGATTCGGGGCAACACGGCTGGTCCAGCAATGGAAATTTCGCTGCAACAAACGATGGTTCGAGTCGCTGTTGGTGACACATTCGTAATTCAACGGCCAGCCGTCACGCTGAAGCCAACCAGGACGCTGAATGTGATGAGTCACGACGCACGTTCGCCAAACCTTACGATGATCGGTGTCAAGTTTGAACCAGCAAAGGGAGCAGGCCTGAACCTCATAAATGTGCGGGCGCAGTGCGACACGTGCGAGTTCTCTCTTCGTAAAGCAACTGGCATCGACCTCCCAACAATATTCCCGACTCTCTATATTCACACTGATGCACGAATCATCGGAGGGATCGAAATGCAGGATCTCTCGCCAGGTTTACCTTCACGAGAGCAAGCGGGCGTATTCATTCACGCGAATGATCTTCAATGCCTCGCCTGGGCTGTTCGCAACGGTATCCTGAGCGGCCATCTCACGTTCAAAGGGATAACCGTGCGTGTATCACAGGGTGGTGTATTTGCGCCTCTAAGTCTCGAGGCTCTTAGTGCGCCCATCCGAATACTAGCCGGGGGCTCCGGAATCGGGCAGTTGAGTTGGGGTACGCCAAATAACAAAGCCCGAATTCGAAATGTCGTGACGTTTGATCGTAAGCACGCGGCGGACGGTGACGGCCTGAGAGTGTTCAACGGCGGAACGTTGAATTGCTCTCAGGATGCAATAAATCTCGACATCTTCGGCTGCAACCGGGATGGAATTCGCCTGGATATGGGTTCCACAGCCACATTCGGACCGCCTGGTGCAGATGCCGGTCTGGTGACCACCGGGATTCGGAATGGCGGGTTCGGAATGAATGTCCGGAACGCTAGTAGGGCGTTGATTGGCAGAGACGCCGCCGT
This sequence comes from Pyrinomonadaceae bacterium, assembly GCA_035571655.1. GTDB lineage: Bacteria > Acidobacteriota > Blastocatellia > Pyrinomonadales > Pyrinomonadaceae > PSRF01. The sequence goes on from DATNCH010000186.1 coordinate 7,477, forward strand.
CAACGGCCTGACAGGTTCCCACGGCGATGTTACGCTCGATGATGATGTGTCTTTAGCGAGTAATTGGAGCGACATCAGACGAAGTCCGCTGTCCAATGCGGGCATGTCGCTGGTGCGGATCAATAAATGAACGTTTTCTCTGCGGTCCTCCGCGTAAATCTGCGTTCTCTGCGTTGAAACTGCTTATTAACCGCAGAGAACGCAGAGATACGCGGAGGACCGCATCGAAACTCTACTGCACGAGTCCCATTCTGCGGCGCAGGTTTTCGAAACGCGGGTCTGAACGAATGCTGTCCCACATTGGATTGACATTTATACCGCTCGCGAGGGGTCGGGAATGTTCGCGATAGCACTCTTCCAACCACGCGAACGTTTGATCTTTATCGCCGAGACCCGCGTAGATCATCGCTATGTAGTACGGTGAACTTTGACCCTGCTTCAACAAGTTCTCAAACTCCGCCAGGATCGTTTTTGCTTTGTCGCGCTTTCCAGTCACCGCGTAGGCATATGCCAACGAGGCTTTGACGAGCGGGCCAGTTTGTGAAGAGCCCAGCGCCGTTTCGAACTCTTTGATCGCTTGCTCATTCAATCCTTTCCCGAGCAGGGCGATGCCAATCCAGAAATGCGCGTTCGGGAATTTCTCGATTAACTGCTGCGATTCTGATATCGCCTCGTCATAGCGCCGGGCGCCGATGAGTGACCATGCTATTTGAAAGTGTGTCAACATGGTCAGCGGATCGAGTTCGCGCGCTTGCTTAGCTTCCGCGATGGCCTGTTCGCTGCGTCCGACATTTGTCAGATACGCGGCGTATTCTCGATGAGCATCGCCGGAGTTACTGTTCAATTCGATTGCCCGCTTGAACTCGCGCTCAGCTCCCGCCCAGTCCCAATCGTAATACGTCATGATCCGCGCTGACGCGACGTGAGCTTCGGCAAGACTGTCGTCCAACTGAAGCGCCTTTATGGCAGCCTCTTTTGCTTTTGGTATTGCTTCCGCCTTGGGCAGTAACGAATCGGCCACCATTGATATATAGGCATTGGCTAATCCCGCGTATGCGAGCGCGTAATTCGGATCCTTTTCGACCGCAGCGTTGAAATACTGCAACGCTTGCTTCCAGTCTTCGGCCCTGGTGGTTAAGTGGAAGCGGCCCAACACACAAAGGCCATAGGCTTCGGAGTTCTCCGTGTAACGCTTTGCTAACAGATTTTTTTCTTCGCCCGTCAATTGCACAGTCAGTTCTCGCGCCACGGCTGCGCCGACGGCGTCTTGTAGCACGAATGGATCGTGTGAATGCACGTCTACGAATCCCGTTGATATTGCAGTGCCGTCTTTTACGCTTAGGAGTCGCCAGGAGATGCGAGTCTGGTTGGTGGTCTGTTGAATACTCGCATCCAGAACTGCATCCACGTTCAACTCTCGGCCAGCGGCCACGGGATCGTCGTTCGGCGATGTGAACTTACGGACCGAGCTCGTTTGTCGCACCTCGAGCTGCTTGATGTTGCTGAATCTCGTTATCAATGTATCGGCCATGCCGAAGCCAAGGGTTTGGTCCGGTTTGTCTGACGCAACGATCTTGAATGGCAACACTGCGATAGATTTGATTTGTACATTTCGCGACGCTGATGTTGTCGAGCGCCTCGTCCATGTATAGACCACGAAGGCGACTCCGAGCATTAGGATCAAACCAGCGGCAACCGCGAAAACAGGTCTCCTTCGAAATTGCTTTTTGTCGACTGGAGTTCCCGGCACATCGGGAATCGCGGCGACTGTCTCAACTTCTTTGACGGTTCCCACGAAGCGGTAGCCACGCTTCGGCATGGTCTCGATGTATTTCGCGCCGTCCGTCTCTTCGCATAGCGCCTTGCGTAGCAGATAAATGTTCTGGCTCAAGTTTGATTCTTCGACGATGGTATCGGGCCAGAGCCGCCGCAGCATCTCGTCCTTGTCCAGGATTCGTTCCCGGTTTTCGATCAATAGCAGAAGCGTGTCGAACACCTTTGGCTTTAATGGAATCGTCTCGCCGTCACGCAGGAGAGCATGGTTCAGCTTATCGATTTGGAATGGTCCAAATTCGTAATAGCGGATGGTCATGTTTGTAGCCGCAGATTTACGCGGATGAACGCAGATCAGATCTGCGTTCATCCGCGTAGATCTGCGGCTAACCTTTCCTGATCGGTATTAAGGCGAAGGTCTCCATGGCTTTTGCCATTTCGTCGACGCTCTTCTGATCCTGGCCCATGAAGGCGAAGACGAGAGCGTAGCCGTTTACAAGACGGGCAAAATAAGCCTGGAACACACGCGCTCCATTGACTTCGAGCAAGTAGTCGTCACGGAAAAACTGCGACCCGCCGAACTGGCATTCCACGGGTTCATTGAGCAGGACTTGTGGCCCGGCTTTCGTCAGTAGTGGCCGCATATTGAGCAAATAATCCTTGCCATTCTTGATTCCCGGCGCGTGAGCTACTTTTTCCGCTATGACCATGATGGCGGGATTGAAGGTGATGCCGGGCGTCCCTAATGGTTGACGGAAGACGGTAAGGAGCTGGTAAGTGTTGTTCAGTGCGACGTCGATGTTCGCTTTGGATGCCGCACCGGATTCTGCAATCTTTTCCTTGCCGAGTTCTCTAATACGTTCGTTTGTTGCCTGGCCGTGAACAACCCAGTCTTTCGGGTACTTGAAACTGAAACCGAACCCGGAGTTGGTGTACGTGCCGTCCTGGGTGGTGCCGAGATCGACTTCGGATTGCGCATTTGCGCAGGCGCAGAGCAGGAGAATGATTGAAATTGCGAGAGGAACACGTTTCATGGCAGGCATTGTAACTTGAAGCAATTATTTACGGCGAGTGAAACCATCTGCGGTTGTTACGGTCGCTGGGCTTTTCTCTTCGCGTTATACAGCGCAGTCTGTAAAACCGGATGAGAGTGGCCCAATCTGACTGGCGAACTGTCCCAGTTACAAGTTGGCACGGGAATGTTCGGCGACGGAATCGGTTGCGCACCCGTATTGATTAGACCAGCGAACGTCGGCGCCGCATCAACTCGAGGCGAGAGTGAAGGCGACAGGCCGAACTGATCGCGCAACGTCGCAAGCAGCGAAGCGTGATCGAAGGGCGGCGTTTCCTGTGGCGGTCGAAAGACGCCGGGCGTAACGTATGGATTAATAAAGAGCGCCGGGACGCGAACCCCATAAACATCGTAGTTAAAACCGACTACTGTTCCCGCCGGAAAGGGAGAGGTCGCAGCCGGCGGCGTCACGTGATCGAACGTACCGCCATGTTCATCGTAAGTGACAACCAGAAGGGTCGTCGCGAACAAGGTTGGGTTAGCCGTCAGCGCTTGAAAGACTTTCGCCAGTAACTGCTCGCCACACGAAACGTTGATGGGAATGTCCGAGTGGCCCACGGGCAAGCTGTCGCCCGGATGGTTGCTGTTCGGTGCTTTGAAACCCAACGCGCTCAACATCTGATAGCGCGGTTCGATCAGACTAAACGTAGGCAGGCGATTGTTTTTGACGTCATCAAAGAAGTCGTGATGGAAGATATCCGGATCCGACTGGAACGGCCACACGTTACCGCCATCAAAGATCTTGTCCCAGTGCTGGTCCACATACTTGATGATGGCCGATACCGGCGCTTCATCGTCGTAATATACCTTCCAGCTTAAGCCCGCGTTATCCAACTGTTCGAAAATCGACAACTGATCGAGCTGCCCGATCATGAACGGGTAATTGGGGTATTCCGGATTATTTACGTATGCGGTTTGGTTGTTGGGGTTGTAACACGGCGTGCCGCAGAGCGAGAACAAACGATTGGGCCATGTTTGCACCGGGCCCGACGCGAAGTAACGATCGCTGACGGCATAGGTGCTTGCTAAAGCATGAGTCACAGGCACGTTCTGCGCGACGAAGTATTGCATGATGTCCGCCGGCGTCGCGTTGCTCACCGTTGCATAGTCATTAACAAAACCCTGCATTGGCGGCGAGGTGTTGATCTGGTTCGACATGTCCGCATAGCTTTCCTGCGGATCGGGAAAGGGAATGTTTTGTGCGGCGCTTCCTGCCGGCGCATTCCACGCGGCGACTGCCGGCGCATGAGACAAAGGATTGGACCAGCCGGCAGGCACGCCGCCGCCGTCAGGATTAGTGGTGGCCGGGTAACAAGCTCCGAGGACATTATCGAAAGAGCGGTTCTCAAACATGAGAAGGATTACGTGTTCGATATTTGCGAGTGGTGGGGCCATGAGAATCTCCGATCTCGTGAGTCAACAAGGTAAGAACATGAGCGTGCGGACTATATAATAGTCGGCGATCAAAGAACAGTGGATTTCGCGATCGATGCTGATCGGCTGAGAGCTACTTACTTTTTTTGTTTCGAGTCAACGCATGCTCTTGCCGCGATCGCGGTCGTGATCCAGTGACTTGTCTTGCGCCGGGATCGAGGTAGACAAGAACGCGGCGAGGGACACAACGGCCAGAAACTTGAGTGTGAAGCAATTTCGAGGCTTGTTCACTGGTGTTACTCCGGCGTGAGAGTACCACAGAACGCGAAGTGCTGAAGGGCATACTTGGATGAGGTCAGTACCGTAACGCGGTAGCGTCGGGTCGTAGGTGAGCCCTCTTAATTTGCGAAGATTTCGTTTGTTCGACAGACCCGACGCTACCGCGTTACGGTACTGACCTCATCCAAGTCTGAATCCTGACTTCGGTCCAAGTGTAATTACGGGTGGTCCACGATGTTCTGCCAGGTGCGGAAGAAAGCATCTGAGAAGGCCGCGGTCAAATACGCCCTTACGACTGCATCGCGGCCCATGCCTGGAGTGGCAATCAGTCGTTGAACCTGCCTGTAAAAATTCGTGTAGCCGGACGCAAGACCGCCTTGTCCCTGGGCCGAAGGCGGCGTTTGGCCCGCGGTGCGGCTCGAAATGTTCAGGTACTCAGCCATACCTTCCTCGAATGGTTTCCAGTATTTGAGCCAGTCCGTCGTAAAACGTGTGATGAACGCCTGGCGCGTGCGCTCGGCGCCGCCGAGCAAGTGGACGGTCTCGTGACGAGCGGTGTCCTGGCCTTCGAGCGTGTTGAGATCAACAAATGATGAGAGGTAGAAACGATCCTCGCGTGGGAAATAGAAGGCGGGCTCAATGCTCGTTCGCACAACCCAGGTGGTCCAGGCCAGCGCAACCCTCTCTGCCGTTGTAACCTGAGCATTAGCGGCCGCCGTGATCCCCGTCGCGGGATCGGCCCACATTTGACGCGCCTGCCGATCGAGTTCTGCTTCGGGAATGCCCATCGTTCTGTCTGCTCCGGCCCAGCGTTCGAGCTGATAACGCTTTCCGCCAAAATCGCCTCTCGAGGCGACGAGACTCACATGCCCCTCGAGCGAAGCAGTGCTCCCGCCAGGAGCCGTCGGAAGTCCGCGTCCACCCCGCCCACTCACCAGGCCACGCACGTTGAAGGTCGACAGCAGTTGATTCAGGTTGTTGTTGAGGATTATGAGTTGCCGAGGATCGGGTGGATCTCCTTTCACACTCTGATCAGTTTCATAATCGTACGTCAAACCGAAAGAGTTCTGGAGATAGAGCACGAGGCGTCGAGCACGACGATAGTCGTCAAACGTTGGACCGGCGGCCGGCGGAGTTGCTCCGGCGGCCGGCTCCATTCGTTCGGAAGGCGTGTACGCCAGTTGCCACGGAGTCATGGCTGCGAGCTCCGAGAGTGAAACGGGAAACAGGAAAGCACCGTAGACGATCTGAGAAGTCGTCGGACCGGCGCGACGTCCAAACTCGTCGACCCCACCTTCCGGCAGTCCGTGACGACGCCGGTACTCATCCGCGATGCCCTGGTGCATACGCTCCGTTCCATGGCCTGTTTGGCGTTGCAGTACCGGCGATGTGGATGCTACGGCGACGGCCGCGGGAGTGGAGGATTCGTCATCAATGCTGCCGCGTGGACCTGGCGGATTCACTTGCGGCTGAGGTCTGGTGGGCGCCGGCATCGCGGGCGCTTGTGCAGCAACTCCGATCGCCGCTGCTAACTGTGCGTATGAGTCGGCATTGTGAAGCGGATCATTTCCAGGATAGCCGGGCTGCCATGAGTATCGTTCAATGCCTGCGCCTAATGTACCGATGCCGGATGCGTGCACGACTTCATGCAGCACAGTCGTTGCGCGCGGAACAAACGGAGCGCTTTGCTCGATGCAGAGTTGTATTGGTTGCTGGCCGATTCCGGTGCGTCCAGTTACGCCTGCGGGCGTGCAACCCTGGCCGGAGCCACGGGCATTGCAGATCCATGAATGCCTGGAAAAATCCATCTCACTCAGGATCACCCGAAAGTTAGCAGCGATGCGCCCGCGACTTGTTGGACCACTGCTGCCGAAGTGTGCGGTGAGAGCGGCGTCAAGATTCTCTGTAGAATTAAGACGCGCGATGGTGCGGTTGATGAGGTTCTGGGCTGTCGTTATGTGTGCCCGTATTTCGCCGAGCGTGGCAGTGCTGCACGAAGCGTTGGCTTGTGCGACATCGGCGGCGCTCATTCCCACGTCCTGCGTCCGCAATGGCGCCGCCGCACTTGTGCCGCCACTGGAGCCAGTAAGGAAGGTGACACTGCGTTGCGGAAGTGGTTGAGGCTCGCCGGCTGCGGCCGAACGTCTCGGGTCGAAGTATGTCGCACGAACCCGATCGCCGTCGAACTCCTGCACGATGCGAAATGGCGTGTTGGTCTCGAGCCCTCGCAGCACCTCAGCCAACGTGACACCCTTCCCGCTCCTTAAAGCCTGCTCGACGTCAACCTCCAAGCCCACATTGTTCGCCACGGCGGGCACTCGCTGCCGGATCAAGCTCATCGCGGCTGTCAGTAACGCCGGCGTTGCGAATGGCAAAGGAGTCGCCAGGAGTGCGTCGAGATTTGTGCCCGTAGTTTGTCCTGTAGTAGTGGGAGGAAAGGTCTGCGTGGTGCGATCGTTCGCTGCAACGGCATCGACGAATCCTTGTGATAACAACTCATCGGCGGTCCATGTAAGAGTTCCGATGTCCGCTCGGTTCAACGTAATGGTTACGCCTGTGGAAGTTACCTCTGAGCGCACTCCGCGGACCGTCGCCCCACTCGGCGTCGCGATGCCGGATTGAAGCGTGTAGATGCGCGTTGCCGAGATGGCACGTTGAATGTAATCGGCAACTGTGGCAGAGGGTCTGGCGTTTGGGACCGCTGTACCGAGCGCCAACGTACCACCCGTCGCCGTAGCGGTGCGGCCCGTGAGACGGGTGATCGTATCCAAAAACGAAGCCAGCCCGGCGTCGGCCGGATCGATGCGAACGCTTCGGCTCAGTGTGCCGGCGGGATTTGAGAGCGCACGGCTCGATACTGATTCGCCAGCCAGAACACGATGCGCGATTTCGTCAGCTTCTCGTTCTGATGGAGAGCCTTCGGGCGCTATTTTCGGACCCGCAGCCGCAAGCTGAGGAGCATTGGCACCTGCGTTCTGTTGTTGCACGACGTGCGTCAGTTCGTGCGCGAGGAGTTGTCGTCCTGTATTCGTAGCAGGATTGTACCTGGAGGTATCCATTACGATGTCTTGACCAACCGTATAAGCCAGGGCCTTTACTGCACTGGCTGATTCAATTGATCTGGCATCGGAATGTATGCGCACATCACTAAAATCGCGGCCAAACCTTGGTTCCATAAAACCGCGCACGTCGCGATCGAGTGGTTGTCCCGGCGTGTTGAGAACTTCATGAACGATGTTGGGAGCTGTATCGCCGGCAGACTCGCCGGGCTGTGACTTGCGTTGCAGCTTCTCTTCTTCCTCGCAATGATCGCATTTCCGATAAAGTTTCTGTCCATCAGGATCGTCTGGTTGACTGATTGCGAGCTTGGTTTGAAGTGTGAGTGGACTGAGCGCGAGCGATTCCCACAGAGGATTGTGATCGGGCGCAGCGGATTCGCCGCGAGTAGATCCCGATGGCTTAGCCTTTGTTCCGGCAGGGGCTTTGGTCTCGCTTTTCGCAGACCTGGCAAGCATTTAATTCACCCTAATGGAACGACGTGGCTTTGCACAAAAAGTGGCAAATCTGATTTGTTTTCTCTGCGGCCTCTGCGTATCTCTGCGGCTCTCTGCGTTGAAAGGCCCATTAACGCAGAGAACGCAGAGATACGCAGAGGGCCGCAGAGGAAAGACTTCCATCTCAACTCGATTTTTTGTGCAAAGCC
>DATNCH010000187.1:0-4301 GCA_035571655.1 Pyrinomonadaceae bacterium
CTCTTTCATCGGCGCGGGAATGTAGTGCGCGCCCCAGGGAAAGGAGATCGAACGGTTTGAGCCCGAGCGCGACGTTCCACCCGGCGCACTCTCGAGCTCGACGAGAACAAAATCGTTGAATCCGGAATTCTTTAGTCGCCATGCCGCGGTGAGACCGGCGACACCACCGCCGACGATCACGAGCGGAACGTTGGTCCATGCATCCTGCGGCACGTCAACGCGCAAGCCATCACGGACACGATGACCAAAGACATCGGACGTGCCGACGATCTCGCCCGGCGGAAGCGCCGCGACCTCATTTCGCCGGCACGCCGCGAGCGCAAACGGCACACCTAAGAACGCTGCAAGAACCTCACGCCTATTCATAATTTTTGCCACAAAAAGGCACAAAAGGCACACACAAAAGCACTGTTAGAAAAAAGGCACCTTACAAGCACTGTTACAAAAGGCACTGTTAGAAAAAAGGCACCTTACAAGCACTGTTACAAAAGGCACTGTTAGAAAAACGCACCTCTTTGTGTGCTTCTTTGTGCCTTTTTGTGGCTCTACTCGAACCGCTTCCACTCCCCCTCGTAATACCGAACCAGCGCCTGGTTGTCCAAACGATTGATCTCCACCGGTACGGGCTCGATGTCTTTCGAGAGCGTAAACATCGCCACGAGCGTCTGGTCGTCCAGAAACTTCAAGCCGGGCGGAGGATTCCTCGGAATCTCAAACGGCGAAGATCGCGCGAGCGCAAACCCCCACAGCCCGAAGCTCGGCACCGCAGTGTAATAAGGCTTCACCACGAACCCCGCGGCTTCGAGCGTGCGAATGATGCACCAGTAAGAATTGCGCGCGAACATCGGCGACGTCGACTGCACCGACACCGCCGCATCCTGTGTGAGTCGCGTTCGCAGCAGACGATAGAAGCGCGTCGTGTAGAGTTTCCCAAGCGCAAACGTGTTCGGATCCGGAAAGTCGACGATCGCCGCGTCGTAAGCAGCCTCTGTTGAATCTTCCACCCAAATGAACGCGTCTTCGTTAACAACCTGCACGCGCGGGTCGTTGAATGACTGTTTGTTCAACTCAGCCAGCAACGGGAAGTGATTCGAGAGTTGCGTCATCGCCGGATCGAGATCGACGAGCGTGACGCGCTCGACCGACGGATATTTCAGAATCTCGCGCACTGCCAAACCATCCCCACCACCCAACACCAGCACACGCTTCGGATTATTCGCGAGCAACATCGCCGGATGGACCAGCGCCTCGTGATAGCGATATTCGTCAGTCGAACTGAACTGCAAATTGCCATTCAAAAACAACTGAAACCCAGCGCGCCCGCGCGTGATGACGATTCGTTGATACGGCGTATCTTTTGTGTAGACGATCTCGTCGGCAAACATCTCATCTTCGGCCAGCGAAGTGATCTTGTTTGCTTTCACCAAAGCAACCAGCAGCAGCGCCAAAACGATCACCGACTTCACTCGCAGGCTGAGGATGCTTCCCTTGATCAGCGGGCGCAGCAGCCACGTACCCCACAGCGCAACACCGGCGTTCAGCATTCCAAAGATCAGCGACGTACGAATCAAACCCAGTCGCGGAACGAAGAAGATTGGAAACAGGATCGATGCGAGGAGTGCGCCGATATAATCAAACGCGAGCACACGGGAGATGAGTTCCTTGAATTCGATCTCGTTTTTCAGGATGCGCAGCAGCAGCGGAATCTCGAGTCCGACGAACACGCCGATCGCGAAGACGACGAAGTAAAGCAAAGCATAGAAATAACTGACGCGTGAGAAGGTGATAAACAGAAGCGGTACAGAGAAACCGCCGAGAACCGCGACCGCCAGTTCGACGTCGACGAATCGCCGTGCTAACCCGTGTTCGATGAATCGCGAGAGCCAGGAGCCGACTCCCATCGCGAAGAGGTAGATACCGATGATCAGTGAGAACTGTGTTACAGAGTCGCCCAGTACGTAGCTCGCGAGAGTGCCTGCGAGAAGTTCATAGATCAGTCCGCAGGTAGCGACGATGAGAACGTTAAGAAAGAGTAGCGGCGGACGTTTCACCCGTGAATAGCTGCGGCGATGATGATTGCGCTGCCGAGAATTACGGCGCCGATCACAATGGCAAGCGCGATGTTTTGATCGTCCTCGATCTCTTTCCGCACGGAGAACGGTGCAGCTTTTGCGATTATCACGAAAGCGAGCGCAAAAACGATCAGGCCCAGCACGACGAAAACCACGGTCGTGATGACTATCGGCAGCAGGCTCTCCATTGGAACTATCAATCCAAAAATTGAATCAGTCACGATTATTTTCCTCCGTGTAAGCCGTAGTGCCAGAAATGAAACGACCGGTAGCCGTTTTGTCGTGCATCCGGTGGCAACTGGTGGCGCGAACCGGCGCCGAGCTCCCAACCCAACATCGCCGCCGCGGTATACAAACCCACCACGCCGACGCCGAAGATTGTGTAGAGTGTCTTAAGCATATAAGGTCCTTAGGTTTGTTTTCCTCACAAAGACGCAAAGGCGCCAAGCTTTGACAGAAGTCTTCCTTTGCGCCTTTGCGTCTTTGCGAGGAAACTATTCATCGTCATCACTATCGTCACTCCCGCCACTACTACTGAACATACTCTCCGACCATCGCCTTCGTTCGAAGCCGATGTGATAAATGCCCATCGCGATTGGACCAACCGACAAAGCGATCAGCGCCAGCAACAGGTTGAAACCATGAGTCACGTTCTGTTCGACCTTGATCGACACAACCGCCGGCTCCTGCCATTTCTCCCATTGCCCTTCTAACCGCAAAACATATCGACCCGCGGGCATCGACGACGTGTAGGCCGCATCTGTTTGACCGCCCTCCGACCACGACTCGCCGTCCTCGACCCCCTGGTAGTAAGAGATGTCGATCGGAAACGATTGGACCACGCCCGTCTCGTCGTTGATCAGATCTCCTTCGAGATAGACCCACGTGTTCTGCACCGGCGACTGACCGACGATGCGGATGTTGCGTCTGCCCGCTAACTCAAAAGAATTGCTGAAGAACACCTGCGTCCCATCCGCATTCGGCAACGGCGGCAGCGTGACTTGTTGTGAAAACACTTCCCTGGTCGAGCCTGACGTAATCAGAGCGAGAAAACCCGCCACCAGTATCACGCCGATGAACACGAGCCAGTATTTGTAGACCCACCAATGCTTGTAAGGTTGATTTGGCGCGACGTTCGAAGGACGCGGAAGCCCGCTGACCGAGAATGCCTTTTCGATTTGTGGAATGTCTATGTAGGTTCCGAGCGACCAGTTAATCTCGCCCATTGCTCGCCGCGTTTTACTCGCATCGTCGGGGTCAGTGACATAAACGGTCGAGACTTCCTTTGAGAGCATGTAAGGCGGAGAAACAAAATCGACGCCCTGGACTTTCTCGCCCGCCTCGACTTTCCAGTAAAACTCACCGACCACAGCCTCGACCGTTGCCTGCGCATCCTGAAAGATTCGATAATTCTTCCCGCCGTAACTTGCATTCTTTCCGTATTCGGCAACCTCTCCCGGCGGCACGGCGCGAACGTAATTCCAATGATCGTCGCTATCGACGAGCCAGCGGAAACCGACTTGCGGATTGTAAAGAAGATACTCGCTCCAAAAATATTGCACGCCGTCAACCGTGACGCTACGAGCCATCGCGCCGATCACGGTCATCTTGCCTTCAGGAACTTCACCGACCGTACCGATGGGAATGACTGGTTGAAACCACTGCTTGTCGATCGTCTTCAAAAACTCCAGGCGCCCCTGGTTTACGTCGAGCAGAGAATTGCAATTCGGACACGTCACGCGTTCGGTTTTGTCAGGCGCGCGAAGCTCGAGCGGTCCCGCGCAGTGCGGACAATTCAACTGCGCGGCGCCGACGCGTCGCTCTTCACGTTCAGGCGCGCGCGTGGTTGTGATTCCGATTTCCTCGAGCGTTACCTGTTGGCCCAGGAAGATGAGAGGTGGTGACTGGTTGTAGTCGAGTGTTCCGAACGAGTTGTTCACACCCGAGAGATCGGCGTAGTAGTACGTTTCCCCCGGCGTCAGGAGATAAGGGATCTCGCCTTTCGCTCCGAGCGCGGTTGCTCGTCCGGTCTCGGCAACCATCAGCGGCGTGGGCCATGGAAGACCCGGCACGTGTTGCCCGAGTTGAAGTTGTTCGAACGAAGGAAGTTGTTGGCCTTCGGGCACTGGGTATTGAAAGGTGAGATAGAAGCGACCCTGCGCTTCGGCCAACCAGCCGAGCCACCCGTTCGAGAACGTTGCGTACCACTCGTCCCATTGCCCGCCCATC
>DATNCH010000188.1:0-14192 GCA_035571655.1 Pyrinomonadaceae bacterium
TTCTCCTGACCTGACGAAGCAATCATGTAAACATCATTCGTGCGCGCCGCGTCGGACTTCGAGTAAGCGATCCACTTTCCGTCCGGCGACCACACCGGAACGCCGAAATTGCCATATTTAGAGGTATCGAGCACAGCCACCTGCTTCGTTGCGACTGTGAGCTTGCGCAGGTTGTTGTCAGACGACGTGAAGGCGATCTCTTTCGAATCGGGTGACCAGTTGTAACCGAATTTCAGCGCATCGATGTCTGTGAGCTGCTGCGCTGGAGCCGAACCATCAACCGGCACGACGAAGAGCTCTTCGCGTCCGCTTTGATCCGAAATATACGAGAGCCACTTGCCGTCCGGTGAATACGCAACACCGCGATCGCGCGCGGCGCCGTCGGTGAGCTGTTTCAGATCGCCTTCGTCAACCGGCGCGGTAAAGATTTCGCCGTGAATCGAGAATGCGATGCGTCGCGACGACGGCGCGAGATCGTAATCGTCTGCTTGTGAATTGAACGACTGAGTCTCGGAGAGGTTTTCCTGCGTTTCCGCGTCGATGTTCAGAGTGATCGGAGTCGCTCGTTTTGAAGCGACGTCCAGTTTCCAGATTCCGAAGTCGTGTTCAAACATGATCACGCGTCCATCGGAACTGATCGCGGGCCAGCGCACGTCGCCACTCTTGAAGGTCGTGACCTTGTCAGCCTTGCCGCCGTTGTCTGAAATGCGCCAGATGTTCGTCAAACCATTGCCGTCGCGATCGCTGACGAAGTAGATGCTCCCATCGTGTCCCCACATGGGCCATGAATCGAGACCGTCGAAATCGGTGAGCTGAGTAAATTTCTTTGCCGCAACATCCATCACCATGATGTCGCTCTGGTAGGAGCCGCGATAATACTTGCGCCAGTACGACTGCGCTTTTTGGTTGTACGCGAGTTTCTGCCCGTCGGGCGAGTATGACGCTTGCACGCCCATGTCAGTTCCGGCTTTGCGCGCCGCGCCGCCTTCAGTGCTGACGAGATAAAGCTGTGGCATGAAGTCTTCACCGCGCTGGCTGCTGAAAATCACGGAGCGTGAATCGGACGACCAGCCGAGCACCGTGTCGTCGGCGGAGTGCGTGGTTAGCTGTTTGGCGGTGCCGCCACCTGACGGAATTAGAAACACGTCGAGATTTCCGATGCGGTCGCTTGAGAAAGCGATCCACTTCCCATCGGGCGAGAAGCGCCCGTAAACGTCGCGCGCGCGGTTGACTGTCAGGCGCTGTACGTTCTGGCCGTTCTCGTCCGCGGTCCAAATATCGCCGAGATAGGTAAAGACGATGCGGCCGTTGTGGTAATGCGGATAGCGCACCAGCCGCGCCTCGCGGGCAAAGACTGAAATCGCGCTGCAGAGAAGCAAAGCTGTGGCAAAGAGAGTGGTAGTCTTTTTCATGGCTCCTGACCTCGGGCTAATTGGGAATGGAAACTACTGGTGATGCGGAGGCTGGATTATATCGAGAAAATTGCGAGATTGCGAATTTCTGATTGCGAATGGCATGATTAACAGCGTGAGCTCGATTACGTGTCGAAAAATGCGGGCGGGGGATGTGAAGGACGCGTTCCACATGCTGAGTGATTTTCTCAGCGCGGATGAGCACTACCTCGCGAGCAGCGAGGCGTATGGCGACCTGGGACTCAAAGGATTGAACGACGCGCTCGACCTCTTTCTCGAACACCCCGAACTCGGGTTCGTCTGGATGGCTTATGACGAAAATGGCGTCGCTGGAGTGTGCGTGGTGTGTTACGCGATTTCGACGTCGATGGGTTCAGTCGTCGCGAAGCTCGACGATGTTTCCGTGAAGCCGGATCGACGCGGCAAGGGAATCGGGACTGAGTTGTTGAATCAACTGAAGGAACAATTGCGGAAAGAATCCGTCACGCGCATCGACGTAGCCGTGCACATGCAAAACCCGGAAGCAAAAAGCTTCTACGAGAAAACGGGCTTCGTCGCACTCAACGAAGAACGTCTCTCCTGTTTGATCTGACGAGGGCCACAAAAGGCACAAAGAGGGCCACAAAAAAGCACACAGAAATAAACACCTTCCCCCCTTGAACCTACACGGATAACCACACTCCAGCTTGGATATTCAGCATTGATTGATGACTAAACTTTTTGTGTCTTATTTTGTGCCTTTTTGTGGCTTCACCTCGCGAGGTTCGCGATCTCCTCGAAGTATTTCGCAAACGCCACCATCCCGCCGGACGCCTGCTGCCAGTCGAAATTCTCGTTCGGCGCGTGATAGCCGTGCTCCGGGAGCGACAGACCGAGAAACAGCACCGGGCACTTCAAGATTTTCTCGATACTCGTCATCGCGCCGATCGTGCCGCCATCACGCACGAACACCGCATCGCGTCCAAACGCAAATTTCACGGAACGCTTCAGCGCCTGCGGCAATTCCCCCTCCAGGATCGTCCGAAACGCCGGCGCCGCCGACTCAAACTGAATCGTCACGTCCGCATTCCTCTCTTTGACGGCCGCGGTGATCAGCTTCTTGATCTTCACCGGATCCTGCACGGGCACCAACCGGCACGACGCCTTCAACTCCGCACGCGGCGGAACAATCGATTTCAACCCCGGTCCCTGGTATCCACCCACCACACCGTGAACTTCGAGCGTCGGCATCCCCCAGATTCGCTTCATCACTTCGAGCGGATCTTCTGTGCGCATTTTCTTCAGATGATGCGCCTTCTTGAATGCTTTCGTGGTGAAACCTGAATTCGCCCAATCCTGGAGTTCCTTCTTCGACGGCGGAATCACGTCGTCGTAGAAGCCCTTGATTTTGACCTTGCCGGTTCTGACGTCGTAGATGTCGCAGAGGACCTGCATCAACTCTGCAATCGGATTTCGCGACGCGCCGCCAGTTTCGCCCGAGTGTGTGTCGACAGTTCCGGTTTCGAGCCTGAGAATAAAACCGAGCAGTCCGCGCAATCCGGCCGAGCTCGCGGGGCGATTTCGCGAGACCCAAACCGTATCAGAAACGACCACCGAATCCGTTTTCAGATTCGGCGCGGCTTTCGTAATAATCTTTTCGAAATTCGGCGACCCAATCTCTTCTTCAAACTCCCACAGAAACCGTATGTTCACCGGAACATCCGCCTCAATCGCCGCGCGTGCGCCAAACAAGGCGCTCAGCGCCGGGCCTTTGTCGTCAGTTGTGCCGCGACCGTAGTAGGTGTCGCCCTTTTTAGTAAAGACAAACGGCTCGGTGTCCCAGGGTTCTGTTTCCTTCGAAGCAGGCTGAACGTCGATGTGGTTGTAGACCGTGACGGTCGGAAGTTTGCTGTTGGTGCCAAACACGCCGTGAATGACGGGATTGCCTTTTTCCGCGCGGTAAACCTCGACTTTTCCGCCGTATTTCTCGATTGTTTCGACGGTGAGGTCGACGCCTTTTCTGATGTCTTCCAGGTGGTTCGGATCGACGGAGACCGTCGGAGTTTCGACAAAACGTTGCAGTAATCCTTCAAACTCCTCGCGGTGCGATTCTGCAAAAGACATAAGGTTATCCCTTTTTAAGGTCGTGGGCATTCAAGATCCTCCGTCGAACTGTTGTGTGGAAAGCTTGCGAATCCATAATAACGAATTGGACTGTTGAGAGCCAAAACCTCTGCGTACCTCTGCGATCTCTGCGTTGAAAAGGTGTTTTGACGCAGAGGACGCAGAGGACGCAGAGGACGCAGAGATCGTCCGAGTAGCGGGCGACCAAAACTTAACTGACGGCATCTACATGCCATGCGTCCGAGAGTGGTGATTTTCTAGAAAACTTCCGGAGACGCCCTGCGTACATTCAAAAGCGTTAGTGCTTCGTGTTATTCTGACTTCCCGCGTGTTTCCGATCGAAACCCGGCGCCCCGAGTCAGTAACCAGAGAGAGATAAAGGTTTTTAGGAGGGTTGCGTGAGAAAAAGCTCTTTTGCCCCGGGAATTCTATTCCTCATTTTTGCCCTGGCAATCCCTGCACTGATAATCGCCCAGCAAACCCGATCGGCCCGGCGCACAGGGAATCCTGGTGCTGACCGTTCTTCAAACGGTGTCACCACGAACGCCAGAACCATGCCGTCGGGACAGGGGATCAAGAGCGACCTTGCCGAAGCCTTGTCAGTAATCCAGTCAAACCACATCGACGGCAGAAAACTGGATTACAACTCGATTTTTAAGTCGTCAATCAGCGGTATGTTAAGCGTCCTGGACCCGCACTCGACCTACTTCGACCCTATTGAATACGCGTCCTTCCGCACCGAGCAGCGCTCTGAATACTTTGGGATCGGAGCCACCATCGAAGATCTGCGCGAAGGTTCCGACGTGAACACCTACATTCGAGCCACTTTCCCCGAGTCGCCGGCAGCCCGTGCGGGTTTGCGCTTCGGCGACCGCATTCTCGACGTCGACGGAAACTCGATGAAGGGCAAAACTTATCCGGAAGTGCGAAAGTTTTTGCTCGGACCGCGCGGAACGACAGTCAAAGTCACGGTCGAGCACCCGGCGACCAAACAAAGCGAAACCGTGAACATCGTTCGCGACGCCGTTTCCCTGCCTTCGATCGCGCAGGCGTACATGCTGCGTCCGGGAGTCGGTTACGTCGCGATGACGGGCGGTTTCAACCTGACCACGGCTGATGAGTTTGAGCAGGCGTTGAAATACCTGCACAGCAAAGGCATGAACATGCTCGTGCTGGACCTGCGCGGAAATCGCGGCGGACTGCTGATTCAAGCGGTGCGCGTGGCGAATACGTTTCTGCAACGCGGGCAGATGATTGTTACGCAGAAGGGCAGGTTCCGCGACAGTTCGCAATCCTATGCCGCGGTGAACGAGAATCCTGACAACGTCGCGGTGGTTGTGCTCGTCAACGGCGATACCGCGTCGGCGGCTGAGATCGTCGCAGGCGCACTTCAGGATCACGATCGTGCTCTGATCGTCGGTGAAACGACGTTCGGCAAGGGTCTCGTCCAGTTTCCATTCCAGTTAGACTACGATTCGGCTTTGTTGTTGACGATTGCGAAGTACTTCACGCCGTCGGGACGTCTGATTCAGCGTGACTACTCGGGCGGCGGGTTCTACAACTATTACTTCCCAGGCGGACTCGCGGCAGACAAGAGTAAGCAGCAGACTCAGCAGAGTGGGCCCGAGAGCCACACTGACACGGGACGCGCTGTTTACGGTGGCGGCGGAATTTCTCCGGATGAAGTCGTGAAGCCGGGCACGATCAGTGCCGCTGAACGACACTTGCGCGACGTCCTGTTCGCATTTTCACTGGAGCTGACCACGGGACGCGTCAAGGGATTCGAGCAGTACCAGGTTCAACGCGCGATCGAGTTTGACCACGAGCTCGTGAGCGAAGACTTTCCCGTAACCGATGCGCTCTTCGCAGAGTTGAAGAAGTTCGCAGCGAGCAAGCCGATCTACAAGGTGTCTCCGGACCAGCTCGACAAAACGCGGACGTTTGCAGAGAGGCAGTTGCGCTACAACGTGCTGTCAGCAGCATACGGCTACAGAACTGCGACGCAGGTCTTCAACGACGGCGATCCGCAGATCGCACGCGCCGTAGACGCGATGCCACGTGCTCGTGAGCTCGCGCTGGCGGCAAGCCGCGCCCGTGCCCGCGGAGAGTAGACAGGGGACACGGAGAGGGGGAGACACGGAGACGCGGTGAATCGTCCCCGAGTCTCCCCTTCTCCCTGTCCCCGCGTCCTTGCTTCTCCTGGGCCGCTTCTCAGCGCTGAATGCTCATAATTATCAACCCGCTCGCGGCGAAGGCGCGTCAGGCGTGGCCCACGATCTCTAAAGCGCTCGACGACGCCGGCATTGAATATCAAACTCACGAAACCACCGCTGCGGGCGACGCGACGCTCAAGACTCGCACGGCCCTAACGTCCGGCACGGAATCAATCGTCGTCGTGGGTGGCGACGGCACACTCAGCGAAGTAGCCGAAGGTTTCTTCCAGTTCAACCACAATCCGGACGTTCCCCCAACTCCAATCAACCCAGCCGCCACACTCGCGATTCTTCCAGCCGGCACAGGCGACGATTTCGCGCGTGGACTCCGCGGCGGGCGCGCACCGATGCAAAAGTGGATCGACGTGCTCGTCGCTCATTCCCGCGGCAAAAGCAGCCCGCAAACGATCGACGTCCTTTACGGTCGTTGCGACGGTTTCGCAAACCCGTTCATCTGCCTCAACGCCTCGACGATGGGAATCGGCGGAGAAACAGCCGGGCGGGTCGCCGCACAGGGAAAGTTTATGCGTAACTTCTCCGGTGAGTTTCGATTCGTCTTCGCAGCAGTGGGCGCGCTCGCCGCGTGGCGCGAGCGACGTGTGCGCGTGATGGTCGATGGTCGTGTTGTTCTTGATGGACCAATGAACCTGGCGGGCGTCGCGAACGGCCTCTACGCCGGAGGTGGAATGATGCTATCGCCGGAAGCACGCGTCGACGATGGAAAGCTCGACGTCATCACTGCTTCCGGCCTGACGCGCGCGAACGTCGTGACAGAGCTATCACGCATACACACGGGCGGTCACGTCAAGAATCCAAAGGTGACGATCACACAAGGGACGATCGTGCAGATTGAAACCTTTCTCATGCAGGATGCGATGCCACTCGAGGCGGATGGAAATGTTCGAGGTGTGACGCCGGTTCAGTTTCAGGTGTTGCCGGGCGCGATGCGGTTCGTGGTCTAGGAGCCACGGATTAACACGGATGATTGCACGGATAAAAGGTGATCCGTGTCCGATGTCCGTGTTAATCCGTGGCTTCCATCGCTTCGATCTTCGCGAGCCGTCGCCGGTGTCGTTCTTCGCCCGTAAATCTCGCGGCCACAAACGCGCGCACGATTTCTAACGCAAGCTCGACCCCCACGACGCGCGCTCCGAGACAAAGCACGTTGCAGTCGTCATGCTCGCGTGACTGTCGCGCGGAATATGTATCACCGCAAAGCGCGGCGCGAATGCCGCGCATTTTGCTGGCGGCGACTGCCGCGCCGACACCGCTGCCGCAAATCAATATTCCGATATCGACCGATCCCTCCTGCACCGCTTCGCCAACTGCTTTTGCGTAGTCGGGATAGTCGTCGGGAATAGAGGAATTGTGAGTGCCAAAATCGGTCAACTCATGTCCACCCTTGCTCAACTCGGCGATGATTCGTTCGTTGAGAGGGTAACCAGCGTGATCTGCGGCTACGACTATTCTCATAAATCTTGAAAATCCTGTCTAAGTTTTCACAGTAGCGCTCGAGCGTGCTTGAGGACGTTGTCGACGTTGAACCCCAACTCGCGCAGCACAACCTCGCCCGGCGCTGAAGCACCAAAGCGGTCCAGGCAAATCACATCGCCATTCGAACCAACGTACCGTTCCCAACCCTGTCGCACTCCAGCTTCAACCGCCAGCCGCGCTGTGATCGCCGGCGGCAAAACTTCATCGCGATACTCCTGCGACTGTTGCTCAAACAACTCCCAGCAAGGCAGCGACACAACGCGCGTCGGAATATTCTCTGCTTGCAGCTTCTCATGCGCTTCCAACACGAGGCCGACTTCCGATCCGGTTCCGATCAAAATCAATCTTGGTTGATCCGCGTCAGCAAGAACGTATCCACCGCGTCGCGCCCCTTCCGCTTTTCCATACTTCTTCCGGTCTATCACCGGCACTTTTTGTCGCGTGAGCGCGAGAGCCGTCGGACCCGTGCGGCGCAGGATCGCAATTCGCCACGCCTCGCTCACTTCCGCCGAATCTGCGGGACGAATTAAAAACAGGTGCGGAATCGCTCGCAGAGCGGCAAGGTGTTCGATCGGCTGGTGCGTTGGTCCATCTTCGCCGAGGCCGATGGAATCGTGCGTGAACACGTAAATCACCTGCACTTCCGACAGTGCCGCCAAACGGATCGCGGGCCGCATGTAGTCAGAGAACGTCAGGAACGTTCCACCGTAAGGAATCAAACCGCCGTTCAGCGAGATTCCCGTCAGCGTGGAGCCCATCGCGTGTTCGCGCACGCCAAAATGCAGGATACGCCCGTCGTAAGCGCCTGCTTCGAAACTGTGACTGTCCTTGATGTCGGTATTGTTTGACACGCCGAGATCCGCTGAGCCGCCGATGAGCATCGGCAACACTTTCGCAAGCGCATTTATCACCTCTCCACTCGCGACGCGCGTCGCCACAGGTTTCGCATCTTCAAACTTCGGCAGATGATCTTCCCAGCCGGCAGGCAGTTCTCCACTCATCGTCGCGTGCCACTGCGCGCCTTCTTCCGGAAACTTCTCGGTGTATTTCTGGACCAGCGCATGCCACTCGGATTCGAGTCGCTCACCGCGATCAACGGCTTCGCGGAAATGTGCGAGCGCTTCGTCGGGAATGTAAAACTGCTTATCTTCCGGCCATCCCAAATGTCGCTTCGTCTCCCGCACAGCATCTTCACCGGGCGCATCGCTGTGAGCTTTGCGTGTGCCCTGCGTGGGCATGCCGTAGCCGATGGTCGTCTTGACTGAAATCAAGCTCGGTGCGTCCGTAACGGACTGCGCTACTCGAATCGCCTGTTCGATCTCGTCGAGGTCGTTGCCATCTGCAACGGTCTGCGTGTGCCAACCGTAGGCTTCAAAACGCTGCGGCACATCTTCGCTGAACGCCAGGCTCGTGAACCCTTCAATCGTGACGTTGTTGTCGTCGTAAAGATAGATCAACTTGCCGAGCTTCAGATGGCCCGCGAGCGACGCCGCTTCTGACGCAACGCCTTCCATCAGATCGCCGTCGGAGACGATCGCGTAAACGTAAGAGTCGATCGGCGCGAAACCTTCTTTGTTGAACCTCGCCGCGAGGTGTGCAGCGCCCATGGCCATGCCGACGCCGTTGGCAAATCCCTGGCCTAGTGGGCCAGTGGTGATTTCAACGCCGGGCGTGAGTCCGTACTCGGGATGGCCGGGCGTTTTCGAACCCCACTGGCGAAAGTTTTTCAACTCGTCGAGCGGCAGATCGTAGCCGGTGAGATGAAGCAGTGAGTAGAGCAACATCGATCCGTGCCCTGCCGACAGCAGAAAGCGATCTCGATTGTCCCACTTCGGATTGCGCGGGTTGTGACGCAGGAAACGAGTCCACAAAACATACGCCATCGGCGCCGCGCCGAGCGGCAACCCCGGATGGCCTGAGTTTGCCTTTTGCACGGCGTCGATTGATAAGGCTCGAATCGTGTTGATACAAAGTTGATCGAGTTCGGGGTTTGAGTTTTCTTTCTGCACGGGCGTGCTCATTAGTTAGGTTTCCTGTTCTACAGAAGTTTTCCTCGCAAAGGCGCAAAGACGCAAAGGCGAAATCGAGCTTTTACTTTGCGTCTTTGCGCCTTTGCGAGCATGTTTTTCAATTGCCGTAGAGTCGTTTGTAGAATTCTTCCTGCCGCGCGAGGCCCGCTTGATATCGGGCGTGTCGCGACATGTCAGGCTCGAACACCTGTTCAACCACAATTGAATCTTCGTCAATGGCTCCTATTTTGCCCACCGCTTCAAGCGCAAGCAAGGCAGCGCCACGGATCGAGCTTTCCGCGGCGCCGCCAAACATCAATGGACGACCTAAAACATCGGCGATGATCTGCAACCAGAGCGGCGAGGAACGAAGCGCGTTGCCGGATGCGACAATCGTCGCGTTCGGAGCGATGCGATCGAGATCGCGCGCGATCAAAGCGAAGCGATACGCGATTGCTTCGAGCGTCGCACGCGCGATCTCTGCGGGGCTCGTTTGTTGCCGCACGCCGAAGATGCCGCCGCGAGCATCTGCTGACCAGCCCGTGCTCCGTTCGCCAGACCAGAAAGGTAAGACTGTCAGTCCGTGAGCATCGGGTTCAAGCGCTGCCAGTTCTTCGTGTAATCGAGTGATATCGACGTTCAACGATTCAGTTAACCACGTGACAAGTCCGCCGCCGTCTGACAACGCGCCGCCAACAACAACGCGCCGATCAGAAGCTCGATAACTCCAGAGCGACGGCGGAATCTCGCTCGGAGGCTCACCTGCGAACGCCACTCGCATCGCGCCGGACGTGCCGATCATCAACGCGATTTTGTCTTTCGTGGTGCAGCCGGCGCCTATGTTGTTCGCGGCTCCGTCTCCGACTACGCTCGCGAGTCTGGCTTCCGCTAACGCGGGCCAGCGAAATGTGAACGTATCGGAGAGACGCAAGCTCATCGTGGTTTTGATCTCCGGCAACGTGTCGGGCGAGAGGCTGAGTGCTTCGACAAAATCCCAGTCCCAGTCGCACGTTTGCTGATTCATGAGACCTGTGGCTGACGCCATCGAAATCGTAGTTGCCGTCTCACCAAACAATCGCAGGACGAGATACTCTGCGAACCCCAGCCAGTAACGCGTCGCGTTGAATTTTTCCGGATGCTCGTGCTTCAGCCACTGCAGCTTTGCGGGCCAGTAACTCGCGTGAAAGCGGCAACCCGTGCGCGCGTGGTTAGCAAGCTCGTCGAATTGCGTGCGCAAGTTTTTCGCGTACTCGGCGGCGCGCGTGTCGGCCCAGGTCAGTAATGGTGTTGTTGCCAGTCCTTCGGCGTCGACACCGATCAGGCTGTGCCAAAATGCTGAGACCGCGATGAGTTCGATCTGCGCCGCAGCGTGAAAGTGATACGTGAGTAGCTCGTCGATGGTCTTTACAACTTCGTCGACGAGCACATCAGCGTCGAGCTCTGCGAAGTCTGAGAGATTGCGATGTCGGCGCGTTTGCGCGCCGGGCACTTCGTTGCCGCGATCGTCAAACAACGCCGCGCGCACTCCGGACGTACCGACGTCGATGCTCAGCAACATGGAAGGCTTCGTGCCTGCCATGACCGAAACGATTCCCGGCGCCGGCTCGAGTTCGTCCACCACGTCGTCGAGCACGCTGCTCACTTCACTGTTTTACGGACTACGGCGATGAAATCGCGAATGTCTTCTTCCGTCGTATCGAACGACGCCATCAGTCGCACTTCGGAAATCTCTTCGTTCCAAACGTAGAAGAAGTATTTCTTCTGAAGCGTGGGTATGTACCTCGCCGGGACGATTGCGAAGACACCGTTTGATTCCACCCGTTGCGTGATCTTGATTTGCGGAATTTTTGCGAGCTCGGTCGCGAGCATCTGCGCCATGCGGTTTGAATGCGCGGCGCTTCGTTTCCAAAGATCGCCGCCGAGCATCGCTTCGAACTGCGCTGAGATGTAACGCATCTTCGAGGGGAGGTGCATGCCTTGCTTGCGAATGTATTTGAAGTCGGCAGCGAGGTTTTTGTCGAAGAAGACCACGCCCTCGCCATAGATCATTCCGTTCTTCGTGCCGCCGAACGAGAGGACGTCGACGCCGGCGTCCGCAGTGATTTCTTTGAGACTCGCATTGAGACTCACGGCTGCGTTCGAGATGCGCGCGCCGTCGACGTGCAGAAACATGTCGTTGTCGTGAGCGAACGTCGAGAGGGCTTTGAGTTCTTTCTTTGTGTAGACAGTGCCCATCTCGGTGGCTTGTGAGATTGAGATCACGCGCGGCTGCACGTGATGTTCGTTGCCGAAAGCGTGGAGAAGTGGCTTTAGTTGATCGACGCGAAGCTTGCCGTCGGGTGTCGGGAGAGCAATCAGTTTGCAGCCTGTGAACTTCTCGGGCGCGCCGCATTCGTCGACGTTCACGTGCGCCGTCTCAGCGCAAACGATCGCGTGGTAGGTTTTTGTGATCGACTTCAAACCGAGGACGTTCGCGCCAGTGCCGCCGAAGACGAAGTAGACGGCGATGTCTCTGCCGAAGTGTTTTTGGAACGCCTTCGTCGCGCGCGCGGTGATGTGATCGTCACCATAGGCGATCACGTGGCCGTCATTCGCGGCCTTGATCGCCTCGAGCACTTCCGAATGAACACCGGCGTTATTGTCGCTGGCGAAGCTCCGTTTAGACATGGTTTACAGAATTTTTTGCAGGATTTACATCATGAAAAAATCTTGTAAATCCTGTCAAAACTAAACCTTTCCACCCTTGAAATCACGAGCAATCTCGCGTGCAGCATTGGCGCCCGGGAGTCCCGTCAATCCACCGCCGGGGTGTGTACCGGCGCCGCAGAGATAAAGTCGTTTTAATGGTGTTCGATATTGCGCAAAGCCGATCAGCGGTCTAAAGGTGAAAAACTGATCGAGCGTTTGCTCGCCGTGGTGAATGTGTCCGCCGCTGAGCCCGTAAGTTTGTTCGAGATCGAGCGGCGTGATCACCTGGCTGGCAACGATCAAATCGCGCAGCCCCGGAGCGTACGATTCCAAACGATCGATCACATTCCCCGCAAACTCCTCACGCCGCGCGTTCCAATCGCCTTGCTTCAGCTTGTACGGAGCAAACTGCACGTGAATCGACATCACGTGTTTGCCTTGCGGCGCCAGAGTCGGATCGCCGAGCGATGGAATGTTGATATCGAGATATGGCTCGGATGAAAACTCACCGTACTTCGAAGCATCGAACGCGCGCTCGAGATAATCGATCTCGTGACCGATGTGAATCCGCCCGGCGAGTTTTGTTTGGTCGCCGTTTACGCCTTGAAACACGGGTAATCCCGACAGCGCGAGGTTTATCTTGGCGACCGTGCCCGGCGCGCGGTAGTTGCGCATCTTCAACAAGAAGTTCGGATCGAGATCGACCGGATCGACGAGGTTCAAAAACGTCGTGCGTGGATCGGCGTTCGAAACAACGACACGCGACTCGATCTCCTCACCGCTATCGAGTCTTACTTTTGCACTGTCGCCAGCGACTCCCGCAAATTCAGTCACCGCTGCCTGCGTGCGTATCTCGGCGCCCGCGGCTTTCGCAGCGTTTGCGAGCGCATTCGCCAAACCGCCCATGCCGCCTTTCGGATACGAAGCCGAAGCGATTGCGCTGCCATCCATCGCCGCTTGCCACAAGAGTCCGAGACTCGTTCCGGCAGACCATGGACCAGCGAACGCGCCGTAGATCCCGCGCGCCGCGACTGTCGCGCGCAACAGCTCCGTTTCAAACCACTCGCTGACGAGATCCGCGACCGCCATCGGTCCCCAACGCAACAGTCGATACTCGTCTTTTTTCCCGAGACCACGAAACGCGAGTCCGACTTTGCCGAGGTTCCATGCGTCAGCCGCTGTCGGTTTATCGATCAACGGCGGCGTCATCGAAATCAGCGGGGCGAGCACTCGGCCGATGCGCGCGAAGGTGTTGACGAATTCAGGATAAACATTCGCATCGCTCTTTGAAAATTTTTCGATCTCGCTGACGGTGCGCGTAGTGTCGTTGAAGATGCACAGCGATCTGCCGTCCGGCGCGAGTGCCAACACGCGCGCTTCCGGAGTGAACATTTCGAGGCCAAAGCGAGTGAGACTCAGATCGCCGATGATCTGAGGCGCAAGAGGTCCGGTTGCGTGGTCCAACGTTGAACATCGGAATCCGGGATACAACTCTTCAGTGACAGCTCCGCCGCCGACACTCTCGCGCCGCTCGAGCACAAGCGTCTTCAACCCGCCCTTCGCGAGGTAAGCCGCAGCCACGAGACCGTTGTGACCACCGCCAATGATGATTACGTCGTAAGGCATCAGCTTATTAGCCACAGATACACACAGATTGTTATCGGATAAAAATCTGTGTCATCCGTGGTTACAGATCCTTCAATAACTGGAGCGCTGCGTTCCTTCCGGGCGCGCCCATGATTCCGCCGCCGGGATGCGTCGCGGCGCCGCACATGTAAAGACTCTTGATCGGCGTGCGATATTGTGCCCAGCCGGGCGCGGGCCTGAGAAAGAAGAGCTGTTCGAGCGTTAACTCACCCTGAAAAATGTTTCCTTCGGACAGGCCAAACTCGCGTTCGAGATCCAGCGGCGTCAACACCTGACGATCGCGAATCAGATCTCGAATGTTCGGTGCGTGTTCGGCAATCGTGTCGATCACCGTGTCGCCAAACTCGTCGCGCTTTTCGTCCCACGTTCCTTCTTTCAAGTTGTATGGCGCGTACTGCACGAAACACGACATCACGTGTTTGCCCGGTGGCGCCACGGAAGGGTCGGTCAAACTCGGAATCACCATGTCGATGTAAGGACGGCGCGAAAAGCGTCCATACTTCGCTTCGTCGTACGCGCGCTCCATGTAATCAACACCCGGCGAAATCGAGATCGCGCCGCGCAGATGCGCGCCTGGTCCAGGCAGCGACTTGAAATCCGGCAACCCGTCGAGCGCGAGATTCACC
>DATNCH010000189.1:0-10370 GCA_035571655.1 Pyrinomonadaceae bacterium
TCCGATCTCGAATGCGCGTGAGGAGAGTGCGAAGCGCAATCGGTTTTTGATCGAGCCGAAGGAGTTGATGCGTGGCGAGCAGTACGCGCGCAGCAGGGAGCTGGAGGTGGTTGGTTTCTATCATTCACATCCGGATTCACCCGCAGTGCCGTCGCAATACGATCTCGAGCACGCATGGCCCACGTACTCGTACATCATCGTTTCGACGCGTGCGGACGAGGCGGGCGACCTGTTTTCGTGGGAACAGGAAGCTAATAGATCGAGGTTTAATCAAGAAGAATTGACCACGGATAACACGGATTAAAACACGGATACGTCTATCCGCGTTTTCATCCGTGTTATCCGTGCACAACAAGAGGTCAACTATGCCAGTCACAATTTCAATACCAGCACCATTGCGGCAGTTTGCGGGCGGACAGTCGCAGCTCGTTGTCGAAGCACAAACTGCGGGCGAGGCGCTCGATCAACTCACCTCAACACACTCCGGACTTCGACGCCACCTCTTCAACGATCAGAACGTGTTGCGTAACTTCGTCAACGTCTATCTCAACGACGAAGACATCCGCCACGCCTCCGGACCCGAAACACCGGTGAAAGACGGCGACACGATCATGATCGTGCCCTCGATTGCCGGTGGCGCCGTGATTGAGTCTGACGTTGGACAATCCCTGCCTGAGCTGTCGCACGAAGAGATCCTGCGTTACAGCCGTCACTTGATCATGCCCGAAGTCGGCATGGCGGGTCAGCGACGGCTCAAAGCCGCCAGCGTGTTGATGATCGGTACCGGCGGCCTCGGTGCACCTGTCGGCATGTATCTCGCAGCAGCAGGCGTCGGCCGGATCGGAATCGTCGATTTCGACGTCGTGGAAGAGTCGAACCTGCAACGCCAGATCATTCACGGCACGAAAGATCTTGGTCGGCGAAAGATTGAATCAGCCCGCGACCGACTGCGCGATATCAATCCGCACATCGAGATCGAGACGCACGAGTCGCGGTTGACGAGTCATAATGCAATGCGACTCTTCCGCAACTACGACATCGTCGTCGACGGCACTGACAATTTCCCGACGCGCTATCTCGTCAACGATGCGTGTGTGTTGAGTGGAAAGCCAAACGTGTACGGTTCGATATTCAGGTTCGAAGGTCAGGCGAGCGTGTTTTGGGCCGAGAAGGGCGCGTGTTATCGCTGTCTTTATCCCGAGCCGCCGCCGGCCGGGCTCGTTCCTTCGTGCGCGGAAGGTGGCGTGCTTGGTGTTTTGCCGGGCATTGTCGGCGCCATTCAAGCGAACGAAACGGTCAAGATCATTCTCGGCTCTCAGGATCTGTTGATCAACCGTCTGCTGCACTTCGACGCCTGGACCATGAAGTTCCGCGAGTTCAAACTGCGAAAAGATCCGAAGTGTCCGGTGTGTGGCGAGAATGCGACGATCAAAGAACTGATTGACTACGAAGAATTCTGCGGTGTGGCGCCGCATCAACTACCGCCTCCGGACTCGAAACTCGACGAGATTTCGGCAACCGAGCTCAACGCGCGTCGCTTGCGCGGAGATCGCATTCAGATCGTCGACGTGCGAGAGCCGCACGAGTTTGAGATCGCGCGGATTCCCGGAACGAAGTTGATCCCGCTGGGTCACGTCGTAAGCCGCATGAACGAGATCGATTCAGAGGTCGACACGATCGTTCACTGCAAAGGCGGCGTACGCAGCGCGAAGGCGATCGAAGCGCTGAAGCGCGCCGGTTTTTCGGGCAAACTGATCAACCTGAAGGGCGGAATTACCGCGTGGTCGGAAGATGTCGATCCGCGCGTGCCCAAGTACTGACCGGAACGGTTCGTCACGCCCACACCGCGGTTTATGGCAAAAGTAAACCTCACCACTGTAATCCCTACTAGACTGCCTGCTGGAGGTAAACCATGAAGCGAAGAGAATTCATAAATCAAACTGCCAGCGTTGGCGTCATTCTCGCTGCCGGATCACTCACACCGACGTGGTCGTTGACCGGCACGGCTGGTAAGCTCACGCCGCCGGCGAAAGGAAAAATTCCGGTCGCGTTTGCGATTTCCGAAGGGGTCACGGTCATCGACTTCGCGGGTCCGTGGGAAGTCTTTCAGGATGTCCACGTCGCGGACCGCGGGACGAATCACGACGAGCAGATGCCATTCGAGTTGTTCACCGTGTCAGACAAAACCGACGCCCTCACCGGCTCAGGCGGGCTCAAGCTCGTCCCGGACTACACGTTCGAATCCACGCCACAGCCAAAGGTCATAGTCGTACCCGCACAGCGAGGATCGAAAGCGCTGCACGCCTGGCTCCAGAAAATGACTGCATCCACGGACGTGATCATGTCTGTCTGCACGGGCGCGTTTCAGCTCGGCAAAGCCGGTTTACTCTCCGGCAAGGAAGCCACCACGCATCACGACTTTCTCGATAGTTTCGCGAAGGCTTTTCCTGACGTGACGGTGAAGCGAGGACTGCGCTTTGTCGAACACGAACAGATCTCGACCGCGGGTGGCTTATCGTCAGGCATAGACCTCGCACTGCGCGTCGTCGATCGATATTTTGGCCGGACGGTGGCCCAGGCGACCGCGACTTACATGGAATACCAGAGTAAAGGCTGGATCGTATGAAGCCACGAAAAAGCACAAAAGATGGCTGAGACAAGCTGGCGACTGCAATGGGCGGCCGCAATCATTGCGGCGTGGGCCGTGCTG
Organism: Pyrinomonadaceae bacterium; assembly: GCA_035571655.1. Classification (GTDB taxonomy): domain Bacteria; phylum Acidobacteriota; class Blastocatellia; order Pyrinomonadales; family Pyrinomonadaceae; genus PSRF01. The sequence goes on from DATNCH010000189.1 coordinate 2,711, forward strand.
GGTATCATCTGGGCCGCGCCGATCTATCTCGAGACCGAATCGGAACAGATGGGCCACTCGCCGTGGCGCATCTTTTCGTGGGGCGTCCTGCTTTGGTTATCGTGGGCGCCGCTTACACCCGCCATCGTCTGGCTCGCGCGCAGGTTCTCACTCGTCGGTGCGTGGAAGTCGAGTCTTTTTGTTCACCTGCCGGCGTTTGTGTTGACGTCTATCATCCATAGCGCGGCTGCTACAGCGATCACGTTGAGCGTCAAACCTTTTGACGACATGGGCAGCAGCCCCACCGCGTTTTGGTCTCGCTTTCTGTCGCGCGTGCAGGGATCTTTTGCGTCCGACCTGCTGGTGTATGGCGGGGTCGTCGGAGTTTGTTATGCGCTCGACTACTATCGCAAATATCGCGAACGTGAAGTTGTCGCCACTCGCCTCGAAGCGCAACTCGCACAAGCGCAACTCGATTCATTGCGAATGCAGTTGCATCCACACTTTCTCTTCAACACGCTGAACAGCATCGTGGGCCTCGTTCGCGACAACAAGAACACGGCCGCTGTCAGCATGCTCGTCGGACTCAGCGATCTTCTCCGTCACACGCTCGAACATTCCGCGCGGCAGGAAGTTGAATTGAGAGAGGAGCTCAACTTCATTAAGCTCTATTTGAGCATTCAGGAAATGAGATTTTCCGATCGCCTCCAGATCGAGCTCGACATCGATCCGCAGACAACCAAGGCAATGGTCCCAAACCTGATCCTCCAGCCGCTCACGGAAAATGCGCTCCGACACGGCATTGCTCGCCGCGCTGATTCAGGCCTCGTTGGTATTCGTTCTGCTGTTGAAGACGGTCAATTGCGATTGATCGTGTACGACGATGGAGCGGGCTTGCGCGACGATTGGCAGTTGAAAGGCAGCGTGGGGATTGGCCTGGCAAATACCGCGGCACGTTTGCAACAACTCTACGACGACAATCACGAGTTCGACATTCGCAACCGAGATGAAGGCGGCGTTGAAGCCGTGATTTTGATTCCGTTGAGAACCTCGTCGTGATAGCAGCGAAGATCAAGACTTTGATTGTCGACGACGAGCCGCTGGCGCGTCGCAACCTTCGTGTTCTGCTCGAGAAGGATCCGCAGATCGAGATTCTCGACGAGTGTCGCAACGGTCGTGAGGCAGTGAAAGCCATCAACACGCTATCGCCGGATTTGATCTTTCTCGACATCCAGATGCCGGAGATGGATGGCTTCGACGTGCTCCAGCGTGCCGGTCCGGAGCACATCCAGGCGATCATCTTCGTCACCGCGTTCGATCAATATGCGTTGAAGGCTTTCGACGTTCACGCGCTCGACTACCTGTTGAAGCCTTTCGACGACGAGCGATTTGCTCACGCACTGCAACGAGCGAAGTCGCAGATCGAAGCACGGCACATCAACAAGTTGACGCAGAGACTGCTCGCGTTGCTCGAGGAACGGGAGAGCGAGCGCAAAGTCTCGCTACAGCAGAACAATTATTTGACGCGACTAATGATCAAAGCGTCAGGCCGCGTGATGCTGTTGAAAGTCGACGATATTGATTTCATTGAGGCTGACGGAAACTACGCGAAATTGCACGTTGGCCGGAAGGCGCACTTGCTGCGTGAAAAGATGCATGATCTCGAGGGGCGGCTCGATCCGGCGAAATTCGTTCGCATTCACCGCTCGATCATTGTCAATCTCGATCGAATTAAAGAGATGCATCCGCACTTCAACGGCGATTACATCGTCGTACTCGAAGACGGCCGCCAACTGCGACTCAGCCGCACGCGACGTGAGAATTTAGTACACAGATTACACAGATTGAACTCATCTGCGTGATCTGTTTCTTATCTGTGGTCGTCTGTGGTCCGGTATTTCTCCTTCTCCTTTTCACGCTGCAAATACGGAATCCCTTTCTCCATCCACTCCGGCGCTGGTGCGCCTTTCAGAAAGTGATCGAAAAACTCCTGCATGCGTCGCGTGTAGTCTTTCTGATTGATTCGCTTTCGCAGCCCGTGCTTCTCGCCGTTGTAACTAAACATGTACGCTTCTTTGCCGAGCCGTCGCAGCGCGAGGAAGTACTCGATGCCCTGGTACCATGGCACCGCATCGTCTTCATCGTTGTGAATCATCAGGAGCGGCGTCTCCACACGATCCGCACGGAAGATCGGCGAATTCTCGAGAAAGCGCAGCGGATACTCCCAAAGACTGCCGCCAATGCGCGATTGTGAGCGCTCGTACTGGAACTGTCGCGGCAGACCCGTGCCCCAACGAATTCCGCTGTACGCGCTCGTCATGTTCGACACCAACGCGCCCGGCGCTGCCGCCCTGAAGCGATTGGTCTGCGTCACCATGTAGGCGATTTGATAACCGCCCCAACTGTGTCCCTGAATCCCAATCGCTTTCTCGTTCACAAAACCTTTATCGACCACGGCCTGAATACCCGGCAACACGCACTTCATCGCGCTCTGGCCCGGATAGCCGATTGTGTAGACGATATCAGGCATATAGACCAGGTATCCGTTGCTCACGTAGTACGTCGGATTGATCGACGTACCCGGCCCCGGATTGCGGAATTGATGCAAGCCCTGCGAGAGTCGCTCGTAGATGTAAACGATCATCGGATACTTCTTCCGCGGATCGAAGCTGTCCGGTTTGAGCAACAGTCCCTTCAACGGCACGCCGTCTATGTTTTTGAAACTCACTAACTCGGCGGTGCCCCAATTGAACGCTGCTCGTTGAGCGTCGCCGTTGCTTACTCGCTTCATCTCCCGGAAGGTGCTGTTTGTCACCCACACATCCGGGAACTGATCGAAACGCGATGCCGTCATGATCAGCACGTCGGCGTCTTTTGCTTTCGTCGGATTTCCGAAATCCTTCGCGGCCATTAGAAGCTTCTGCGGCGCGGCGTCGCTGTTGACCTTGTCGCGATAAAAACCGGAATCACGCGTCTCTTCGTTGGCGGCTTCGAGGAGCATTGGCTTGTCAGGATCGACGAAGCGCTCTTTGGGATCGAGTCGAACGTAACGAAGCGTTGTCCGGTCTTTCCTTCCAACTCCGTCGGTAACGTTTTTCGCGCGACTGCCGTCGGGCGCGATCTGCCAGATGTCGTAACGGTCGTAGACGAGAACGTCTTTGTCGTCTTTGGTCCAACCGGCGATTCCGTACGAGCCGGGCGTTTGCGGCAGGTCGTTCTCTTCGTTGTAGAAATGGACAGGGATGTCTTTGGTGAGGTTCGTCGCCGTTCCGTCTGCGACAGAATATGAATACCAGTCCTTACCGTCGAAGTAGAGCGCGTATTTTGCGTTTGGCGAGATGGAGATGTTCCCGCGTTGTTTCGATGCGATTGGTTTGCGCGAGCCGTCGGAGGTGTCGATCAGATAGTAGTCGCTGAAACCGGGATCGTAGTCTGATATGACGCGGTATTTCCGGTTGTCAGAACCGATCGCGTAACTCCCGTCATTCGACGGCGAGACGCTTTCCATCGACTCGTCCCCAAGCTGCACAAACTTCTTCGACTTCAGATCGTAGACTGCGCGAAAGGAGCGATTGCGGTCCTGCTCGGCACGGATGCGCTGGATTGGCTGCACGTAGTCGTCTTTCCAGTGCCACAGATCGACGAGGACTTTTTCGTCAGCAGGGATTTCTTCGTCTTTTTCCGGATCGGGTGGAGGCGCCGTTCCCAGGAACAGGTGACTGCCGTCGAGCGAAAAACTCAGAGTGGCGCGTTCGCTGACAACCATCTCTTTGCGGAAACCGGGCGAGGCAATTGAAACGACCTCGGTCGCTTGCGGATCTTTGCGGTTCCACTGGTAGACACGGAATTTTGGCTGCTTTGCGTCAGCGTCTTCTTTGTCGCTCGTGAAGGCAAGTTGAGTGTTGTCTTCGTCCCACGTGAGTTTTTGATATTTTCCTTTGCCGCTGAGGAGGGCGACTGGTTGAGTGTCGGTGTCGGTCGTTACGGCGAAGACGCCGTTTGTGTCTTCCTTTTTTGAGGAGACTGTGTAGATGAGCGTTTTTGCGTCTTTGCTGATGGTGAAGTCGAGGGCGTCGGTGAATGTGCGCTCAGTGCCGGTGGCGGTATTGCGAAGGATGAGATCGGAGCCGTACTCCTTTTTCTGGCCGCGTGCGGGACGTTGAGCCGCCGTTACCGCGCTCGGTTCTGTGCCCGCCTCAGCCGGTTTGGGTTTCTCTTCCGCCTTTGGTTCCAGCTGGTATGCAACGTAACCGAAGCCGTCTTCGGGTACGCGGAAGGTTTTGACTCTTTCGACGCGCGTCACGGTCCCGTTGGAAAGATCCATGATGCCGAGACCGTTCTTCGGCATGTCCTCAGGCTTTTTCTTTTCTTTCTTCGCTTTGGTTATTTCTGCTTTGGTGGGTTCGGTTTGGAAGATCAGGAAGCGGCTGTCTGCGGTGAAAACAGGTCGTAACAAACGCGCTTGTTCCGCCTGAAACTCCGCGACGTTTGTACCCGGATCGTCAGGAGGCGGCACCGGCGGGCGATAACCTCTCGGCGCGCGCCAGTCGACGCCGGTCGCTATGTTTCGCACGACGATCTCGCCGTCGCCGTCCTGCGGCACGTAAGCATACGCCACGAATTTTCCGTCGCGAGAGACTTGCGAAGCCACGATCGACGCCCACGAATCGTAATCCTGATGCGTGAGCGCGCGTTTGGCTGCTGGTGTCGCCGCGGGCTGTTGCTGTGCGACCAGCATGGTCGCACACACAGCCAGCATACAGACCAGGGAGACACTTCGACGTAGTTTCATGGGGTTTCACCTCACAAGTTGTAGGCGCTAAGTTTGCCACAGATGAACGCGGATGACACGGATAAACATCCGCATCATCCGCGTTTAATCACTGACGAAAAGTGTGTCAGAAGAACAACGTGTACAGCAGCCGGTTCGGCGATCCAGTGCCGGCTCCCGTGATGACGTTGGTCGTCGCATTGTTGACGAGCGCGTTGCGAATCGTTGATGCCGTAGCCGAGGGATTCGCTTGTTTGTAGAGCGCTGCTGCGCCAGCAACATGTGGTGAAGCCATCGAGGTTCCGCTCAGCGTCGCAGTGGCGGTGTCTGAACTAAACCACGATGACAAAATTCCCGAACCAGGCGCGAAGAGGTCGAGACATGTGCCGAAGTTCGAGAATGATGAGCGTGCATCGGTGGTAGTAGTTGAGCCGACCGTAATCGCACTCGCTGCGCGAGCGGGCGATTGCGTGCACGCATCAGTGTTACTGTTTCCAGCGGCAACAGCGATCGCGACTCCCGAATTGGCGAGATTGTTAACAGCAGTGTCCAATGAACTGGAAGCACCGCCTCCCAGGCTCATGTTAGCGACTGCCGGATTAATACGATTGTTCCTCACCCAATCGACGCCTGCGATCACTCCTGAAGTTGATCCGGAGCCGTTGCAATCGAGCACACGCACGCCACGTAGCAACGCACTCTTGGCCACACCGTAAGTCGAACCACCGATCGTTCCGGCGACGTGAGTGCCGTGACCATTGCAGTCCGCCCCGCTGCCGCCAAACGCGTCAAAGACGTTCGAAGCACGTCCGCCAAACTGCGTATGAGTCGTGCGAATGCCGGTGTCGATCACGTATGCACGGACGCCGGAGCCGGTCCAGTTGTAGGTATAGGTCGCACTCAACGGACGGTTACGTTGATCGATGCGATCGAGGCCCCACGGTGGATTGCTCTGCGTTACATCCGCAGTCACCACGCCGTCTTCTTCAACAAACTTGACTCTGAAGTCCTGGCTCAGACGTTCAGCATCTTCCGGCGACATCTCGACTGCAAAGCCATTGAGCGCGTGTTGATAGATATGTTTGAGTTTGCCGCGGTGCGTGGTCGCGAGTTCGGCTGCGATGTACGGTGCGATCGAGAAGAGACCTTCCTCGCCGACGACCGCATCGTCGAGCACTACGATGTAATTGTTTTGGATCCGATTCGGGTTCTTACGAAACCTGGCAGCCAACTCTGTACCTTTTCCTCCGCGTCCGTCTGACTGGCTGCGGACAGGCGTTGAAAGGAAAACAGCAGTGCAAAGGCCGGCAAAAACGAGTAGAGCAAAGACTTTCTTCATACTTTTCTCCTCCAGACTGTAAGTAAGGTTGGTTGGGAGCGATTCAATTATGGGCTTGTGTCTGGGACGGAGGCGCGCAGTATAGCATCAAATTTCTGTAGCGCAAATCAGGATTTTGAACGTAATCTTGGTTACTTCATCATGAGAATCCTAAGCATCGTCTGCCTAGTTCTCCTGTCTTGCTTATCAGTCTCTGCACAACGAGATCTCACGCGTTACGTCAATCCGTTCGTCGGCACTGCCGGACACGGGCACACATTCCCGGGCGCGATCGTTCCGTTTGGAATGGTCCAACTCAGTCCCGACACGAGGCTGACGGGTTGGGACGGCTGCTCGGGTTATCACTATTCTGACTCGATCATTTACGGCTTCAGTCACACACATCTCAGCGGCACGGGCATCTCTGATTATGGCGACGTCCTGTTGCTGCCGATGATCGGTAGACGCGAAACCTCGCGCTTTCAGCATCAGAATGAGACTGCAACACCGGGTTATTACTCAGTCAAGCTCGACGACGACAACATTCTCGTCGAGCTCACCGCGACGGCGCGCGTTGGCATGCATCGCTACACCTTCCCTGCCACAGACAAAGCAGAGGTTGTTCTCGATCTAAAACATCGTGATGAAGTCATCGATGCCGATTTCAAGATCACCGGCAACACGACGATCGTTGGTTGGAGACGCTCGAAAGCATGGGCCAAAGACCAGATCGTCTATTTCGCGCTCGAGTTTTCGCAACCGTTCATTACGTCCGAGCGCGACGATCTCAAGGCTTACTTTCGCTTCGACACGCGATCGGGAAAGCCCTTGCTCGTGAAGGTAGGAATTTCTGCCGTCGACGTCGATGGGGCGCTGAAAAATCTGCGCACCGAGTTGGACCATTGGGATTTCGATAGAGTGAGATCCGTTGCTGCTGCGGCATGGAACAAAGAGCTCGGAAAGATTTCCATCACCGGCGGAACGAACGCGCAGTTAACAAATTTCTACACCGCTCTTTATCACGCGATGACGGCGCCCAACATTTTCATGGACGTCGATGGGCGCTATCGCGGACGCGACTTCAAAATCCACCAGGCTGGCGACTTTACCAACTACACGGTCTTCTCTCTTTGGGACACGTTTCGCGCCGCGCATCCGCTCTACAACATCATCGACCAGCGGCGCACGCGCGATTTCGTCAAGACATTTCTCGCGCAGTACGAACAGGGAGGGCGTCTGCCCGTGTGGGAACTGGGAGCGAATGAAACTGACACGATGATCGGATATCACGCGGTTTCAGTCATTGCCGACGCGGCGGTAAAAGGAATCGATGGCTTCGATCTACAGCAGGCTTTCAAGGCGATGAAGCACAGTGCCGAGCTGAGGGACCATCGCGGGTTGGGTGCGTATATCGACAAAGGCTTTCTCTCGATGGAGGAAGAGCGCGAGTCAGTTTCGAAAGTGCTCGAGTATGCCTACGACGATTGGTGCATCGCGCAGGTGGCGCGCATGATCGGTAAGACAGCGGATTACGACCGCTACATGGCACGCGCGCAGTCGTACAAGAACCTGTTTGATCCGGGTTCGGGGTT
>DATNCH010000190.1:0-9975 GCA_035571655.1 Pyrinomonadaceae bacterium
GTTGGAGCGCTCGAAAGCACTGCCGGCGGATCGCATCGCGTCGCTGCGCCAGGCGATTCAAAGCGCTGAGCATTCAAACGATGGAGCAGCGCTGGCGAAACTCAAAGAGCTGGCGCCATCGTTAGACGAGAGCGCCGGCACGACGCAGAGTGCTGACGCAACCCGAATGCACGCGCTGGCCGAGATCCTGCGGAACCCTGCGCGATAAACGCCGAAGGCGTTCGCTAAGATCCTGCTGAACCGGCGCGATAAACGCCGCAGGCGTTCGCTAAGATCCTGGGAACGCCGGCGCGATAAACGCCGAAGGCGTTCGCTAAGATCCTGCGGGACCGGCGCGATAAACGCCGAAGGCGTTCGCTAAGATCCTGCGGGACCGGCGCGATAAACGCCGCAGGCGTTCGCTAAGATCCTGGGAACGCCGGCGCGATAACGCCGAAGGCGTTCGCTAATTCCAGCCCAGGGTTGGAGCGCAAGCGACAACCCTGGGTAAACATGTTAGACTCCGCGCCAACCCTGAAAGGGTTAAAAACTCAAAAGGAGAGCACCTCACAATGGTTCAATCTCTCGCGCGTCTGTGGACGCACCTCGTCTTCTCAACAAAAAATCGTTTTCCGTTTTTGAGCGACAGAATGTTGCGTGCGGAAATGCATGCATTCCTCGCGCAGATGCTTCGGAAACATGATTGCGAAACCCTGATCGTTGGCGGTGTGGAGGATCATGCGCATGCTCTGTTCGCGCTGTGCCGCACCTTACCGATAGCGAGCGTCGTGAAAGAGGTTAAGCGGACATCGACAAATTGGATCAAAGAAGCGTCTCCCAGGCTTTCGAAGTTTCATTGGCAAGGAGGTTACGCGGCGTTTTCGGTTAGTCAATCAAATCTGCAAGAGGTAATCAGATATATCGAAAACCAGGAGGAACATCACAGGCGCGTAACGTTCCAGGATGAGTACCGTGCTTTCCTCAAAGCATATAGAATTGATTATGACGAACGATACGTTTGGGATTGATTGCGGCAGAAACCCTTTCAGGGTTGGTTGCTATTATTAATGGATTGACCCAGGGTTGGAGCGCAAGCGACAACCCTGGGTAAACATGTTATATTCCGCGCCAACCCTGAAAGGGTTAAAAACTCAAAAGGAGAGCACCTCACAATGGTTCAATCTCTCGCGCGTCTATGGACGCACGTCGTCTTCTCAACAAAAAATCGTTTTCCGTTTCTAAGTATGACGAGCGATACGTTTGGGATTGATTGCGGCAGGAACCCTTTCAGGGTTGGTTGCCATTATTAATGATTGACCCAGGGTTGTCGCTGCGCTCCAACCCTGGGCTGGAATTAGCCAACGCCTTCGGCGTTAAGCCTTGAAACCCAGAGTCCGCGATTAGCCAACGCCTTCGGCGTTAAGCCTTGAAACCCAGAGTCCGCGATTAGGCCAACGCCTCGGCGTTACCGCGAACACGGAGTCCGTGATTAGCCAACGCTTTCGGCGTTAAACCTCAAACCTGCAAAAACGGCGGTGGGATGGCACACTCCGAAGAGATGCTATACTCTCGCCTTTTCCCATGACCCTAACCCAACTGCAACAAAAGCTCACGGAGCGAATTCGCGGGGCCGCGCGTGAGATTTTTGGTGTCGAGGTGCAGCAGCTCAGTGTTGACGCTCCGCCGCGTGCCGAACTAGGGGATCTCGCGTTTCCCGTCTGTTTCGAGCTCGCGAAACTGATCAAACAAGCAAGGGGCGAAAAACAGGCGCCGCGTGCCATTGCCGAAAAGCTCAAACCACAGCTTGAAGATATCGAAGAAGTCTCGCGTGTGGAGATCGCGGGCGCAGGTTACATTAACGTCTTCTTAGATCGCGCCAGGCTGCTCGGTCTGTTTGCTGGGCCAAGCCGAACAAAAACTACAGAGCAAGACCAACCCAAAAAGATGGTCGAGCACACCAGCATCAACCCCAACAAAGCAGCGCATATCGGTCACGTTCGCAACGCTGTCCTCGGCGATACGTTCGTGCGAATCCTGCAAGCCGCCGGCGACCGCGTCGAAGTCCAAAACTACATCGACAACACAGGCGTCCAGGTTGCCGACGTCGTCGTCGGCTTCCTGCATCTGGAAAACATGAACCTGGACCAGATCAAGTCGCTCGACGCTTCTCTCACCAAAGACTACCCGTTCGATTATTACTGCTGGGACCTCTACACAGGGGTCGGCCTCTTCTACCGCGACGGAAACGCGACCGGCGACCTCAACCCCGAAAAGATCAAGCTTCGCAACGAAGTGCTGCACGCACTCGAAGAAGGTGGTGGTAACCCTATCGCCGAGCTCGCAGACTACGTCGCGACACGTAACGTCGAATGCATCATCGACACGATGGAGCGACTCGACATTCGCTACGATCTCCTCGCACGCGAGTCAGACATTCTGCACCTGCATTTCTGGGAGCGCGCTTTCGACCTGATGAAGAAGACGGGCGTGATCAGGTACGAAACTGAAGGCCGGCACGCAGGCTGCTGGGTGATGCCATTCGAATCGCACACCGGCACTGACGAACACGAGTCAGACAAGATCATCGTGCGTTCGAATGGAACCGTAACTTACACGGGTAAAGACATCGCCTATCAACTCTGGAAACTCGGCAAGCTCGGTCTCGACTTCAATTACAAAGTCTTTCGAAACTACCCGGACGGCCATGTGCTTTGGGTTACGAAAACTGAAGCCGGACCCGACCATCCACACTTCGGCGGCGGCATCACCGTCTACAACGTGATCGACTCGCGTCAATCGTATCCACAGGAGATCGTCGCACGTGGTGTGGCGGCGGTCGTACCTGAGATCGGCGCAGACGCGAGCGTACATTTCAGCTACGAGATGGTTGCGTTGTCGCCGGCCGCTTGCGAAGAGCTTGGCATCGAACTGAGCGACGAGGATCGCGCGCGGCCTTACATCGAGATGAGCGGTCGCAAGGGTTTGGGCGTCAAAGCCGACGATCTGATCAATCAACTCGAAGCCGGAGCGCTCGCGGAAGTTGAAAAACGAAATCCCGATCTTTCCGACGAAGAAAAGAAAGCGACGGCGCACGACGTCGCGGTTGCTGCGCTGCGTTACTTCCTGTTGAAGTTTACGCGCACAACAGTGATCGCATTTGACTTCAAAGAAGCGCTTTCGTTCGAAGGTGAGACCGGACCTTACTGCCAGTATGCCGCGGTACGGACCAACTCGATCTTTCGCAAGCTCGGCAATGAAACTGTTGACGCCGCGGATGCGTTAATGAAAGCAGCAGCCGAAGACGGCGCGTTGCAGACGAGAGTGACAGAGGTTTTGTCTGGCGATGCCGGAACGGAGATTTGGTCGCTGTTGATGTTATCGCAACAGCTCGATGAAGTGATTGCACAGTGTCGCAATTCAGCGGAACCTGCCAACCTGGCAAAGTACACTTTCTCGCTCGCCAGAGCTTTTAGCCGTTTCTATCACGACCACCGGATCATGACCGAACCGGACGAAGTACGCCGCGCGGTCTTGATCACCGTGACAAAAATCATCAGAATTAAGCTGACCACCTCGCTTTCCATACTTGGTATCAAGGTACCGGAACAGATGTAAACACCCGTGCGCGAAACGCCCATGGCGTAACGAAGAAAAGTTAAGAGGAAAAAGCACCATGTTAATCGTAATGAAACACGACGCCACCGACGCTCAAGTCGAGACCGTCCTCAGCGTAATCGAGCATTTAGGTTTTAAGGGCCATCCGATGCCTGGCGCGACTCGCACTGCGATCGGTATCACCGGCAACCAGGGTGCAGTCGATCCTTCTCACTTCGAGAATCTCCCCGGCGTAGCTGAAGCGATTCGCGTCAGCAAGCCTTACAAGCTGATCAGTCTTGATCTAAAACAGGAAAAGACCATAGTGCGCGTTGGCGACGCGACGATCGGCGGAGACGAGTTGGCGATTATTGCTGGACCATGCGCGATTGAGAGTCGCACGCAGGCGTTTGCGATTGCTGAATCGGTCAGGCGAAGTGGTGCGCGTTTCTTTCGCGGAGGTGCTTACAAGCCAAGGACTTCACCCTACGCGTTTCAGGGACTCGGGGAAGAAGGATTGAAGATACTTGCGGAGGTGCGCGAGGCGTACGGATTGAAGATCGTCACGGAAGCGCTCGACGAAGCGGGTGTGGACCAGGTTGAACGTTACGGCGACATGATCCAGATCGGCGCCCGCAATATGCAGAACTTCTCGCTGCTGCGACGAGCGGGGCGCGCGAAGTTGCCGATACTGCTCAAACGCGGGCTGTCGGCGACGCTCGAGGAATGGTTGCTTGCGGCAGAGTACGTAATGGCCGAAGGAAATTATCAAGTCGTTCTGTGCGAACGCGGCATTCGTACGTTTGCGCAGCACACGCGAAACACGTTGGACCTTGCGGCGATTCCCGCTGTGCGCCAGGTTTCACACTTGCCTGTGGTTGTCGATCCCTCGCATGGGACGGGCAGGACTTTCATGGTGATGCCGCTGGCGCGTGCGGGTGTGGCGGTGGGCGCGGATGGTTTGATCGTGGAGGTTCACGATCAGCCTGAGCATGCGCTTTCGGATGGCGCGCAAGCGCTCACGCTACCGCAATATGAGGAGTTGGTCGGCGAGGTGCGCTCGATTCACGAAGTCGTCGCGCCTGCGCCGGTCGGGTAGTCATCCGTGTGATCCGTGGCTAATATTTTCGGTAAATCACGGACGAACACTGATCGGGGTAAGACCTGATCGAACCCTGCTGCGAGTGCCTTTCGTTGCAGTTCCGTCTCGACGTGTGAAAAGAAACCAACCAGCGGAATCCCCCGCAGCTCTTGAGCGACATCGATGGGATCGAACCGCTGATTATGCAGGTCAACCAGGATCAACTGCGCTTCACGCGCTTTCTCGATTAGCGCCTCTTTAGTTCGCGGAAAACTCACGTCAACACCCACTGCTTCCGCAACAGCGCGGATCTTCGAGGCAAAAAACATGTCGTCAACAACTGCAACAACTCTACGGCTCATGGTAAATATATTAGCGAAATGGTTACCGCGATTCCCCCTCTAACCGACTCCGAAAAACTCGAGCTGCACGAGGAATCTAACACCCACGTCTTACAAAGTAATAAACTCGTCATCGCATCATACAACATCCGTTATGCGCGCGGGCGTTATCTCATCACCGGCGGTCTGCGCCGCAAGGTGGGACTGATGAGTCTCGCCCGACGCCCGCAGCACGTCGGTCGAATGATCTCGACAGCGGCGCGTGCATTCTCCGATGGCGCGCTGCTGCCGCGCGTCGACATTCTCGCTCTGCAAGAGGCCGACAAGCTGACCAGACGCACGGGCGGTCATCACGTGGCGAAGGAGTTGGCGAGCGAGATGCACATGAACTGGTCCCACGCTCCCGCGGGAATTCCGCGCGGCGTTGCACCGGCGAAGCGCCAATGGTGGCTCGATTTTGAAGAACCGATCGATCTGCACGACAGCGGCGACACGGGCGTCGCGCTGTTGAGTCGTTTGCCTTTGATCGACGTCACGCGAATCGATCTGCCGTGGCACGAATGTCCCTGGCGGCCTCGCATGGCGATTGCCGCAACTGTCTCGATTAATTCAAAACAGATTCGACTACTGAACGCGCATGTCGATCCGCACGCTGCGGTCAACGGCCAACTGGCCCAACTCGAAACGCTCATTGCCGAAGCAGACAAAACTGCGCTGCCGTCGGTGATTCTCGGCGACTTCAACACACTGTCGAACGAGAAGTGCCGGCAGACACGCGGATTTCTCGAGTCGCGTGGTTACACCACGTCGTTTCCAACCGGCACAGCAACGTGGCGTGGCGGCGGTTTGCTGATGCACGCCGACTGGATCTTTACGCGAGGAGTTGAGATCGAACGCTGGGGCGTCGCCAAACCGCTGAACGTTTCCGACCATTGGCCCATCTGGGCGGAGATTGTCGTGTGAAGCCCGAACCGATGCACATCACCAGTCGCGACAATTCCCTTCTCCGGCAGGTTCGTGCTGTTCGAGATGGGAAGATTGAGGAGTTGATCTTTATCGAGGGGTTGCGACTGTGCGAAGAGACGCAGCGCTCGAATCTCGAGATCGAGGCGGTGATTGTTTCGGAAGAGCTGATGCGGAAGGACCGTGCTGCGGGGGCGATTGAGGAACTCTCGCGAGTGTCGAAACGTGTGGGCACCGTTAGCGAGAAGTTGCTCGCGTCGGTGTCGTACACGAAGACGCCGCAAGGGATAATCGTTCTCGCGCAACGGCCGGAGGCTTCTGAAAAACGTCTGGCTGCGAGTCTCGACGCGAATTCGTTACTGGTGGTCCTGCATCAGATCAACAACCCCGTAAACGTTGGTGCGATCTTGCGAACGGCTGAAGCGGCAGGCACGACAGGCGTAATCACGACGAGAAACACGAGCGATCCGTTCTCGCCGAAGTCTCTGCGTGGGGCGATGGGCTCTGCGTTCAGGCTTCCGATTTGGAGTGATGTTGAATTTGACGAAATGATTGGTTGGTGTCGTGAACGCGGAATCGTGACGGTTTGTGCTGATGTTGAAGCGACTACTTCTTACACGGATATAGATTGGACTGGGCCAATCGCGCTCATCCTCGGCCCGGAATCGACCGGCCTTACGGCGGAAGAGTTAGACAGCGCGGATCAGCGAGTGAGTATTCCGATGAGAGGCGACGCCGAAAGCCTCAACGTCTCCGTCGCCGCGGGAATCTTATTGTTCGAAGCATCTCGGCAACGAGTGTAATTTTAGCCGCAGATCTGCGGCTAAACTCCAATCGAAACGTCCAGGTCGCGCAGCAGTCCATCCTCGAGTCCGTAAATCCACCCGTGCACGCCAAGCTCCTGGCCTCTTTCCCACGCACTCTGCACGATCGTCGTCCGGCCCACGCTCAAAACCTGTTCGATCACATTCAACTCACACAATCGATCGAGTCGCTTATCTTCATCAAGCGTGGCAAGCGTATCTTCATGCTTTTGCACCACGTCCTGCACGTGTCGCAGCCAGTTATCAATCAACCCGAGCTGCGCACCCTCCATCGCCGCCTTCACACCGCCACACCCATGATGCCCACACACGATTATGTGACTCACCTTCAACACGTCGACCGCATACTGCATAACCGACAAACAATTGAAGTCAGTATGGACCACGACGTTCGCCACGTTTCGATGCACGAACATCTCCCCCGGCATCGTGCCGACAAGTTGCGTCGCAGGCACACGACTGTCAGAACAGCCTATCCACAGAAACGTCGGTGATTGTTGTTTGGCGAGTGTTTGAAAAAACTCCGGATCGCTCTTCTTAATGCCTTCAGCCCACGCTTTATTCTGATCGAGTAAACGTTTCAGATCTTTCATAAGACTCGATCTTTTCAGCGCGCCTAATTCCTGTCGCGAGGATTGATCCAGGTAAAGCCGCTCTCGAAAGTCACTGACGCGACATGCAACGACAGCCCGTCAGTATTGCGCGGTACGGTTGTTACCAAACGCGTTTCTCCGGGTCCAAGCAAATCGCTCGAATGCCACTCGAAAACCGTTGTTCCCGGCTGTCCGTCTGATCCCCAAATCCGGTCACCTCTGATCGCGTATGCCGAAACCATCTGATCCCTTGTATTCTCGATCATGAATCTCATCCGGCCGTCTGGAGTATCACCTAAATATTTGAGCCTCAACGGGTCGCCGATTTGCGTGTCGGTCGTGACGAACTCCGGTCTTGCGACTCGAAACTGTTTAGGACACGGTGGTCGTTTGCTCCATGTTGTGTCTGAAACGAAGATCCCATGAGGTTTGAAAAGACCAAAAACGAGACTCAATACGACACCGAGAGCGAAGGTAAGAAGCGCGACGAGAAATCGAACAGCATATCGACGCATGGCAAGCCTTTCTAACGCCGAGGCGTATTCCTGGTTTTCTTTGGCACGTTAGAGGGCCTTGCACGGCTGGCGCGTTGTCCGGGAGCCCTATGCACGATCCGCCGCCAACGCACGTGCAGCGACAGGCGGCACATATTCCAACGGCATATCGCCGTTATCCGCACGGAGAAACTGCCAATCTTTCGGTTTCAGCGACGCGAGCAGTTCCTTGCGCGTTTTAACCTTCAGCGGTTTGCCGCGATAGATTTTACCCATTCGCTGGAGATTTTTCTCGGAAATCGCACCCGAGAACATCCAAAGCGGCCACGTAAAGTTCGGACCATTCAAGCGACGCAGTTTATAGAGCCACATTCCGATGGATCCGACGCGCCACGCCATTGGTCCCCACCAACTGTACTGACCGGGCCGGAGATTCATCTTCCAGCACTTCATCATCAGTTGCCATTGTAAGGGACTAAGCTGTCGAGTTTGTGTCACACCTTCTTCTTTTTCCATGCGAGTGTCGTGAAGTGGCGTAAAAATCGAAGGAATCAGGAACGCAAACAGGCCGCGTCGCTCTATTTCGTAGACGAGATCGATGGTGTCCATCACGTCCTGATCGGTTTCACCGGGATTTCCGACGATCAACGTCATCGCTGGGAACCAGTTGTTCTGGTTCAAAACACGCAGACCTTCGAGTACGACGCTCGGCCAGTCTTCGATCGAAAACGGCACACCCTTGCTCGACATGATCTGTTTTGCCATACGCACGGAGCCTGTCTCGAGTCCGATCAACGGCGCGAGCGCCTTCTTCTGCGGGTGACTGCTCAATAGTGGAAAATGAATCGGACTCTTCGGCAGCAACAGGTCTGAAAGCTGTTTGATCAGCAGTGGATCGACTACGGCGGGCGCGATTGTCGAGTGACTCAGCACGTGCTGCTCGACGCCCGGTGTGTTCACGATGTCGGAATAAAGATCCACGAGCGCTTCGCGGTTTGGAAAATAGAATGGCGTGTCAGTGTGTACCTGTCCCCAGATGAACATGTCTTCGGTTGCGAGTGAGATCTGTTTGTTTCCGTTTCTCACGTTTGCGCGCACGGCGTCCATGATCTTGTCTTTTGGAAGATCGATCTGAGGATTTAGATCCGGAACACAGAATTTGCAGCGCCGGCCGCACCCGGTGGTCATCTCGACGACGCCGAACGTCGTGCGTGTATCGGGAAAGAGTATTCCTTCGCGGTCCATCGGGTGTTTGACTTCGACGCGTCGCGGCAGTTCTTCGCCTTCGATCGCTTTGCGGAAGAGCGCGAGCGTATCGACCGATTCGCTGCGGCCTTCGACGACACAATCGACGCTCAGCTCTTCGTAAGTGTCGGTCTGGATGATCTGCCAACCACCGGAACCACCGACGATCACTTTGAAATTGTCTCGATAAGGGTTGGCTTTGATCTTTGCGAACAACTGTCGCGAGTAGTGTGAATTGATGGGCATCTTCGACGAGCCGAAGATCGAGGTGTAGACACCCGCGGCGAATGTGACGCCGAGTGGGTTGTGCGTGGACACGGCGATGACGCGCGTGCGTGGACCGACGAACTTCTCGAGGTCATCAGGAAAACACGCCACCACGTCGTCGTTGCGATGCTCGCGCAGCAGAGACTTCTCGACCAGGCGAACACCGGCGGGCATGTACTTCGCTGAACCGTCGGCGTTGTGCTCGACCTCCCGCCATTTCGGGTATTTTCGGTTGATTACGCCCTCCATCCAGATTGGCAGCGAAGCCATTGCCATTTGAATGAAGTAGCCGGCGTGGTCGATTGCTTCCGTAAGCGGAGCGGTTAAAACGATCAATCGCCCGCCGTCGATGGGGCCGGGTGTGCTGGGGGTACTCATCAATATCTTTTTCCAGGACCTTGAGATCAGAATTGCGTGCTTACACTAATGGATAGGCGTGAGGTTTTACAAGCGCGTTTGTGCCTTTTGTGGGCTTTACATATCTGTAGCCGCGATCGCCTCGATCTCAATCAAAAACCCGTAATGCAGCGGGCCGCACGGAATGACGGCGCGAGCGGGGCGATTCTCCCCAAGTATGCGCGAGTAGACCTTGTT
>DATNCH010000191.1:0-10121 GCA_035571655.1 Pyrinomonadaceae bacterium
GGTGAATCCGGATGTGAATGATAGAAACCAACCACCTCCAGCTCCCTGCTGCGCGCGTACTGCTCGCCACGCATCAACTCCTTCGGCTCGATCAAAAACCGATTGCGCTTCGCACTCTCCTCACGCGCATTCGAGATCGGATACGTTTCCGTAACGAATTTCCCTTCCTCGCGAAAACGCCCCAGGAGCAGACCGCAGCACTCGTATGGATAATCACGGACTCCATGTTCGCAAATCTCGCCAAGCAACTTTTTCGCGATGGAAATCATTAGTACACAGATTACACAGATAAAGCCTGATCGATGTCGGAAATGATGTCGTCGATCTTCTCGATGCCGACCGAGATGCGCACGAGTCCATCCGCGATTCCCACTTGCTGCCGTCGCGCCGGCGTAAAGTCGCGGTGCGACGCGGTTGCCGGATGCAACATACTCGTAAACACGTCTCCGAGACTCGTCGAAAGCACGCACATCTTCAACGCATTCATAAAACGAAACGCCGCTTCCTTCGTGTTGTCTCGCAGCTCGATAGAAACGAGCGCGCCCAAGCCCGGATAATGAACGCGCCCGACGCGCGAATGCTCGCTCAGATAGCCGGCGAGCTTTCGCGCATTCTCACACTGCCGCTCCATCCGCACCGCCAACGTCTTCATCCCGCGCAAAATCTCGTGCGCGTCCCAAACACCCAACACGCCCCCCACGAGCTTCATCACGCTGACGAGCGCCGGACCGTCCATCTCGTCGCGCGAAACCACCACGCCTCCCATTGCGTCCGCGTGACCACTGAAGTATTTCGTGGCGCTGTGAACGACGATATCCGCGCCCATTTTCAAAGGCTGGCGCAAATACGGCGTCGCAAACGTGTTATCGACGATCAGACGCGCCCCGTTCTCGCGTGCAATCTCGACGCACGCTTCAATATCACAAACCTTCAGCAACGGGTTTGAGATCGTCTCCGCGATCATGATCTGGGGACGAAGCTCGCGTGCTTTTTCTCGCACCGCCGATATATCGGCGTAGTCGATGTTCACCGTCTTGACGCCGAAGTTAACAAAGATGCCGTTGAGCAGGTTCGTCGTAGCGCCGTAGAGATCCTGCGACGCGAGGACGGTCGAGCCTGACTTCATATCGCATGCGAGCAGCGCGGCGTGAACCGCTGCCATTCCCGTGGCGTAAGCACATGCGACGGCGCCTTCCTCGATGTCGCGCACAACCTCTTCGAGTGCGCTGGTAGTTGGGTTGCCGTAGCGCGTGTAAACGAAACCCTGTTTCTCGCCACCAAAGACCTGATCGATCTCTTCCATCGAATCGTACGTGAACGTCGCGCTCGCGTAGATCGGAGTTGAAACAGACCGCACGTCGGGCAATTTGCGTCGCTCACCGCCATGCACGAGTTTGGTTGCAATGTCAGTCATACATCTAACCCTCGTCGAGGTAACGCTCGCCGCCATCGCAAAGCACCGTCACCACAACGGCAGGTCTTTGCAGCGAACCGGCCAGCTTCCGCGCCGCAAAAACGTTGGCTCCGGAGCTCGGGCCGACCAGCAATCCTTCTTCGCGAGCTAATTTACCTGTCATTAATAACGCATCTTCGGTCGCGACTTCCAGCGTACCGGAGGCAAGTGACTCGTCGTAGATGCCGGGCTTTCTGGCGGCGGTGGCCATGTGTTTCAAACCCTCGAGCCCGTGCAAAGGTGATTCGGGTTGAACGGCAAAGGCTTTCAACGATGGATTCAGTTCGCGCAAACGTCTGACGGTTCCGGTGAACGTTCCGGAGGTTCCCAGCCCCGTTACAAAATGCGTGATCCGGCCTTTTGTCTGTTCCCAGATCTCGTTGGCGGTTGTTTCGTAGTGGGCCAACCAGTTCGCGTCGTTGTTGTACTGATCGGGATAGAAGTGATTTTCCGGGTCGCGGGCGAATATCTCGCGAGCGATCTGCCGGGCGCCGTCAGTCGAAAGCAGCTGATCGGTTTCGATGATCTCGACGCCATAACTTCGCAGAATTCGCTTTCGTTGCGCGCCCGCGTTCTCTGGCAAGCAAACTTTGACTCGATATCCGCGCGACGCGCCGATCATTGCGTAAGCGATGCCCGTATTTCCGCTTGTCGCATCGACGATCGTCATTCCGGGTCTTAATTTACCGCTGCGCTCACCTTCGAGAATCATCGAGAGTGCCGCTCGATCCTTCACCGAACCACCGGGATTGAGGTGTTCGGCCTTGGCAAAAATCTCGACGTCATTACTCACTAATCGCAGCAGCGGTGTGTGACCGATATTCGCTTCTACAGTGCCCGGTGTGATACCAACGCCAAGAGTCTCTAAGACGCCCGTTTGCATGATTCGCCCCAAATAAAAACGGCCGCGACTTCCAGGAAGTGCGACCGGTTACGCCGTGAAATATTTGCTGGTCAGTCCTTAGTCCCGCCTGCACACGACGTCTCGGTCGCGCTGCAATAGCAGCAGTAACAGTAGAGACAACAGGCGCAGGTCTCGGACATGACGACAAAACTATAGGCGCGCGGTAATTTGCTGTCAAGCCAATGCTGATCTAACCTGTCGCCATGACAAACGCATGGCCTTCACTACCGCTGGAAGAGTGGAAAGACACGTGTGCCACCCTGCACATGTGGACGCAGATCGTCGGCAAAGTCCGCCTGGCGCAAACGCCTCTGATCAATCACTGGTGGAACGTGCCGCTCTACGTGTCCGCGCGCGGGTTAACGACTACGGCGATGCCTTATGGCGACACGTTTTTCGAAATGGAGTTTGACTTCGTCGATCACAAGCTCGAGATTACGTGCAGCCATGGAACGTCTGCGACTGTTGCGCTGGAACCGAAATCAGTGGCGACGTTCTACGAGGAAACGATGGCGGCGTTGCGCGGGTTGGGATTGGAAGTGCACATTTGGAAAATGCCGGTTGAGATTGCGGATCCGATACCTTTCGATCAGGACCATAAACACGCTTCGTACGATCCGGAGTATGTGAACAGGTGCTGGCAGATTCTGCGTTCGTCGGAACGCGTGATGCAGGAGTTTCGTTCGCCTTTTATCGGGAAGTGTAGTCCGGTGCATTTCTTCTGGGGCAGTTTTGATCTCGCGGTGACGCGCTTTTCGGGAAGGCCGGCGCCGCCGCGGCCTGAGGCGGACGTGATTACGCGCGAGGCGTATTCACATGAGGTTATCAGCCACGGATGGTGGCCGGGACAGGGACCGCTCGGTAAGCCTGCGTTCTACTCGTACACCGCGCCCGCGCCGGAAGGTTTGAACGAAGCGAAGGTGCGACCCGAGCAGGCGTACTACAGCAAGGACCTCGGCTTGTTCGTGCTGCTGAACGACGACATGCGCACCGCCGCCGATCCTGACGCCGTGTTGATGGATTTTATGCAGAGCACTTACGAGGCCGGCGCGAACCTCGCTAAATGGGACCGCGCCTCCCTCGAAAGATAGTTAGACAGGATTTCAGGATTTTTCATGATTAATCCTGCTCCAAATCTTGAAAATCCTGTCTAAAACTTAAAACGCACGCCGAGCTGAATCTGGCGCTCGCCCAGGAACGTTCTTGGACCACCAAATGGCGTCGCTGGGTTCGGGTTCGTCAACACAACCGCCGAATTGCCCGCGATCCCATATCGTGCTGTATTCACCGTCGCGATATTCGATCGATTGAACAGATTGAACGCCTCCGCCAGGAAGCTCAAGCTGTAGTTCTCGCCAAACTTGAATGCCTTCATCACACGAGTATCGAAGACGTAAATATTCGGCGTCGTAAAACCATTGCGCTCCGTGCCCGGCACGCGGTCGGTGCTCGGATTACCATCGCGGTTAGCATCGCCACCGATCGTCGCCGAATATGGAAAACCCGATTGCAGCGTGATGATTCCCGAGAAGGTCCAATTACTCAACACCTGTCTCGCAAACGCATTGTTTGTCTGCACCGTCCCTATCTCGTAAACCGGACTGAACACAAATCGATGCCTGATATCGAGATCGCTGCGACCCCAATCCGAATTGATATCCAGATTGTTCTGCAATCCCTTCGCATCGTCCGCGCCGACGACGACCATCGTCTGGTCCGGTCGATTGTCGTTCGTGTCAGAGAACGTATACGCCGCGATGAACTGGAACCCGTGTGTAAAGCGGCGCTTCAATTCCATCGCGAGCGCGTTGTAACGCGAATCCGCAGTGCTCTCAAACAGATTGATTCGCGCAAACCCGGCTATCGGCCGTGCAAGCGGATGACGGAGAACGGTGAACGTTGTACCTGCCGGATCGGTAAGCGTCGTTGGCACCGGCGCGAAGAGATTAATATCGCGCGTGCGGCTGATGTGTACGCCGCGGAAATAGAGATAACTGACTGACAAGCTCGTGTTGGCAAGTAGCTCGCGCTCGACGCCGAAACGCGCCTGCTGGATGTAAGGCTGCGCGTAGTCCGCGGCGAACAGGTAAAGACTCGGATTCACGCCGCCCGCTCCCGGAGGCGCAGTGAAGATGTTCGGATAGGTCAAACACTGATTTGATGGAGTAGTAGTGCAAGTCAGGTTCACGCCGGTCACCTGGATGCCGTTTTGCGAATGCGCCGTGCCGAGCATGATCGCCGGCGTGCGTCCAAAGAAAATTCCGTAGCCGCCACGCATCACGGTCTTCTCGTCAAACGCGTAGCTGAAACCGAAACGTGGTCCAAAGTTGTTGCGGTCGCGCACGGGCGTCGCCGTGCTCAGGCCCGTACGTGTCTGAAAGGTCGCATTTTCAACTGAGGGATCGGCCAGATCCTGTAGGTCGTAACGCAGTCCCAGGTTCAAAGTGAGCTTCGGATTGACGCGCCAATCGTCCTGAACAAACAGTCCGAGTTCGTTCAGGTTCGGATGCGTCTCAGGTCCCGACGTCCCCGGACCCGCAAAGTTCTGTGTGAAAGAAGCAGGCGTGTTCGCCGCAAACGCCGCATAGGAATTGAACGTGTATTGCCCGCTGAACAGACCCGGGAAGAAGTTGAAGATGCGATCGAAATTCAGATCACCGCCGAACTTCAGGTTGTGCTTGCCGCGCGTGTAACTCACCACGTCGATGAACTGCGCGCGCTTGATCGTCGTCTCGCGCGGGCTGAAATTGTTTCGTCCCAACTGGAGAAAACCGTTCGTAGTATTGATGCGCGCTTCGGTCACGTCGCTGTTCGCTTCACCCGGCTCGCGGTCGCGACCAAACTGGAAACGAAATTCATTGATCAGCGACGACGTCAACGTCGAGATCAGCGAACCCGAAAACGTAGTCGTCTTCGCGACGCTGTTGCCCGAGTGTTCTTCGACACTCAGTGGACCACCGTTTTCGTTGTTGTTGCCCGTGAAGTTCTGCTGGTTGAACCGCAGCACGAGCTGGTTTGCGTTGTTCAAATGGATGTCAGACTTCACCATGTACACGTCCTGGTCGCGCCCGACCTGGTAAGTCTGCATGAACGGCAGGAGCAGATTCTGAATACTCGCGGGCTGTATGAAGAAGTTCGGCGGATCGACAACGTTTGGAATGTTCGAGCGCTGTCCATCGTAAGCGAAGAAGAAGAACGCACGATCTCGCTTGATTGGACCACCGATCGTGCCGCCAAACTGATTGATCTGTAACTTCGGACGCTTTGCGCCGCGCGCTGTCAGGGTCGGCGTGTTTGAGTTCAACGATTCGTCGCGGAAGAACTCGAACGCACTGCCGTGCCAGTCGTTTGTTCCTGACTTCGTGACCACGTTGATCACCGCACCGCCGGCGCGACCGAACTCCGCCGAGAAGCCGTTCTGGTTTACCTGAAATTCCTGCACAGACTCTTCCGAAAACTGGTACGGTGGGCGCGTGCCCGTGCGACCGAACGATTGGCCAAAGAAGGTGTTGTTGTTGTCGGCGCCGTCGACTTGAAGGCTGTTGAGAGTTCCCTTTTGTCCGCCGACTGCGAGGTCGCCTTGTCGCGTTGGATCGCGAATGACGCTCGGCGTCAGTGTCGCGAAGTCGAGGAAGTTGCGGCCGTTGACGGGCAGGTTTTGAATTGCGCGTTCGTTGACGACTGACGAGATCGACGTGCGACTCGTTTCGACGACTTGTCCTTCAGCGGAAACGTCGACCATGGCGACAGTTGTGTTACCAACAGGCAACTGGATGTCGAGTGGCGTTTGGCCGCCGACGGTTACGATGACGTTCGTAAAAGTCGTCGGCGCAAATCCCTGCGCGCCGCTCGTCTCGACTTTGTAAGCGCCGGGCGGGAGGAAGACGATGCGATAAACGCCTTCGTCGTTTGTCTGCGCACTCTTTTGCAGTCCGGTTGCGATGTTCGTCGCGGTGACGGTGACGCTCGGAACTGCGGCTGCGTTTGGATCGGTGACGCGGCCTTCGATGTTTCCGGTGTTTGCTTGTGATTGAGCGAAGATGTTGATGGAGAAAAACAGAACGACGGCGAGGAGCAGGGGGACTCTAAACATGATTTCCTTCCTTTTTTTGGACAGGTTTTTGGACAGGATTTACAGGATTTTTCAGGATTTGCAGAAGAATCTTGTCAATCCGTCCTGAAAAATCTTGTCAATCCTGTCCCTAAGTCTTTAGCGGGCGCCACAGTGCTGCGATGCGTTTGCCGCTCGCAGTTTGCAGCAGGCTCATTAAACCCATGTAACCAAAGCCGAAAAAGAACAGCAGCAGAAATGGGATGGTTCCCCACATGTGAAGACGTGCGGAGTAAACAATAGCTAATAAGAAATAGACGGCAAAGCTCAACTCGAGCAACGGCAACAGGCCGCGTTTGCGTTTGTATTTCTTGCGTTTCCACGTCGCATCGGTAACTTCCTCAACGCGATATTTCGGCGTGCGCACAAATTCCGACTTCACACCAATCAAAGCTTCCAGAACAGCGCGCGCGTTGGAAAAAGCCAGGCCGATGCCCAGGCCCATCACGAGTGGTAAGTGCAGCAATCGCGGTGCGCGTTTTTCGTCCAAATACCACACCGCCGAACCGTAAAACAGCACCACCGAGATCGAGGAGAAGAACAAGAGCGGCAGATCCAGCACCATCAGGTGATAAAACGGCTGGTTATAACGCACGAGCAACAGCGGAAACTGCAAGAAGCTCGCGACGATCATCAGCGGATAGCTGATGTTTCCCGTCAACCTGAAAAACATCTCCAGCTTCACGCGAAACGGAAGCGGGGCGAGCCAGATGCGCGGATACAGTTTTATACCAACCTGCATCACGCCCTTGGCCCAACGTCGCTGCTGCGCCTTGAACGCGTTGATCTCAACGGGGATCTCCGCTGGAGATTCTTCGTCGAGCAGGTAAACGAATTTCCAGCCCATCAACTGCGCGCGAAAACTTAAATCGGTGTCTTCGGTCAGCGTGTCGTGCTGCCAGCCACCGCTCATCTCGATCGCCTGGCGGCGCCAGATACCCGCGGTGCCGTTGAAATTGAAGAATCCGCCGGTGCGATTGCGAGTGGTCTGTTCGACGACGAAGTGACCGTCGAGCATGATCGTCTGCAGACGCGTCAGAAGATTGTAACGGCCGTTGATGTGCGACCAGCGCATCTGCGCGCAGCCCACTGTCGGGTCAGTGAAGAAGTCGACGAGCTTGCGCAGGCAGTCGGGCTTCGGAAC
The DNA here is from genome assembly GCA_035571655.1 of Pyrinomonadaceae bacterium. Lineage (GTDB taxonomy): Bacteria > Acidobacteriota > Blastocatellia > Pyrinomonadales > Pyrinomonadaceae > PSRF01. The sequence continues at coordinate 7,613 of DATNCH010000191.1, forward strand.
GAAGTCTGCATCGAAGATCGCGAGCAGTTCGCCTTTGGCAAACCTGTTTCCGTTCTCGAGCGCGCCCGCTTTGAAGCCGGTGCGATCGGAGCGATGTATGTAGTGAATATCGAAACCCTGCGCCGCGTATTTCGCGACTACGGCTTCGGCGACGCGTACTGTTTCGTCAGTCGAATCGTCGAGTACCTGGATCTCGAGCTTGTCGCCTGGGTAGTCGATCGCGGTAACGGCTTTGAGCAGGCGATCCACGACGTAGAGCTCGTTGAAAAGCGGGAGTTGGACCGTGATTCGCGGCAGCTCGTGCTCGGCAAATTTGCCGGCGGGCCGTGGGACGAATTTGCGATAGCGCCAGAAGTCGATGACCTGCTTGATGCGATACGCGCCGTAGATTGCGAGAATGCCCAGGATGGCGAAGTAAACGATCAGGATGAACCAATCGAAGCCGTCCAGCTTGTAAAGAGGACTGATATTTCCCCAGGTTTTGTTGACCAGATCGTGGAAGTAACGCTCGAAGAGTGCCTGTGGCGGCGGGCCCGTCGGAGTGGGCCATGGTGTCGGTGCTGGTGACTGCAAAATCATGAATTCCGGCTACTTCCAAAAGCGCAAGATTCTACCCTTGATTAGGGCCAAATGCCAGTCAGGGGATTCGGCGCTCGGGGCGGCTGTAATCGCTCGGGGCGGCAGCGATTCTTTCAGGCGAGGCAAGGGTAAATGTTATGCGCGGCTCCCTTCGACGGCCCGCCAGACTCATGATTCCCGGCATAACGTAAAACACTGCCGCACCTCCGAGTAAAGCGCCGGTGAGTAAACGTGAAGTGTGCGTGTTTTGCCAGAAGCCGGCGACGTTGACGCCGACGTCGATCGCGAGCGGAATCGCTGCGAGGAATAACCAGCTTCGCGGCGGCGTGACCGTGTTCTTCAACGAACCAATCAGCGGATACAGCAGCAGCATCAACGTAAACCCGCCATAGACTCCCGTGCAGCGCGCGCACACCGCAAACTGATGCCCATCGATAAAGTAAGACCGCTCCGGGATCTGATGGCACAAGACGGCAAACGCACCATAAATCCCGCGCGCGGTCGTGTTATGCCCACTCGCCGCCGCCACCGGCGCCACAACAATCAGACTAACGAGCGACAGCACCACCACCACGCTAACCACCCAGAAGGCTAAGGCTCTTCTTTTGTGTTCCTCTTGTGCTTTTTTGTGGCTCAAAAACGTATAACCGTATCCGGTCCACCTTCGATGTGCAGCGTATCGACAAATCGAATGTGCCGCGATTCCGTGGTCATCACCAGTGAATGCGTCCGTTTGCCGGCTCCGAAAAACCGCACGCCCTTTAACAAAGCGCCATCCGTGACACCTGTCGCCGCGAAAATGATCTTCTTTCCGGGCGCCAGGTCGTCTGTATCGTAGACTTTGTTGGCATCCTTGATACCCATCGTTGCCAAACGATCGAGCACTTCTTCACGAGGCGGTACTTTATCTTTGTCGACGCCGAGTTTGTCGGGATCGAAAACGAGTCGCGCCTGGATCTCGCCGTTCAAACACTTCATCGCAGCGGCTGTGATCACTCCCTCCGGAGCGCCGCCGATTCCCATTAGCGCGTGGATGTTTGTGCCTGCCACCGCCGCGGAGATTCCCGCGGAAAGGTCGCCGTCTGAGATCAAACGAATGCGAGCGCCCGCTGCACGCACGTCTCCGATGAGTTTTTTGTGACGAGAACGATCGAGAACGATAACGGTCAAGTCTTCGATGTCGCGGCCCAGGCGTCGCGCGATGTTTTTCAGGTTGTCTTTTACGGGAGCGTCGATATCGACCACGCCTCTTGACGATGGTCCAACGACGATCTTGTCCATGTAGATATCCGGCGCGTTCAGCAAACCACCTCGCTCCGCGGCGGCCAACACTGCGATCGCGTTGTTTGCTCCGAGCGCGCAAAGGTTCGTGCCTTCGAGTGGGTCAACCGCAATGTCGACCTGCGGACATGACTCGGCGATCTCGTCGCCGACGCCGAAGCCGCCGCCAACTTCTTCGCCGATGTAGAGCATGGGCGCCTCGTCACGCTCGCCTTCACCGATCACGACACGCCCACGCATGGGCACCGTGTCCATTACTTCCCGCATAGCCTCGACGGCCACCTGATCGGAGAATTTTCGATCGCCCTGGCCCATCGTTCGTGCTGCGGCTATCGCAGCGGCCTCACACACGCGCAAGAAATCCAGAGACAACTCGCGCTCTGTTCTTAGGTCTTCACCCATTCGTTTCGATCTCCTGGTCAGGAAGGTAATTTGGCTGATGTCTCGCTCATACTATCAGAGCAAACTGCAATTTTGTAAGCAGCAACGGCTTTGCACAAAAAGTGGCAATCTGATGTGTTTCTCTGCGGCCTCTGCGTATCTCTGCGGCCCTCTGCGTTGAAAAGGCCTATTAACGCAGAGAACACAGAGATACGCAGAGGGCCGCAGAGGAAAGACTTCCATCCCAACTCGATTTTTTGTGCAAAGC
>DATNCH010000192.1:0-22997 GCA_035571655.1 Pyrinomonadaceae bacterium
GCGACCACCTTTTCCGTAGCCGCGTCGTGATGGAACGACATCGTTTCGGGCGTGGAGAATATAAGTACTTCCGGTATCCGTTGCCCGACATTGTTGCGAGCCTTCGCGCGGTTGTCTATCCACAGCTCGTACCGATCGCGAACCGCTGGAACCAGGTCCTTGGCATCGACGCTCGCTATCCGGCACAGCACGCAGAGTACATCGAGCGCTGCCACAAGGATGGCCAGTACAAACCGACACCTTTACTGCTTCAGTACGGACCTGGTGATTACAACTGCCTGCATCAAGACCTGTACGGCGCGCACGTTTTCCCGCTGCAACTAGCAATCCTTCTGTCTGAACCGGAGCGCGACTTCACCGGAGGCGAGTTCGTACTGACTGAACAACGCCCGCGCATGCAATCACGCCCGATGGTGGTACCACTGCGTCAAGGCGATACGATCGTCTTCGCAGTTCATCAGCGCCCGGTCCAGGGTGCCAGGAGCGTGTATCGCGTGAATCTCCGTCACGGCGTGAGCCGCATCCGCTCAGGCCACCGACAGACACTCGGCATCATCTTCCACGACGCTCAATAATCCGCGTTGATCCGTGATTCAGTTCCTATTCGTATCGAAGCGCTATGAGCGGATCGACCTTTGTGGCTCTTCGTGCGGGAACGTAGCACGCGATCAACGCAACCACGGTCAGCAGGATTGCCAGAACGCCATACGTCACCACGTCTGTCGGTCCAATCCCGAACAACAAACTCCGCAGCAATCTCGTCAGCACAACTGCTCCGATGAGTCCGACTGCGATACCCGCGACAGTTAAAATCATCCCCTGCCTAAGAACCCAACGCAAAATCGCTGTCCGGCTCGCACCCAACGCAACACGAATTCCGATCTCACGTGTTTTCTGTGTGACCGAATACGCGATCACGCCGTAAATTCCCACTCCCGCAAGCAGCAGCGCGAGCACGCCGAACAGTCCGATCAATTGCATCGCAAACTTGCGGCGACTCATCGATTCAGCGGCTATCCGCGCCATCGTCGTTTCGCCAAACACAGGCAAATCGCGATCTGAGACGCGCACCTGTTCGCGCACCGCCTGCGCCACGCTCGACGGCGCCACATCAGTCTTCACATAAATGGCCATCGCATATGACGGAAATTGGAAGATCGGATGATAGAGGTGCGGTTGATCCGGCTGGTCAAACCCGTCGCTCTTCACGTTTCCGACAATTCCGACAACCGTCATCCACGGCGCTTCTGATGTTGGACCACCTCTTTTTATTCGTGCTCCTAACGGATCGCGGTTGTGGAAATAGCGATCCACAAGTGCTTCGTCAATCAGCACAACCTGCGGCGCTTGCCGGTCGTCGGCGTCGGTGAAGAACCGGCCGCGTTTCAGAGGCGTCTCGATCGTTTGAAAGTAATCAGGCGAGACGATGCCGATCTGAGCGGTCGGGATCGCGTTGTTAGTTACAGCGTCACCTTCAATCGTGAAGCCACCGGAATTACGTGGACCAACCAGCGGAACAGCATTACCACTGCTAATTGCAGCACTGCGCACGCCTGGAATCGCCTTCACTCGTCCCACCAGGTCCTTTATGAACCCGGATCGCTTCAACGGATCTCTGTACGGATCGAGTTCCGGATTATTCGGCACCGGCAACCAGACACGAGAGAGCAAGACATTGTCTGGATTGAAACCCGGATTCACGTCAAGCAGCCGAACAAAGCTGCGAAGCAGCAATCCCGCCGCGATCATCAGAATCAGCGACAGCGCGAACTCGAGAACTACAAGCCCACTGCGAAAACGATGAGTCGCGAGTCCGAATCCGGATCCGCGGCTACCATCCTTCAAATTGGCGACGACGTCCGGTCGAGATGCTTGGAGCGCAGGAAAGAGTCCGAAGAGCAATCCCGTAACGGTCGAGATTAGAAACACAAACCCGAGGACGCTCAGATTGATCTGGATTTCATGTAGTCGAGGAATGTCAGCGGGGATGAGTTGGACCAACCCTTGTAATGTTAAGGTGAGCACAAGAAGCGCGAGTGCTCCGCCGATAAATGCCAGCAACAAACTCTCCGTCAGAAGCTGAACTATGAGGCGGCGACGACTCGCCCCGAGCGCGAGGCGAATAGCCATCTCGCGACGTCTCCCGGACGAGCGTGCGAGCATCAGGTTAGCGAGGTTTACACACCCGATTAGCAACACCAACCCGACGGCGCCGAGAACGACGTACAGAATCTTTTGCACGTTGCCGACCAACTGCTGGTGTGCTGACAACACGCGAATGGACCAACCCGCCTGTTGCGGATATTCTTTCGGAAACTCGTTCTGAAGCTGGGCAACGAGACCATCCACTTTTGCCTGTGCCTGGTTGACGTCAACTCCGTCTTTCAGGCGACCGATCGCACCCGGAAGCATTCGTGCCGCGCGCACGGGAGGACCAAATGGATTCGCTGAGAACCCGGCCGTTCCCCACATGTCGACAGCATTTCGCAACGTTTTGCCAGGGTGACGAAATCCCGGAGGCATCACACCGATAATCGTATAAAGATCTGTGTCTGCATAAACTTTACGACCGAGGATATTTGGATCGCTGCCGTAGAGTCGCTTCCAAAGTCCGTCGCTAATCACGACGCCCTCCGCAAAGCCCTTCGCTTGCTGTTCCTCAGGACCGAACACACGCCCAAGCTGAGCGGTCGCGCCGAGCAACGCGAAGTAATTTGGACTGACGGCCAGCAGCTCGATTCGTTCGGGTCTTTCAGATCCGGTGAGATTAGCGTCGACAGGCCAGACTGCGGATACCTGCTGGAACGCTCCCGAACGCTCTTGGAGATCTTTCAATTCGTCGACCGACATCCCGACGTCTTCAATCTGCCGGCCGGTCAAATCGTCGCGAATGATCACGATCTGTTCTGGTTTCGAGAAGGGAAGCGGGCGAAAGACGACGGCGTTCACGACACTGAAAATCGCCGTATTCGCGCCGATTCCGAGGGCGAGTGTCAGCACCGCAACCAGTGTAAATCCCGAGTTATTGCGCAACATGCGAGCTGCGTAACGGACGTCATGAAGAAAAGTGTTCATTTGGGCGATCCTTTCGTCTTAACGTACGAATGTTGGATACGGTCAGTACCGTAACGCGGTAGCGTCGGGTCTGCGTAGCACATGAATCTTTCGGGATTAATGCAAACGTCGACCCGACGCTACCGCGTTGCGGTACTGACCGCATCCAAGAGCAGTTATAGGTCAAACTGCGTCACTACGATGATTCAAGTCTGTTCAGGGTCTCTTGCTGTGTATCGATTTTCGTTTACGTTGTTTCGGTGCAATTAGTTCATGAGTTTTCCAGCTTATCAATTCTGGATTCCCCACCGCCTCAGAAATCTCCGAACATTCGCGGGTAGGATGTGCGTGCGAATGACACTCTGCATTGTCTCGGGCCTGCTGTTATGGGGCGTCGCGGTTCGAGGCGCGCAGGCTGATACGCTCGAGGAAAAGCTCGGAGGTGTAACTGAGTTTGTACCGAAAGCTAGTGCGCCCGTGGATCAGCTAATCGAAGTCGCACAAAGATTCAAGATCCCAATGGCGATCGAGTGGGTCGAGAGGTCGCGCACCGCTCCCGATCAGAGGGTGCCTTCAGGGAAACGATCCGTGCGGGAACTGATCGAGGAAATCGCAAGTGTGGCGCCCGAGCACCGCGCGATAGTTGATGGCGGCTTCGTTCGCATTTACTCACCCATCGACTCTTTAGACCCGCTCAACTTCCTGAATATCCGGCTCAAGAGTTTTCGCGTGAAGGACGCAGATCTTTTTGCGGCCGAAGATCAATTGCGATGGGCCATCAGGTTCAAGCTCGAGCCCGAGAAATACAGGTACGGGTACAACGGCGGTTATGGTCATGCCGCTGATCACATCTTTCAAATCACGAAGTTCACGCTTTCGGAATCAGACGTCACCGTTCGTGAGATCCTGAATCGGATAGCTCTGGCCCAGGGAAATGCACTTTGGGTAGTCACGATGAAGAGTGAGGACCTCGACTCACCCCTTAAGTTTGCGTGGCACTTTCTTCCACTGTCGGAAATCGCGGAACTGGCGACAGAACACGTCGCCGTGGATGTGATGGTAGAGGGGCTGCTGGACGAGCGTATGACCACAATTCCCGTAATGCTTGAACACGGTCTGGCTGGTGATGCGGGAGGGACGATTGGCGGATCTTCATCGCAAGGCACTTCGTTTCGATACGCAGCCAGAATCGCAAAGCTGGGCAAAGACTTCGTGACGCTTTCACTCCACCTCAACGTCGGACGCGCAGGCGAAGCCGAATTCACCTTTGACCAGAAAGTTGAAATTTATAAGGACCGCCTCACCGAGATCCAACCCGAGCCTCGAATCAGAATCCGAGCCTATTTTGAGCCACAAAAAAGCACACAGGACTGAGGAAGGGCGCCCACTCCGGTTTTCATTATGTCTTTTGTGCGCTTTTTGTGCCTTTTTGTGGCTAATGAGACCGGGTTATCTCGAGCGATGACATGCGCTTCGTTCCCGGATAAGGTTGCGTGCCTTTGACGATACTCCAGAGGACGCGATTGAATGCCGCCTCGTCAGCGGCATCAACTCGATCGAGGTTCAACTCGAGCGACGCTTCCGCGGTCGGATTCTTTGCCGGATTCAACTCGTTCAGCGGATGCTCTGACTTCAACGACACGTACGGCGTTAAGTTCGGTACCGTCCCAAAGATCTCGCGTAGTGGTCGTCCGTAGTAATCAAACTTCGAAAGCTTATCGAGACCAAGAATCTCCTCCATCGTCGCGAGCACGTCCGTAGTGTTAACGAAGCGATGGAAAACGCCGCCGCGATTGTACGCAGAGATGACGAGCAGCACTGAGCGATGCGAATCGACGTGATCTGGTCCATCCTGCGCGTCATCTTCCAAAACGAAGAAAACCGTGTCTTTCCAGTAAGGCGAATTCGACACTGCTTCGATCATACGACCCAACGCGAGATCGTTGTCGGCCATGTGTGCCTTCGGCGTGCGTTTTCCCGGACGTCCACCGAACGTGTGATCGCCGGGGAGATGCATGATTTGCAAGGCAGGAAGGTTTCCGCGCCGCACAAAATCCTGAAACTCCTTCATCCATACGTCGACGCGAACCTGGTCCATGATGTTCATGTCGAACGCCGGATATTCGCGACTGGTAAAACGATCGAGCGCCGGCTTGACCGCTCGGTACTGTGCCGGCTCATTCTTGCTTTTACTCGGTACTGGTTCGCCAAATTCGCCATAGTTCCTTAGCGTCAGTCCTTTTTTGAGTGCCGCATTCCACAGATAGCCAAACGCGGGTTCGTCGACGTCGTCGCGGTCATTTCCATCGCGCCGCGATGAATAGAGCGAAGGGATCGTCTTCTCACCATAATCGGTGACGTATCCGGCAGTACTCCAAACGTGACCCTGCGAGCTGACCTCCGCGTTACAGAAAAATCGATCGAACAATCCGAATCGCTCTGCGAGGGCGTGATGGTTTGGAGAAATCGCTCGCGGGAAAAAGACCAACGATGAATCGCCGTCGCCCTGAGGCAAGTCGCCCAATACCTGATCGTAAGTACGATTCTCTTTGATGATGTAGATGACGTGTTTGAAAGGCGGATACTTTGCGGCGCGACCGGGTGTGTTGCTCCAATTGTTTGCGCGCGCGACGCGCCTGGTCAGTGCCACCAACTCGCGCGCGTTGATCTCCGCGGGAAGTGTGGTGATGCTGCCGTTCAATTGTCCGAGCGTATAGTGAATGCTGTCGTCACTCAGTTCGACGTCGGGTGTTGGGAATTGCGGATTCGCTCGCGTGCCTTTGCCCTTGCCGTTCAGAACAAACAGACTATCGCGCGTCAGCAACAGAGACGCGGGATACCATTCGACGGGAATTCTCCCGATCAATCGAGTTGGACCACGCCCTGTCCTTATGCCTGCGACATTACCTGCGAGTTGAAACACCGCGACCGCGTTGTTGTCAGCTTCCGCGACGTATAGTCGTAAACCGTCGTGTGAGAGTGCGAGCGCGTTCGGCGTGCTGCCTTGATTTGGACCAGCCGGAGGCGGATCGAGAAGTGTGGTTAAAACGCGTAACTGTTTGGTATCGACAACGGCGATTGTGTTGGTGCTGGCTGAGGCGACGAATAGTCTTGAGCCATCGTGGTTCAGCAAGAGCGCGGAAGGATGCCGGCCAACGGGTATTCTCCCGCGTTCTTTCCACTCGCCGTCGCCTCGCGCAAAGACCGAGACGGTTTGTCCACCCCAGGCTGAAACGTACACCTCGTCCGCAGGTGAGATCGCGACCGTGTAAGGATAAGGCTCCGTTTTCAAGCGCTGGACCACGCGCTTACTCTCGAGATCGACGACGGCAAGCGAGTCGCTGATGTTCTCCGCGATCAACAGTTGCTTATCGTCGTGAGATATAGCGATGCCGGCTGCGAAGCGAGTGCCGTCTTTCTTTGGTTCTTTCGGCGCGAGAACAATACTGTCGATGAGCGTCGCTTGTTTGTCGCGCCATGCGTAGCGATAGACCACGTCTTCATTGCCGCCCGACGCGTAGAGCGTCCGGCCGTCGCCGGAAAAGGCGAGACCAAGGAATGCACCAGGCTGTGGAATCGTTTGCAGTGTCGCTCCCGTGTGGCGATCGACGACTTGAATACCCTGCTGCCGCCAACCGTTAAGTGAAAGCACGAGCCGGTCACCTTCGGGTGAGAGCACCATCGCGAGCGGCATGTTGCCGGCGTTGTAAGATCGACCTGCAGCATCGAGGCACGTTCCAACCGGCAAGCACGTTTGCGCGTCCTGCGCCATCGCACTCGCACCCGCGAGAACAATACAAATCAGCAATCCGGTGCTTAGAATTCTTGTCATATTAACCCCTGCAGTTCATGCGAACAGCTGCTCAATCTCTGGCGGAAACTTGCGGCGCGGCGAGTTGTCCCTGACGCGGAAAGGCGGCAAACTCGGATCGTCTTTCGCCGTTCGAAGATACTTTTGTTTATCTACCCGCTCGCCTCTTACCCAATACCGCGGAAACCCTCGACGCAACTTATTCGCGAGGTTCCATTCTCGCTCGATGCCGTGGAACTCACCCTCGTGCCAGTGTCGTTCTTCGTACACAAGGTTAGGCTTACTCAACCACCACTCATAACCGTGCGGCAACCCGTCTCGTAACGTGTGAATCTCGGAAATGCGAATAGCGCCGTCTTCTTCTTCCACGCGCCAAACGTCGTAACCAGTTCCATGACGCAGGCTGTACGTGCCGATGATCGATCCGTCACGTCCATACTGTTTCGCCGTGCCATGAATTTTGCCGTTCACGTACGGCTCGATCAGGCTCAGTTGCCCGTCATCCTCCCATTGATATTCACGTCCATGTTTAACTCCATTCCGCAGCGGGGTCTCTGTGACGAGTTGACCTTCTTCGCCATACCCGCGTTGTCCTACGACTTCACCATTCAAGATGCAGTCTGTGAGCCGAGTGTAGATGGCTCCGCCGACACGCCGAAATTCGCGCGTAACCCGCTCAACAACGTTTGGAGGAATGTCTCGCCTCATTTGGTTGGTCCAAGATAGCGGTCAAACCAATCTCTATGCAACGTCTGTGTCACCTGTGTTACTAACTTTCAAAAAAGGGATTGCCCCGCGCTCGTTAAGCGGCTAAGATTACGCCCCCAAGCCCCCAGCTTTCCCCAACAGCATTCAGGGTTAACCTTGTGACATAAAAATAACCTCGACAAGTAAGGAGAACTCTCGGTGAAGACACGTTATACTCTCGCGCACGCACTGGCTCTATCATTCGTCCTAGCAGGGCTGTTTGTATACATTGCCTCGGTCGATGTTTATTCTTCCTCGGGCTACGGCCATAAGCCTCCCGCCACGCGTTCTGACTTAGAAAAAGTCAAGCAGTCCTACTCCAAAATCCCGTTGAGCTTCGTCGCCAATCACGGCCAGGCCGGCAAAGACGTAAAGTTCACATCTCGCGGAAGCGGCTACAGCCTCGCGCTTGCCCCGACTACATTCACGCTTGCCCTTGCAAACTCACACGCATCCGCCTCTGTGCTAAGGGCAACTCTGCTGGGCGGCAACAGCGCGGCAAAAATAAGCGGGCTTGAACGGCTGCTCACCAGAACGAATTACCTGATCGGCAACGATCCGCGAAAGTGGAAGACAAACATTCCGAATTACGCGAAGGTAAAGTATTCAGACGTATACCCGGGAGTCGACCTTGTTTTTTATGGTAACCAGAATCTCCTGGAATACGACTTCGTAGTTTCACCCGGCGCGGATCCTCGTGTCATTGCACTCGGATTTGATGGCATAACCGACATGCGCGTCGATGACAAAGGTGATCTAGTACTGCGCACCGATGCGGGAGAGATTCGACAGAGCAAGCCCGTTGTCTATCAGCAGATTGACGGCGCCATGCAAATGATACCGGCCAGTTACGTCATCAAAGGCAAGAAACAGATCGCGTTTGAAATCGCGAATTACGATCGAAGTAAGCCACTCGTCATCGACCCCACGATCGCTTTTTCTACTTTCCTCGGAGGCAGCGGCAACGATCGAGGCGACGGCATCGCGATTGATTCGGCGGGCAACGCGTACATAACTGGTAACACAAACTCGGCAAACTTTCCGATAACGCCGGGAGTCTTCCAGCCGGCCAAAGCCAGCCTCGACTTTGACGTCTTCGTGACAAAGATGAACTCGACAGGCACGGCCCTCATCTACTCGACATACTTTGGCGGCAGTAACAGGGAATCAGGGAACGACATCGCTTTGGACTCAGCAGGTAACGCATACGTGACAGGACTGACCGATTCGCCCAACATCCCGACTACGCCCGGCGCATTCAGGAACACGCCCATCGGCTCAGATGAATTTGATACGTTTGCAATGAAGCTCAACCCGACGGGCACCGCGCTCGTCTACTCAACGTACCTTGGCCCTGCCGGCGGCAGTGGGATTGCCGTAGACTCGACAGGAAACGCGTTCATCACCGGCAATGCTAATGGCGACTATCCGACTACACCGGGCGCCTTCCAGACTGTGTACGGTGGTGGTGGCGATGCGTTTGTGACGAAGCTGAACGCGACGGGCACGGCGCTCATCTACTCGACCTTTTTGGGTGGAAGCGGATTCGATACCGGTTCGGAAATCGCGATCGACGCGAGCGGCAACGCCTACGTAACGGGCGTCGCTGCAGATGGCTTTCCCGTCACGACCGGTGCGTTTCAAACTTCTTTCAATAGCCTCACCGATGCGTTTGTAACGAAGCTCAACTCGACGGGCACCGCGCTCGTCTACTCGACCTATTTGGGCGGGAGTGGAAGTGACGTCGGCAATGGCATTGCGGTTAACTCCGCGGGCAATGCATACGTGACAGGCTCTACCGACTCGTCAAACTTCCCGACTACGGCGGGAGCTTTTCAGGATGAGAAGGGCGCGGGCTTGGATGCGTTCGTCACGGAATTGAGCGTTGCGGGCAACGACCTCGCTTATTCAACCTATCTTGGTGGGGACGGAATTGATTTTGGATCCAATATCGCGGTGGACACGGCTGGAAATGCTTCGGTCACAGGTGTAACCGGTTCAACCGATTTCCCGACCGCGGATGCAGTTCAAAGCGATTACGGCGGCAACAACGACGCCTTCGTCGCGCGATTGAATGCAACCGGCACGGGACTGGTGTTTTCGACGTACCTCGGAGGGAGCGAGGGTGATGGCGGGTTTGCGATAGCGGTTGACGCTGCGGGAAGTATTTACGTAACGGGGTCAACGAATTCTCCGGATTTTCCGACCACTCATAACGCGTTCCAGACTTTGTTCCAGGGATTCTCTGACGCATTTGTCACCAAGATCGTGTTTTCGACCTTCGACGTTTGCTTCAAAGATGATGGCAATGGGAATTCATTCCAGTTCAACTCGACAACGGGCGAGTACAGATTTACGGCAGGCGACTTGACCGTGACCGGCACAGGCACGCTCAGCGAACACGGATGCTTGCTTGTGCTCGAAGACAATGCGTCGGGACAGCGAGTTAAGGCGCAATTCAATCACTGCAACAACATGGGCCAGGCGGTAATTCAGACAGAGGGTGAGAAGAAGACGACTTTTGTAGTTACGGACAAAAACACGTCTGACAGTGACTGCGCACCGTAGTTGATGTTCAAATACGCCGAAGGCGTTCGCTAATTCCAGCCCAGGGTTCGAGCAGCGCGAGAACCCTGGGGCTACAATTTCAACTCGCGATCAACCCTGAAAGGGTTAGATGGTCGGCGAACCCTTTCAGGGTTGAATGATCATTAAATGTTATCATCTTTGGCAATTAACGCCGAAGGCGTTCGCTAATTTCAGCCCAGGGTTGGAGCGCAGCGACAACCCTGGGGCAACCCCCGAGAGTTTATCCAACCCTGAAAGGGTTAATATCGCACATGCCTAACGCTTTCAGCGTTGGTTCTGCTTCTGATTTTAGATCCCAGGGTTCGAGCAGCGCGAGAACCCTGGGACTACAATTCAACTCGCGATCAACCCTGAAAGGGTTAAATGGTTGGCGAACCCTTTCAGGGTTGAATGATCATTAATGTTCTCATCCCAGGGTTGTCGCTGCGCTCCAACCCTGGGCTGGAATTAGCGAACGCCTTCGGCGTTAATTTCCAAACGCACTCCTTCGGCGTGATTTCAAATGCGCTCCTACGGCGTTAATTTCAAATGCAATACTCTCCGCTGTTGGCGTTCACACTATAGTAGAGGTCATTCGCGCATGAAACGATCCGTCATCCGTAACGCGACGATAGCGGTAGCGGTCCTGACAGTGGCTGTTCACGCAGGCACGGCGACATCTCAGCAAACGTCAGCGGATATGATCCTGGCCCGCATGGCCCAGGCGCTTGGCGGGGTCGAGAGGTTGCGGCAGGTCGGGACTATTTATATGCACGGCAAGGCTGAAGTCGCGGGGTTGAGTGGAACCGTCGACGAATGGCAGACCTCGCGCGGACAGCGCAAGCAGATCATCGATCTCGGCGACGTCTACAAACAAACCACGATCTTCGACGGCACTCGCGGTTGGGCAATCGATCGCAACAACCAGATCAGCGACCTCGCAGGCGTGTCTCTGCAGAACGAAATCCTGGCCAACTATTTCGCCACGTTCTCTTACTTATTCGCCGACAGAATGCCCGGCACAGTCACGACAAACGGCGAGGATCCGACCGGCAAATACTATCTCCTCCGGCTCAAACCAAACGGCGGCGCCGAAGCCACATTCGCTATCGACAAGACGAGTTTTCTTCCGTTCAGCATGGCGATCGCAAATGCAGAGGGAACCAGCACCATCTATTACGAGGATTGGCGTGAAATCGACGGGATCAAACTACCTTTCCGGTATCGACAAACCGAACCCGATCCGACCAACAACACGCTGGTCCAACAGCAGTCGATCCAACTCGACACGACGATCGCAGCCACGAGCTTCATGCGCCCGCGGCCGGCCGCACCCGATTTCCGTTTTACGAATCGTCAAAACTCTTCGCGCATGCACCTCGAGCGAGTTGATAACGCGATCTTCGTTCAAGCCCGGATCAATAACTCGCCATTACTGTGGTTTGTTTTGGACACCGGCGCCAGCGTCACAGCCATCGACGCCCGACGTGCGCGTGCCCTCGGTCTAAAGTCAGCCGGCAAGGTTGCAGCGAGCGGAGCGGGTGGCAGTTCGGAAGTGCAGTTTACAAAAGGAGTGGCCTTCACTTTGCCGGGCGTAAAACTGGTGAACCAAACGGTGATTTCTGTTCCGTTCGTCAAACAGTTCGCCAGCGTGAAGCGACCCTTCGGCGGCGTACTCGGTTATGACTTCATCAGCCGCTTCGTGATCGAGCTTGATTTCGTCAAGCAGACTCTTACTCTCCACGATCCAAAAAACTACGCGTACAAAGGAGCAGGTAAACGCCTGTCGATCGAGATCGACGGTACGCCGTTCATGCAGGCTGAAGTGAAGGTAAACGGACAGGAGCCGGTGGCGGGCCGCTTCGAGATCGACACCGGATATGACGGCGCACTGAGTCTCTACCACCCGTTCGTTATGGCCCACCCGACTCTGATGCCATCCGCAACCAGCGATCCCAATATTCGGCACGGCATGGAACATTCAACCACGAGTGTACGCGCTCCCGTGGAGAGCGTCGCCTTTGGAGGGTTTTCCTTTCCAAACGTCTTCGCAGACTTTCCGCTCGGCGAGGGAGGCGTCCAGGGTGACAAGAGCAAAGCGGGATTGATTGGAAACGAAATCCTGCGCCGGTTCAAAGTCATCTTCGACTACTCACGCCAGACAATGATCCTGGAACCCAACGCCCATCGCTCCGATCCTTTCCCCGTCAGCGCCCCACAATGAGTTACTCCACGCGCCATTGAAAGCACAACTGATAACCATCAGGGTCGCGCACGTACAATTGCTTTGAGCCCCACGGCGCGATCTGCGGTTCCTCAACGTCGATGCCTTGCGCCTGTAGATGACGATATGCGGCGTCGACGTCGGGGCAGCCGAAGTACAAGCACGTGTCACGATGCGCTTTGATTCGCGCAGGGTCCGGCTGTGCCGGACGGTGGTCCTGCTCGTGAGCGGTGTTTAGCATCACCTGTACATCGTCGAGTTGCAGCAATCCCCAGTCGAACTGATCGCCTTCGCGCGGTGTTGTTGTCCGAAGGACTTCGAAACCAAGTACGTCGCGGTAGAAGCGAATCGATGTGGGCATGTCAAAGACTTGCAGCAGCGTGCAAACGCCACGTAGTTGTATACTCATGAGCCACAGATTACACAGATCACAAACGTGCCACAATATAACGGCAGATGGTGTTTATCTTTTGGAGGAACACTATGCGCACCTATGTTGTAATTGCGTTGCTTGTCGCTTGTGCTGTTAGCGCGTTTTCGCAACAGGATCAAACAAGAGCGCAGACGCTCGCCGCCTCTTTCAATAAACAAAAGCATGTCATGAAGGAGAAGCACGGCGTAAGAATGGAGAAGTATAAGGACGTGCGGAGCGAACCGCTCGTTCGTCAGAACGTGGCGGACTACTCAGGCGTGTATGAGATGCCGGACCTGGGTTACGTGATTGATGTTCGGGTGGGAAGTGACGGGAAGGTTCAGGCAAACGGGTACGACAAGACGCGGACGTTCACACTCGAGAATGCGCGAATCGAGGGAGCGTTGCTGACGGCGTCGAAGGTTTATCAGGACGGCGCGATGGAAAAGTTTGAGGGTGTGTTTCTGAGTCGCACCGATCGAAACAGCCCGACGGATCCGGGCGTCACGATCTCGGGGCTGGGAGTTATACCAGCGGCACCGATCGAGGCGCATGGAGTGACGTTCGACAGGCTGTTCTATAGCTTGAGGTAGGTGTGAGCCACAAAAAGGCACAAAGAAGCACACAAATGTGCCTCTTTGTGGCGCTAAGTTCAGTCGAGTTTCTTTGTGAAGCCGGAAACGTCCCAGCGGCTTTCGATATTCTTGAAGAGCCGTAAGCTGTTGAAGAATGCGTTCGAGCCCCCGCCGGCTAGCTTCGAACCTTCCTGACCGGCGATCTTTGATCCTTCTTGTCCGGCGATCTTTGATCCCTCTTGGCCGGCGATCTTCGAGCCTTCCTGACCGGCAATCTTCGAACCTTCTTGCCCCGCGATCTTTGATCCCTCTTGGCCGGCGATCTTCGAGCCTTCCTGACCGGCAATCTTCGAGCCTTCTTGCCCGGCGATCTTCGATCCCTCTTGACCCGCGATCTTCGATCCCTCTTGACCCGCGATCTTGACAGCCCCGCCAGCCGCAGCACCAGCAGCAGCCGCAGCACCGAGGTATATCCCCTTGTCGTAACGCTCGTCGAATCTCACACCCGACCGATACTTGTATCTCGCCCCCGCCGGCACAGGAACGTCCTCAACCGGCGCCTCCGACTTCCTGAACGTGACTTCATACAGGTATTTCTGAAGGAAGTTTGCCCACGAAAGCTTCTTTCGTTCTGAGTCTCTCGCAAACCACAGACTCTCGTAATTCTCCCGCGACACCTCATACGCCTCACACGACCACGGGAAAAACACCGACACACCATTCGAGTACTGGTAACCCCCACCGCTAAACCCACTGAGAAGCACCGCCCGGTTCAGTTCTTCCAAAACCCTGCGGCACTGTTGTTGGACCGCCCCACGCAAGAACTCTACATCCTCGCCTTCGCCAAGCTCGTCCGCGACCCTGCCACACTCCGAATCAAGCAGCTCGCAGAAGTCACCAAGATCTACATTCTGATCGTACATGTACGACTGACATTTCCAGTGTACCTGAAGGATCACGCGCTCCATCTGTCGATAGAGTCGCTTGTTCGGATCGTCAAAACACGAAAGCAGATTCTCAGACAGTTCTTTGAACGCATCCGCCAGACGTGGCAACTGGCCCAGATCCCACGCCGCCATGTCGACCGACACGCCACCGACCGTGTACGAGTCCTGGCTGCGGATAAATTCGCGAACGAATTGCTCCGCGACGAGCCGCGTGTCGATGTTGCGATTATTCTCTCGCGTCAAACAACCGAGGATCTTTGCGTAGGTCCATCCCGCGCTCGGCACACTGCCTTCAGAAGCGATCATCGTTTTCGCCACGTCGGCAAATTGATAGCCCACTTCGAGCATTCCCATAACGCAGCTATCAAAACCCAGAATGTCGAGTCGTTGGGCGAGCAGCGGTGTCGTTGCAGTCTCTCGAAATTCGCCGTCCACGTTATTCCTGTCGGCGGCTTCTATTAACTGTTCCTCGGAACACGTCAACCGCATCAGCATCCCGTAGAAGTCCGACATCTTCAGCGACTTGCCCGATGTCTCGTCTTTGAACAAACCGATGTCCTGAAAGCCGAGCGAGTGGCCGGAGAATATCAGCGCGTACTTTTGCGCGCGCCGGCCATACGAGATCTCGCCTTTCTCGTTTTCAACTTCGACCTTGTTGACACACCAGTCGACGAAATTGACGATTGAAGATGAGTCAGCGGCGTTCTCATTCTGTTTCTCGTTAACGGGATAGAGTTTGTTTGGAACTTTATAGGACCGAACGTATCGTGGTTTCCCGGCTTCGGAGAAGTCACAATACAGAGTCGGAATCGCGGGGGAGTTGCCGTCGTAGTACACGAAAAGATTTGGGCTATCGGGGCCGGCGGCCGCGACACTTTTGATCTGCTCCATCGCATAAGCCATGTCCACGGCGAGATTGTTATCGCCGGCCATGTAAATCATGATGGTCCATTCTTTGTCAGTCATGGGAGGTCCTCCTTGTTAGAAATGAGAAAAAGGCTCAAAAAGTTAGCGGAAATCCTTGATCAGGACGATGTCTCTGGTCGCGGACCAGCGGTAGACAGCGATTTTGCCCTCGCGCGAGAAGGCGAAACTGGTTAGGAATTCTGACTTGAAGTTAGTTAACTGCTTTGGCGGCCCGCCGTCAAGTGGTTGACTCCAAACATTTAGTATGCCCGAGCTGGAATCAAGATAGGCTATGGACCGTCCATCAGGCGTCCAGGCAAACGCGATTGGCTGAATGGTGCGAGGCAGTTCGACGGTCTTCACAGGCTCGCCGCCTTCGAACGGAATGATTGCCAGCTTTGGTTGTGTATTTGCCTGATCGTCCGTGTAGAAGTAACTGATCAGCTTGCCATCCGGCGAAACGGCGGGGTACTGAGAAGTACGATCGCTCAATTGCACCGGATCGCCACCATCGATCCCCACCTTCCAAATGGCCCACTTTCCTGACCGGCCAGACATGAAAACTACCGAGCGGCCATCAGCAGAACAGGCTGGATACGCATCAACATACGTGCTGGCGGTGAGTTGTTTCTGATTACTTCCATCCGGATTCATACGCCAGAGGTTCCAACTGCCCGCGCGATTGGATTGGAAAACTATGTACCGGCCATCGGGACAAGCTGAGGGTTGCTGGTCGAGAAAAGCGTCGGACGTCAGTGGCTTAGCTTCGGAGCCGTTAGGATTAGCAATCCAAATGTCCCAATTCTCGCCCGTTCGACTGGAGTAAACAATCTTTCCATCCGGTGTCCACGACACAAAATCTGAAAGACTGGTTTTAAGAATCTGTCGTGCCTGACTTTCATCTTCATTAGGAGCAGTCACCCAAATGCTGCTGGCGTTTACCTGTTGGATCGTCGCGATAGTACGTTCGTCTGCCGTCATCCCCAGACTAACGCCTCCGTAACCATTCAAATCGTTCGTTATGCGTCGCGTTTCACCGCCGGGATAAGAAAGGGACCAGATCTGTGTCCCGACTGATGAGAACTCAGGCTGAGCAGCCATGATCAAACTACTACCGTCCGAGAGCCAGAGTAATCGACCAACGATGGCCCATCTTTGTGAACCGACAGGACGAAGATCTCCGCCTTCAGCCGGCACCTCAGCAACGGTCGCGTATCCGGCGGCGGTTCCATCGAACACACCGCAAACGATCCGTTTCCCATCTGGAGACCACGATGGTCCTGAATCAAAGAACGAGTTAGGCTGCTTGAGTACGGCCAAAGTCCGCGATTCTCCGGTACCGTCGGTATTTGCCACCATCAGTACCTCCTCATCGTGATTCCTGCGCACGAAAGCGAATTGTGAACCGTCACGCGAAAACCCAATGGCACTGTAGACACGATCCAGGACCTTTACGGGAGTGCCACCGAGGACAGGAATACGATAGAGCGTAGGTACAAACTTATTTCTCTCGAGTGCGGCGACGTAATAGATCATCTCTCCATCGGGCGAGAAGGTCGTGGCGATGTACGCGCCGTTCTCGGCGGGCAGAATCCGAACGAGGCTGTTCGTCGAAATTTGTCTGATCCACAGGCTGGTTTGCTGTTTAGCGTCATTCGCTGCGCACACCACGTACTTGCCGTCAGGTGAAATCGATAGTTGGCCGTTGATGTCTTCGACGCCGTCGATTTTCCCGCCCGTCGTTAATGCCGACATCTTTAACGGACCAATCTGTTTTGGTCGATTCAACAGCAGGTAGAATGCGTAGCCAACGGCGCCGGCGACGATCAGCACGATCAGGACAATCGCTGCGAGCGCCTTCTTATGTTCGCGCACTCGAAACGGCGAAGATCCTCCTGCGGTCGAGAATTCGCCCGTGGCTACAACGCCCTGTCCTGCTGTCGATGCGAGAGTTGGTTGCTGTGTCGCCAATGAGATTGCGGGTGCCTGTGACAGTGGTGGCACGGAACGACCGAGATCAGAAGTTGTTGATGAGTGGATGCCACCAGAGTCGATCCGCTGCTTGAATCGCTTCAGCTTGCCGAGCATTTCCTTCGCGGTCTGACAGCGCTCTTCGAGATCTTTCGTCAGTGCTTCAGCCACGATCAATTCGAGTGCTTCGGGAACGTCGTGTGCGAAATGAGCTATCGGCAGCGGTTCCTGATCCAGGATTGCGACGAAGATGTGGTTCTTCGAAGGACCCTCGAATGGCGCGCGTGCGGCGAGCATTTCGTAGAGCACGACGCCAAGACTCCAAATATCCGACCGCGCATCGACGTCGCGACCAGCGGCTTGTTCGGGCGACATGTAAGCTGCTGTGCCAAGCACTGCGCCGGGTTCGGTATTGACGATCGCCATCGTCGTCGCTTCCGATCCGGACAAGGTGTCGTATCTTTCGGTAAGTTTCGCCAGGCCGAAGTCCAGCACCTTCACGATGCCGTCCTTGCGGATCATGATGTTCTCCGGCTTGATGTCGCGATGAACGATTCCGGCGGCGTGTGCGGCAACCAGGGCAGCGGCGATTTGTGTTGCGATGTCGAGAATCTCAGACAGCTTCAGCCGCTGGATGCGCATGTGGTCTCGCAACGTCATGCCATCGACAAACTCAGTCGCGAGAAAAGTCGTGTCGTCGGTGCGACCGATTTGGTAGACAGTCAGAATGTTGGGATGGTTGAGCGCCGACGCGGACTTCGCTTCCTGAATGAAACGTTTCAGGCGATCCTGGTGAGACGCGACTTCGGCAGGCAGAAACTTTAAAGCGACGTGACGGCCGAGCTCTGTATCCTGAGCGCGATACACCTCACCCATACCGCCCGCACCGATTTTGGCAATGATGCGATAGTGGGCAACAGTAGCTCCGGGGGACAGTTCTGCCACTCGTGAGTTTTTATCATGGATGCCACAAAAAGGCACAGAACGCACATGACAAGTTGCTACATTCGCGCTTTTTAGGCATTTTGTGGACTAAAGGAGTTTAGAAATGCAGAAACGCAGGCTGGGGAAGCTCGAAGTGTCGGCAATTGGGCTCGGGTGCATGGGGATGACTTACGGGTACGGTCCGGCGCCCGACAAACAGGAGATGATTTCGCTGATTCGGTCGGCGGTCGAACGCGGGATTACCTTGTTTGATACCGCCGAAGTGTACGGTCCGTTCACGAACGAAGAACTCGTCGGTGAAGCGCTCGCTCCCGTGCGTGAACGAGTCGTAATCGCAACCAAGTTCGGTTTCAAACCTGGACCAGGCGAGCAGTCGAGGTGGAATGGACTCGATAGCCGTCCGGAACATATCAGAGAAGTCGCGGAAGCATCATTGAAGCGGCTCGGAATCGAGACGATCGATCTGTTGTATCAACACCGTGTCGATCCGGACGTTCCGATCGAAGACGTCGCTGGAGCTGTGAAGCAGTTGATTCAGGAAGGGAAGGTGAAGCACTTCGGACTTTCCGAACCCGGAGTGGAAACGATCCGTCGCGCGCATGCGGTGCAGCCCGTTGCTGCGGTGCAGAGCGAGTACTCGCTGTGGTGGAGAGAGCCCGAAACAGAGGTGCTGCCGGTAGTTGAAGAACTCGGAATCGGATTCGTTCCGTTTAGTCCGCTGGGCAGGGGTTTCCTGACGGGGAAGATCGACGAAAAAACTTCGTTCGATAGCTCGGATTTCCGCAACAGTCTGCCGCGCTTTACGCCTGAGGCTCGGAAAGCGAATCAGACTCTCGTGGATCTGGTGTTGAAGATCGCGGAACAGAAGCAGGCGACTTCGGCTCAGATCGCGCTCGCGTGGTTGTTGGCTCAGAAGCCGTGGATAGTTCCGATTCCAGGCACGACGAAGCTGAGCCGGCTCGAGGAGAATATCGGAGCGGTTTCCGTTGAACTTTCGTCTGATGACCTGCGCGAGATGGACAGCGCCGCGTCGCGGATCAAAATCGAAGGCGCGCGCTACCCGGAACAGCTACAACGAATGACTGGCCGGTAAGCCACAAAAAGGCACAAAAGTCACAAAATCAGTTTTTGTGCTTTATGTGCCTTTTTGTGGCTGAAAGGAAAAACCATGAGAGTCATGATCTTTATTGTCGCCGGGGTCATTGCGGCTTTAGTCTTGCTGGTCGGAATCGTCGCGCTGATTGGTTCGAGGCTGCCAAAGACCCACGTTGCGTCGCGCTCCATTCACTTGCGTCAGTCGCCGCAGAATGTGTATGCCGTCGTTCGCGACTTCGGATCGGCGCCGAGTTGGCGATCAGATGTAAAGCAGATGGACGTTGACGCAAAGCAAGGTGGACCAGTGTACTTTCGCGAAGTCGGAAAGAATGGAACCATCAATTACGAGTTGACCGAAGACGTTCCTGGTGAGCGGATGGTGACGCGGATTCGCGACACGGATCTCGGCTACTCTGGCCAGTGGACGTATACGTTCGCGCCCGAGAACGGCGGCACACGCGTGACGATCAGAGAAGACGGGGAAGTCTCGAACGTGATCTTTCGGTTTATGTCGCGCTACGTTTTCGGGCAGACAGCGACGATGGATGGATATCTCGATTCACTGTCGAAGCGCTTTGGAGAACAAGCGACGCCGCAGTAGTATCGTGTGCGAATGAAGCTTCGCTACCAAACAGCTTTTCTGATCCTGGCGCTGATCGCGCTCTGTCCGGCGTCCACAAAATCACAAACAAAACCGGCTAAAGAGTATCTCGTTTACGTGCTCTCGGAAGCCGCCGACAAGATTACACTCGTGCGGTTTGGTCCGGGTGGCGCGCGCATCGATCACGAGATCGACACTGGCGACATGCCGATCGATATCGATGGCCCACATGGCATCGCGATCTCTCCCGATCGACAGTTCTACTACGTCTCGATTGCGCACGGGCGGCCGTTCGGCACTGTCTGGAAGTATTCGACGAAAGACGACACCGTCCTGGGGAAAGCGACGCTCGGATACTTTCCCGCGACGATGGACATTACGCCTGACGGCAACTTTCTGTTTGTCGTGAACTTCAATCTGCATGGCGACATGGTGCCGTCGTCAGTTTCAGTGGTCTCGACGCAGACGATGACGGAAGTTGCGCGCATACCGACGTGCACGATGCCGCACGGATCGCGTTTGAACGGACAGGGAACGAAGCAATATTCCGCGTGCATGATGGACGACATGCTCGTCGAGATTGACACGCGCGCACTGAAGGTCAGTCGCAAATTCAGCCTGACGACCAACCACACTCACATGCCGGGAATGAAAGACACTGGCGGTCATGGTATGGAGGCGCCGAAACCCGGCGACAACTCGTGTTCGCCGACGTGGGCCGAGCCTTCCGTCGACGGGTCATCAATCTATGTGGCGTGCAACAAATCGAGCGAGATCGTGGAGGTTAGTGCGGGTAGTTGGAAGATCGTGCGCCGTATTCCCGCGCGACCCGGTGTCTACAATCTTGACATCACGCATGATGGTCGTCGTCTGATCGGAACCAACAAACGCGATCAATCCGTCTCGGTCTATGACTTAAAGAGCGGCAACGAACTCGCACGCATTCCCACGAAGCGCAAGGTCCTACACGGCGTCGTCATCTCTCCCGACGATCTCTATGCATTCGTAACCGTCGAAGGCGTCGGCTCCGAACCAGGGACTGTCGAGGTTATCGATTTGACGTCGTTAAAGACAGTTGCAACTGTCGACGCCGCCGCAGGTGCCGCAGGTATTGATTTTTTCAAGGTCTATTAGACAGGATTTACAAGATGTTTCAGGATTAAATCCTGGAAAAATCTTGGAAATCCTGTCTAAATAAAACTTATCGTCCAGGGGCGGTGGTGGAGCCTTTATCGATCTTATCCCCGAGTTTCACGATCCAGATGCCGCTGTTGATGTCGTTGAAGTAGATCAGGCCGTTGTGTGGTTGGGCGCCCCAGGTGAAGGGCATGTTGGGCCGAAAGCTATTCGGATCGCCGGTCCAGAGGCGCGCGATCTCGCGTCCCTGATTGTAAAGCTCGCCGCGCAGCTCGCCTGAGACGTCCAACACTCGCGCACCGCCGCTGTAGTAACCCACGTACATCATGTCGTCCGCGACCCACATGTTGTGCGCGCCACCTTCCGGCACCGTGTACTCCGCAACTTTCCGCGGATTGTTGATGTCTGAAACATCGATCACGTGAAAGATGCCGCGCACCGGGATCCGCTTCGGACTCCGAATGTCGAAGAAGGCAGGGAACACCTCGTCGCCGACGAACACGTAGTTCTTATAACGAAACACCGAGTGCGTGCCCGCGAGCCAGCCGTTGCCGTACAGCTCGTTATGATTGAAACGAAACTGACTAACGAGTTGCGGATGCTCGGGACTGCCGCCTTTCAAACCTGCGCCGACGTCGAGTATCACCAGACCATCGTGCCAGTAAGCGAGATAAGCAAGACCATCCTTCACCTGAAGATCGTGAATATAACGCCCGGCTATATGTTCGCCTTCCTTGGTCTTAATCGTGGCCGCCGCCTGCGGCTCGGTTTGCCAGCGCGCGACCTCCTTCGGATTCTTCACGTCTTTGAAATCGATCACACGCATCGAACCCGTCGCATCGTCAGTCAGGTAAACGTAATGACCGTCGACGAAGGCACTATGAACACCACCGCTCACTGTCGCCGTGTATTCGGAGATGAGCTTCGGGTGAGCCGGATCAGAGGTATCGTAAAACGCGATCCCGTTCTTTCGATTCGACGCTTGCTCGCGTGAGATCACGAGAATCTTTCCGTCAGCCGTCGTCGAGATGTCGTTAATAAGACGAGCATCGACCTGGACGGTGTCGGTTAACTTCGGATTGGCGGGATCGGAAATGTCGTAGACCAGGAACCGATCGTGAATCGTCGAGTAGTACGCATAGTTGCCGATGATCCACTGTTCAGCGCCCTGATATTCCTTCATCGGGATGCGACCGACGACTTTCAGCTCGTGTTCCAGATCGCGCGGTGTAACTACGATAGATGAGCTTGCCGAAACAGTGCCGCTGGTTCCGGTGACGATATAACTTCCCGGACGCTCGGCGACGAAAGCACCGTCGGCATCAATGGTTGCTCCGGTACCACTCACAGACCAACGCGTGGTGAAATCGCCGGCCGGATCTCCTTTCGCGTTGAACTGGATCACATCGCCGGTGCGTGCGGTGCGCGCGCTCGCGGTCACGGCCAGGCTGCGCAGATTACTGTTCACAACATTGATCGTTGTCGTCGCGCTTGCCACGCCTGACGTGGCGGTGATCGTCGCTTTACCTGGTCCAACTCCCATCACGACGCCGCCCGGATCGACTGTCGCGACTTGCGCGTTGTCGGAAGTCCACGTGATCGGAACACCCGTGCGCGGGTCACCGCTGAAAATGCGTGTCGTGGCGTTGAGTTGAGTGGTGCCACCGACGACCAGCGGCGCTTTCAACGTGCCGATCTCGATGGTCTTGATGCTGGGCGGCTTGACCATCAATCTCGTGAAGCCTGGTGTGCCGCCAACGATCGCTCCCACCGTGACTTCGCCAACACCGAAAAGCGAAACGTTGCCCTGGTCGTCGGCAGCAGCGATATCAAACGGTCCAGCGAAGTAGACCGAAGGCTGTTCTTTCACGACCTGGCCGGACGCATCCGTCGCCGTCACTGAAAGTTTTATTTTTTGTCCGACTTCCGCTTCCTGCGCGGAAGGCGTTATTTCAACGGTCTTTACGTTCGACGTGGCGTGCGTGCTTTGGGCGAAGACGTTGA